>NZ_JBFLUM010000022.1:0-15836 GCF_050470785.1 Microbacterium sp. NRRL B-14842 | reverse complement strand
GAGGAGAACAAGGACCTCGACGAGTGCACGAACGGCGCGACGGAGCTGGAGTCCTGCGGCACGGCGCCGTCCATCAAGGGGATCCAGCAGTGGCTCAACACCCCGGACGGAGAGGCCATCGATCTGAAGGATCCTGCGCGGGCAGGTCGTCCTCATCGACTTCTGGGCGTACTCCTGCATCAACTGCCAGCGCTCCATCCCGCACGTCGTGGCCTGGGATGAGACCTACCGGGACGCCGGGCTGCAGGTGATCGGCGTCCACTCGCCCGAGTACGCGTTCGAGAAGGATCCGGGGAAACGTCGCCGCCGGCGCACGCGACTTCGGCATCGAGTACCCCGTCCGCGCTCGACAACACGCTCTCCACCTGGACCAACTACCGCAATCGGTACTGGCCCGCGCACTACCTCATCGACGCGGAGGGCACCGTGCGCCACATCTCCTTCGGTGAGGGCAACTACGCCGCGACCGAGAAGATGATCAGGGAGCTGCTGCAGGACGCCGACCCCGACGTCGAGCTTCCCGCCGCCACGGACGTGAAGGACGAGACCCCCGAGGTGGGGGCCACGACCCGGGAGACCTTCCTCGGCTCCTCGAAGGACGTCAACTACGGGCGGTGGCGACGAGTACCGCCGCGGCGACGGCAGCTTCACCTTCCCCGATGGACCAGCCCGACGACAGCTTCGCGCTGGACGGGGGACTGGACCGTGGAACACCCAGTACGTGACGCCGACCGGAGACGACGGCCGGATCCGGCTGCAGTACCGCGCGGCCGAGGTGCGCATGGTCTGTCGCGGGGTCGGGTGAGGTCGTGGTCACGGACTCCGACGGGAACGAGCAGGCGATCCGGATCGACGGAACGCCGCGTTCGTACGGCCTGCTCGAGGAGGGCGACATCGAGAAGGGCACGTTCACGCTCGAGGTCCCCACCGGCGTCGAGGTGTATTCGTTCACATTCGGGTGACGTCTGCACGGGAAAGAGGGAGGAGATACGGCATGCTTATGGAGATGGTCATCGATGGGATGGACGTCCCCGAGGACGGGGCGGCGCCGCAGGATGCTGTCGCCGACCTCCTCGTCCGCGTCGCCTCCGGTGATCAGGCTGCCTTCGCCGCGCCTGTACGACTCCCTCTCCTCCCGTGTGTTCGGGCCTCATCCTCCGCGTGCTCGTGAACGCGCGCAGAGCGAGGAGGTCGCTGCAGGAGGAGTTCCTCGAGATCTGGCAATCCGCTTCCCGGTTCGCTCCGAACAAGGGACAGGGACGAACCTGGGTGATGACGATCGCGCATCGCCGGCCGTGGATCGGGTGCGGGCTTCGCAGTCGAGTGCGGACGCGGACGTGCGTGCGGGCTATCGAGACCTCGGCGTCGCGCACGACAGCGTGGCGGAACGGGTCGAACTGGGATCGAGGGAGAGCGGGTCGTCGCAGCGCTGACGGGGCTTCCCGAGGCGCAGCGGGAGGCGCTCGTCCTCGCCTACTACGGCTGGTTACAGTCAGAACGAGATCGCGGCGCTCGTGGGAGCACCGCTCGGCACGATCAAGACACGGATGAGAGACGGGCTGACCCGGCTCCGCACGGCGATGGGGGTGACGGCAATGAAACGAGAAGGACTTCGCAGAACTCGCGGCAGGTGCCGCGCTCCACGCGCTGTCGGCGGACGACGAGCGTCGGTACCGACGCGCCCTCGCCGAGCATCCGGAGTGGGCGGCGCTGCACGACGCCGACGCCGAGGCTGCTGCTCTCCTCGCTGACGGCATGGCTCCGGTCGCTCCGCCCGCCGGCATCCGCGCGGCCCTGCTCGCCCAGATCGCCCAGACTCCGCAGGATGATGCCACGGACCCCGAGGCCGACCCGGAAGGTCCCGGCGGCGGCGAGTTCGATTCCCGCCGATGAGACGGCGCCCCGCACGCCCCGACGCTGGACCCGGCTCGCGTTCGCGCTCGCCGCATGTCTCGCGCTCCTGGTGGGTGTCGGTATCGGTGCCGTCGCCCTCAACGATCAGCTGAACCGGCCGGAGAGCGTCGTCGCGCTGCAGGAGATCGAATCCGCGGGCGATGCGCAGAGAGGGCCACGGTGGAGCTCGACGACGGTGCGACGGCCACCGCGCACTGGTCGGGCTCGGTCGGCAAGGCCGTGCTGGTCACGGATGGGCTGCCCGAGGTCGCGGACGGAAGACGTACGAGCTGTGGTTCGTGCGCGGAGAGGACCCGATCGCCGCCGGCGTGTTCGATGTCGACGGTGGGGAGGCCACCGCGCTCCTCGAGGGCGAGATGCAGGCCGGCGATGCCATCGCGGTGACGGTCGAGCAGGAGGGCGGATCGCCGTCCGGACTGCCCACGACCGACCCGGTGATCGTCATCCCCGACGGCCTGAGTGGCCCCGGTCCGGCGTACCCTGGAGGGATGCCCCGAGCAGCACCACCGTCCCGTGCGTCGACCGACGAGCGCCTTCGACAACATCGTCGGCGCCCATGACCCCGCCGAGGAGACGCGCGTCGCGCACGCCACCGCCTCCGCGCTGCTGACCCGCGTCCGCGAGGACGAGAGCGGGGCGAGCGTCGAACGGCTGATCGCCTTCACGAGCGAGCACGGCATCGACGAGATCGCGGAACTGTGGTCGAAGGCGCCGTCGCGCACCCTCCCGGGGTCGCTGTGGCGGCCTGTACGTCCTCCAGCTCGCCATCCACGGCGATCCGCGCACGGCGGCCCTCCTCTACGACCGCGGGCGGGTCGAACTGCCGTCGGCCGATGCCGTGGTCGCCGTGCACCGGTGCCGGCGAGCCCGGACGAGCTCGTGGCGCTCATCGACACGATCCTGCGCGGCGCCTTCGCGGCGACTTCGCCGTGGCGCTGGAGCGCGCGGCGGCGTTCTGCCGCGTCCAGGCCTCCGGCGCGACGCACACCGCCGACGACTACGAGCCGACGGAGCCCGCCCGTGCCAGCGAGCTCACCACGCGGGGCGCTGCGGCTGAGCAGCTATGCCCAGGACCTCGCGGCGTCGGCGGCTCTGTGGCGCACCGGAGCGCTGGCCTGACTTCGGCTCTGTCGGGACGGCATCCGGACAGAGAAAGACCGGGCCGCAAGAACGCCTCTCGCGGAAGGCCGCTCGCAGCGGCGAAAATTGGAGCCCGGGGTTATGCGGCCCGGCCACTCCAGTGTACGCGAGGACGCGGTGGGTATTCCCGGCGGCCTAGGCTCGTCACATGACCCCGTCGCTTCGCCCTCATGATCGAGTCCCGTCGCCGCCGACGAGCAGCGTGACGACTACGCCGACACGTTCACGCAGGTGGACGCCGCGGCCCCCGCCCTCAGCGTCGGCGAGCTGAGCACGCAACGGGGCGATGGCGTGTTCGAGTCCATCGGCGTGATCGACGGACATGCGCAGGAGGTCGTCCCGCATCTGGAACGCCTTGCGCACTCGGCGCGACTCTGCGACCTCCCGGTGCCGAACCAGGAGCAGTGGCGTCAGGCGGATCCAGCAGGCCGCAGCACAGCTCGGGGCGGGGGAGTCGGTCATCAAGCTGATCCTCAGCCGCGGCGTCGAGCACGGGCCGACGCCGACCGCGTGGGTCACGGCGGCTCCGGGGCGGACTTCGCGGCGGTGCGGCGGAACGGCGTACAAGGTCGTCACCCTGGGACCGCGGATACGACCTCGGCGCCGCGGAACGCGCCCCCCTGGCTGCTGCTCGGGGCCAAGACGCTGTCCTACGCCGTGAACATGGCGGCCCTGCGCGAGGCCAAGCGCCGCGGAGCCGACGACGCGATCTTCCTGTCGAGCGGACGGCTTCGTGCTGGGAGGCTCCGACGGCCTCCCTCATCCTGCGCTTCGGCGACCGGTTCACGACCCCGGCCCCGACGGCGGCATCCTGCACGGGACCACGCAGCTCAGCGTCTACGACCACCTCCTCGCGCGGGGCTTCGAAGTCGGGTACGACCGCATCCCCGCCGCCGATCTGACGCAGGCCGATGCGCGTGGCTCGTGTCGAGTTGTGCGTCTCGCCACCGCCATCACCGCGATCGACGGCGCGCCCGGTTCCCGTGGACACCGCCCCTCACCGACGACCTCAACACCTACCTCCTCTCCCCGCGCGACTGAGGTCCTCCCGCTCCCACGGACACAACTTCGGAGATGCCCGGACGACACCCCGACACTCACCGCCCTGAGACCGGCGTGTCCTCGATGATCTCCGAAGCTGTGCACGGCACAGGGCGGCAAGATGCTGGGCCGAGGTCAGGGGCGGCGACGCATGGTCTCGACGATGGCGCGCTCGACGAGGGGCCCAGTCATGGAGGACCATCGCGTAGTCGAAGCGGAGCGTGGGGTGACCCCAGCCTGCAGCGGTCGCATCGCGGACCAGATCGCGGTGCCGGAGCGAGCTCTCCTCGTGGTTGGCGCGTCCGTCGGTCTCGATGATGAGCCAGCCGTCGATGAGGAGGTCCACCCGCCCGTTCCCATCACGCCGACCTGCGTCCGCACGCGCCACCCATACCGCCGGATCCGCAGCCGCACCAGAGACTCCAGCCCGCTGTCGGCGTCGCACGCGAGAACGCGATGAGGTCGCGTCCCTCGGCTCCGAGCCGGTCGCCGAGCCGGCGCAGCCCGACCTCGTCGATGAGTCCGAGCGGCGGGCGGACTCCACAGCGACGAAGAACGCCTCCGGCCCTCGGCAGCCGTAGATCTGCCGGAGCACGAGGGGGCACCCCCGGCTGCTCGAAGGCACTGCTCGACGTCGCAGCATCCCAGTGCGTCCACGCCACCGGCAGTCCTCGTGCGGATACTGGTGGCGGTCGTGGTGCATCCAGACGTGCAGGCCGGCTCGTCGAGCACCCAGAGCCCGAGATGCCGCGCTGCGGACTCGCAGCCGAGGACCCCGCCGTGGGCGGCGGCGGTCACGACCTCCACGCAGGCGCGGTCCGTTGCGTAGACCCCGCGCCGCACCCGGAGGAGGGTGCCGCCGCGCACCTGACGCTCGATTCTGCCGTCGTCCGTGCCGGGCGCGGAGCACGGCATACGTCCAGACCTGCGTCCCTCGCCCCGTGCACATCCCGCCATCATTCGCGCCGTCTCGGCCTCCCCGGCCGCGACTCGACTCGTAGCCCACCTGTCTGTGGACGATCCTCCCGACTCGCGATCTGTGCAGGAGTCACGACCCGTGCACAGCTTCGGAGATCGAAGGAGACACGCCGTGGCCGGAGCCCGGGCGACGGCGTGTCGCGCGGCATCTCGAAGTTGTGCCTGGGGAGGGGCCCGGGGACGGGGCCGGGGACAGGGCCCGGGGTCGGGCGGGGGGCAGGTTCGGGGCCCGGACGCGAGGCGTCGGGCCCGAAGGTCGAAAGAGTGCGGGTCAGCCGAAGCGGCCGGAGACGTAGTCCTCGGTGGCCTGGACGGACGGGGTGGTGAAGATGCTCGTGGTGTCGTCGTACTCGATGAGCTTGCCGGGCTTCCCGGTGCCGGCGATGTTGAAGAACGCCGTCTTGTCGGAGACTCGGGACGCCTGCTGCATGTTGTGCGTGACGATCACGATCGTGAACTCGTTCTTCAGCTCGCCGATCAGCTCCTCGATCGCGTAGGTCGAGATGGGGTCGAGCGCCGAGCACGGCTCATCCATCAGCAGCACCTCGGGGGAGACGGCGATCGCGCGGGCGATGCACAGGCGCTGCTGCTGGCCGCCCGAGAGTCCGGAGCCGGGACGGTCGAGGCGGTCCTTGACCTCGTTCCACAGGTTCGCGCCGGTGAGGGACTTCTCGACGAGGTCGTCCTGCTCGCTCTTCGACATGCGCTTGTTGTTGAGCTTCACACCCGCGAGCACGTTCTCCTTGATCGACATCGTCGGGAACGGGTTCGGGCGCTGGAAAACCATGCCGACCTGGCGACGCACGAGCACGGGGTCGACACCGGCACCGTAGAGGTCCTTGCCGTCCAGGAGCACTTCGCCCTCCACACGGGCGCCGGGGATGACCTCGTGCATGCGGTTGAGGGTGCGGAGGAAGGTGGACTTGCCGCAGCCGGACGGGCCGATGAAGGCCGTGACGCTGCGCGGCTGGATGTCGAGGGAGACGCCTTCGACCGCGAGGAAGTTGCCGTAGTAGACGTTGAGGTCGTTGACTTCGATGCTCTTGGACACGTGGATTCCTATTCTGAGTGGTCGGGCGCTCAGCGGCCGTTGACCTTCGGGGCGAACAGCTTCGCGATCAGGCGCGCGAGCAGGTTCAGCACCATGACGATGAGGATGAGGGTGAGGGCGGCGGCCCAGGCGCGCGCGACGGCGGCGTCCGGGCTCGTGCCCTGGTTCATGTACTGGTTGTAGGCGAACACCGGGAGGGTCATCATCTGGCCGTCGAAGATGTTCGTGTTCAGGCTCTGCGTGAAGCCGGCGGTGAGCAGCAGCGGGGCGGTCTCGCCGATCACGCGGGAGATGGCGAGCATCACCGAGGTCATGATGCCGGCGATCGAGGTGGGCAGCACGACCTTGAGGATCGTGAGCCACTTCGGCACGCCCAGGGCGTAGGAGGCCTCGCGCAGCTCGTTCGGAACGATCCGCAGCAGCTCCTCGCTGCCTCGCACCACCACCGGGGTCATCAGCACCGCGAGCGCGAGCGCGCCCATGAAGCCCATCGAGATGCCAGGGCGGATCAGGAGCGCGAACACCGCGTAGATGAACAGACCGGCGACGATCGAGGGGATGCCGGTCATCACGTCGACGAAGAACGTGATGGCCTTGGCGATCTTGCCGCGGCCGTACTCGACGAGGTAGATCGAGGTCATCAGGCCGACCGGCACCGAGATGATCGTGGCCGTGAGCGTGATGAGGACGGTGCCCCAGATCGCGTGCACGATGCCGCCGCCGTCGCCGACGACGTTGCGCATCGAGTAGGAGAAGAACTCGGCGTCGAAGCGCTCGATGCCGTTCGCCACCACGGTCCACAGCAGCGAGATCAGCGGCAGCAGGGCGATGAGGAAGGCGGTGGCGACGAGGGCCGTCATCAGGCGGTCCACGGCCTTCCGGCGGCTCTCCGCGATGGAGGAGATCACGGTGATGATCACCATGTAGAGCAGGATGCCGACGATGACGGTGCCCGCGACGTTGAAGTCGGCGAGCGGGGTGTCGGACCCGGCGGCGGCGACGCCGAAGACCGCGGCGGACACGACGAAGGAGACGCCGAGAAGGGCCCACGGCGCCCACTTCGGAAGACGGCCGGAGGTGAGGGCGGTGGTGCTCGCGGAGGGCGGAGCGCTGGTGAGGGCGGTCATGTCAGTTCGCTCCCGAGAACTCGGCGCGGCGGGCGACGATCCAGCGCGCCACCGCATTGACCGCGAAGGTCACGACGAAGAGGATGAGGCCGGTCGCGATCAGCGTGTTCACGCCGGTGCCGTGCGCCTCCGGGAAGGCGAGCGCGATGTTGGCGGGGATCGGCGTGGGGTTGGTGGCGGTGAGCACGAGGAAGCTGACCACCGCGGAGGGGGAGAGCACCATCGTCACGGCCATGGTCTCGCCGAGTGCGCGGCCGAGGGCCAGCATCGCGGCCGACACCATGCCGCCGCGGGCGAAGGGGAGGACGGCCATGCGGACCATCTCCCAGCGGGTGGAGCCGAGGGCGAGGGCCGCCTCCTCATGGAGCTTCGGGGTCTGCAGGAAGACCTCGCGGCAGATGGCGGTCATGATCGGGATGCACATCACGGCGAGCACGAGGGCGGCGGTGAGGATGGTCTTCCCGGTCGCGGAGACCTGACCACCGAAGAACGGCACCCACGACGCGTTCTCGTTGAGCCAGACGTAGATCGGCTGCAGCATGGGCGCGAGCACGAGGCCGCCCCAGAGGCCGAAGACCACGGAGGGCACCGCGGCGAGCAGGTCGATGATGTAGCCGAGGAAGGCGGCGAGTCGGCGGTGCGCGTAGTGCGAGATGAAGAGGGCGATGCCGATCGCGATGGGCGCGGCGATCAGGAGGGCGATGAACGACGCCCAGAGCGTGCCGAAGACGAGGGGCCACACGTACACCCAGAACGACTCGCCCCGGAGGATGTGGTTGTCGGTGGTGTCGAGCTGGAAGGCCGGCAGGCTCTGGATGACGAGGAAGGCGGCGACGAGCGCCAGCACGACCAGGATGATGATGCCGGCCGCCAGCGCGGTGCCGGAGAAGACCCGGTCGCCGAGGCGCTGCTTGGCCTTGATCGGTGTGGGCGGCGCCGGGGTCGGTGCCGGGTGCCGTTGTCGGCTCCTGCGCGGTCGTGCTCATGATCTCCCTGTCTCGGGCCGGGTGGAGATGGATCGGGTGCTGACCTGGCGGAGCCCCCGCGCCCGCTCGGGGACGCGGGGGGCACCGTCGTCAGTGGATCGGCAGGATCAGCCGACCTGGATCAGGTCGATCGCGGCCTGGACCTGCTCGCGCAGGCCGTCCGAGATCGGGGCGCTGCCGGCGTTCTCCGCGGCGGCATCCTGGCCCTCGGCGCTCGCGACGTACGTGAAGTACTCCTTCACGAGCTCCGCGACGTTGCTGTCCTCGTACTGCTCGCAGCCGATGAGGTAGCTGACCAGGGCGATCGGGTAGGCGCCGTCCGCGGCAGCGGCCGGGTCGACGTCGAAGACGAGGTCACCCTCGCCACGGCCCTCGGCGAGCGGCGAGCCCTCGACGAGCTTCGCGGCGGCCTCGGCCGAGTAGGCGACGAAGTCCTCGCCGACGCCCACGGCGACCTGGCCGAGGCCGTCCGCCTGCGAGGCGTCGAGGAAGCCGATGGCGCCGTTGCCGGCGGTGAGAGCCTGCTTGACACCCGAGGTGCCCTGAGCAGCCTCGCCGCCCTGGATCGGCCACTCGTCCGAGACCTCGTAGGTCCAGACGTCGGGGGCCGTCGCGCTGAGGTACTTGGCGAAGGTCTCCTGCGTGCCGGAAGGGTCGGAGCGGTGCACCGGCGAGATGGCCAGGTCGGGCAGCTCGACGCCGTCGTTGAGGGCCGCGATGGCCTCGTCGTTCCAGTTGGTGATCGTGCCGGCGAAGATGCCCGCGATCGTGGCGGCGTCGAGGTTCAGCGTGTCGATGCCCTCGAGGTTGAAGGCGACCGCGACGGGGGAGATGTAGAGGGGGACCTCGACGATGTCGTCGGTGGTGCAGGCGCCGAAGCCGCCGGCGGCGATCTCCTCGTCGTTGAACGCGCGGTCGGAGCCGATGAAGTTGCTGCCGCCCTCGAGGAAGTTCTCGCGGCCGGTGCCGGAGCCGGTGGGCTCGTAGTTGACCGTCACGTCGGGGTTGGCCGTCTGGAATGCGGCGACCCAGGCCTCCTGGGCTGCGGTCTGCGAGGACGCGCCGGTCGCGTCGATCGTGCCGGAGAGCGTGGACTCCGAGGGCTCTTCGCTGGAGCCGCCGGTTCCGCCTTCGTTCGCGGCACAGCCGGCGAGGGCGAGAGCGGCGACGGCGCCGATGGCGCCGATTCGTGCGATTCGGGAGATCTTCACTGTGGATCCTTCGATCTTGGAGGGGTGGGGCCCGGTGCAGGGCACACAGTGACGCTAGGGGCGACGGTTAACGAGACTCTCCCGCGCAGTGTGAACGGCAGGTGAACGGCCAGCGACTCTCTGGGGCCGATCCCCGTCGTTGTGCGGGTCCCAGGGGCGCCTCCTCCGTTCGAATCGCCCACTGTGCGCCATCCCCGGCCCGGATGCAGCCACGTGAGCGACTCGAACGAGGGAGGGGTCAGACCTTCGGCGCGTGGGTCTCGATCGAGATGATGCCGGAGCCGGGGTTCGTCGCCGAGACATGCACCACGGAGAACGCGCCGGTCTCCAGATCGGCGGCGCTGCTGACGTAGGAGCCGTGCACGGTGCCGGTCGCGAGGGCGATCTCCGAGAGGAGCGCGGGGAGCACGGGGCCGTGACTGCAGAGCACCGCGGGCTTGCCGGCACGGATGCGGCGACCGACGACGGAACGGAGGTCGGCGACGCCGTCCTCCCATGCGTCCTGGCTGATCTTCTCGGTGAGGACCGGCTTGCGGTCCAGGGCCTTGGCGAGCGGGGTGACGGTCTGCACGCAGCGCCACCGCGTCGCTGGTGACGATCTTGCGCACGCCGAAAGCGCGGAGCGGTCCGACGATGGCCTTGGCCTGCCGCTTCCCGCGGTCGGTGAGCGGCCGGGGCCGCGTCCGCCTTGTCCCACTCCGACCGGGGCAGGCCTTCGCGTGCCGGAGGGCGATCACCGGGAAGGTCCGCAGCACGCCGTCGTCCACCAGCGCCGCGAACGCATCGAGGATCTCGAGGTCCACCGGGTAGCTCAGCGCGGCACGCGCCTTCTTCACGCTGACCCACTCGAGGGCGGCGATCTCGCGGTTCGGCACGAACGTCGAGGCGCGGATCGCGGCATCCGTGGCCTCGGCCGCCCAGTAGTGGACGACCCTTCTGCTTGCGGGACGCGAGGTGATAGCGGCTGATCCCGACGGGGACGCCGAGTGCCACCCGGATGCCGGTCTCCTCGTGCACCTCGCGCACGGCGGTCTCCGCGAGCATCTCGCCCGGGTCGACCTTGCCCTTCGGGAGGGTGACGTCGCGGTACTTGGTGCGGTGGATGAGCAGGATGCGCAGCTTGCCGTCGACCAGACGCCACACGACGGCCCCGGCCGCGTACACGGCCTTGTCCGCCCACTTCGTGTCCGCCGCGGACGCCGGGAGCTGGACCTGCCGCGCCGTCATCGAACCGCCCGCGCCCGACGACGTCGCTGGATCATCCCCATGGTCTTATCCTGCAGGTCGACGAGCGGCTTGCCATCGGCATCCACGGCGTGGCGCTCCCACACTCCGTCGCGGCCGAGATGCCACGACGAGGTCTGGTCGTCCATCGCCAGGTCGAAGAAGGCGGTCAGCTCCTTGAGGTGCGCGGGGTCGGTGACCCGCACCAGGGCCTCGACGCGACGGTCGAGGTTGCGGTGCATCATGTCGGCACTGCCGATGTACACCTGCGGGTCGCCGTCGTTCTCGAACGTGAAGATGCGGGAGTGCTCGAGGTAGCGGCCGAGGATGCTGCGGACCGTGATGTTGTCGCTGATCCCGTCGAGATCGGTCCGCAGGCTGCAGATGCCGCGCACCCACACGTCGACCTTCACCCCGGCGGCACTGGCGCGGTACAGCGCGTCGATGATCTCCTCGTCGACCATCGAGTTGACCTTGATGCGGATGTGCGCGGGCTTTCCCGACTCGGCGATCCGGCGTTCCGCGTCGATCAGCCGACGAGGCCCTTGCGGAGGTGGAGCGGGGCGACGAGCAGACGCTTGAACTTCTTCTCGATCGCGTAGCCGCTGAGCTCGTTGAACAGCCGCGTGAGATCCTTGCCGACCTGGGCGTCGGCGGTGAACAGCCCGAAGTCCTCGTAGATGCGGCTGGTCTTCGGGTTGTAGTTGCCGGTGCCGACGTGCGAGTAGTGCTGGAGCTTGCCGTCCTCCTCGCGGATCACGAGGGCGAGCTTGCAGTGCGTCTTGAGGCCGACCAGGCCGTACACCACGTGCACGCCGGCCTTCTCCAGCTTGCGCGCCCACACGATGTTGTTCGCCTCGTCGAATCGCGCCTTCACCTCGACGAGCGCGAGCACCTGCTTGCCTGCCTCGGCCGCGTCGATGAGGGCCTGCACGACGGGGCTGTCTCCGGAGGTCCGGTACAGCGTCTGCTTGATGGCGAGCACGTGCGGGTCGCGGGCGGCCTGCTCGAGGAACGCCTGCACGCTCGTGGTGAAGGACTCGTACGGGTGGTGCACGAGGACGTCGGACTTGCGGATCGCCTTGAAGATGTCGGCTCGGTTGCTCGACCCCGCGGGCTGGAAGGCGACGGCGGTGGTGGGCAGGTGCGGCGGGTACCGCAGGTCCGGACGGTCGATCCGCGACAGGTCGAACAGGCCGCGCAGGTCGAGGGGACCAGGGAGGCGATAGACCTCCAGGTCCGTGATGTCGAGTTCCCGGACCAGCAGGTCCATGGTGACATCGTCCATGTCATCGGTGATCTCGAGCCGGATCGGAGGGCCGAACCGACGACGCAGCAGCTCGGCTTCGAGTGCCTGGATGAGGTTCTCGCTCTCGTCCTCCTCGATCTCCACGTCCTCGTTGCGGGTGAGGCGGAACGCGTGGTGGTCGAGCACCTCCATGCCGGGGAGAGGTCGCCGAGGTGGTTGGCGATGAGTTCCTCCAGCCGCAGGAAGCGCTTGATCTCGCCGCCGCCCGGCACCTCGACGAAGCGCGGCAGCATGGGCGGCACCTTGAGTCGCGCGAACTCCTGCCGGCCGGTCCGCGCGTTGCGGATGCGGATGGCGAGGTTCAGGGAGAGGCCGGAGATGTACGGGAACGGGTGCGCCGGGTCGACCGCGAGCGGCATCAGCACCGGGAAGACCTGCGCCCCGAAGTAGTCCGACAGCGCCCGGCGCTCGTCGTCGGTGAGATCGGACCACTCGGTGATCTCGATGCCGGAGTCGGCGAGAGCGGGACGGACGAGCGTCGTCCACGCGTCCGCGTGGCGGAGCTGGAGCGCGTGGGCCTCCCGCGAGATGTCGGCGAGGGCGTCGACGGGGGAGCGCCCGATGTTGGTCGGCACGGCGAGACCGGTCATGATGCGCCGCTTGAGTCCGGCGACACGCACCATGAAGAACTCGTCGAGGTTGCTGGCGAAGATCGCCAGGAAGTTCGCCCGCTCCAGCTCCGGCAGCGACGGATCCTCCGCGAGCTCCAGCACGCGCTGGTTGAACGCGAGCCAGCTCAGCTCGCGGTCCAGATAGCGGTGGTCGGGGAGCTGCGAGTCCGGCGCCTCGACGGCGTCGTCGAAGTCGGTCGTCTTCGGCGTCACCGAGGCCGGCGTCGGCGAGTGCGGGATCGATCATGGGGTACATCTAAGCACCGGCAGGTGTCGGACGTGTGAACAGCGGTCAGCGCGAGCCGACCAGGCTGTCCGTCCTCGTAGACGTTGAAGCGGTAACCGACGTTGCGCACCGTGCCGATGATCTGCTCCTGATCGCCGAGCTTGGCGCGCAGCCGCCGCACGTGCACGTCGACGGTCCTGGTACCGCCGAAGTAGTCATACCCCCCACACCTCGCTCAGCAGCTGCTCACGGGTGAACACCCGCGAGGGATGGGTCGCGAGGAAGTGCAGGAGCTGGAACTCCTTGTAGGTGAGGTCGAGCGGTCGCCCGTGCAGCTTCGCCGAGTACGACTGCTCGTCGATCGTGACCCCGGAGGCCTGCACGCGCGCCGGCTCCGCGACCTCGTCCCGTCGGGCGAGCGCGAGGCGCACGCGGGCGTCGATCTCGGCGGGGCCGGCGGTGGACAGCAGCACATCGTCGATGCCCCATTCGCCCGACAGTGCGCTCATGCCGCCCTCGGTCACGACGAGCAGGAGCGGCGCATCCTGCCCGGTCGCCCGCAGCAGACGGCACAGCGACTTCGCCCCGACGAGGTCGTGACGGCCGTCGACGATCACGATGTCGTACTCCGGGGCGTTGATGAGCTGGGCCGGCTCGGCGGGGATCTGCCGCGTGCGATGACTCAGCAGCTCGAGGGCGGGCAGCACCTGCTCCGAGAGCGGAGCATTGGTCAGAACCAGCACCAGGGCCACGCGCACCTCCTCACCGGCGGGGGGATCGACGCCGTGCCGCCATGATAGCGGCCGCCGATGCGCAAGAATGGTGACATGTCAGAACCGGCTCTCGCGCCCCGCAACGCCTTCACCGGCGTGATCGCGGTCTGGGCGACCGCGTTCGTCGGCAGCATCGTCATCGGGATCTTCGCTCCGGAGGAGTGGCGGATCCCCTGGATGCTCGTGGGCTTCGGTGCGGTCGTGCTCCTCTCCTTCGCGGTGCAGCTCTGGTACGGCCGCACGCAGGGCTTCATCTTCCGCGTCGCGAGCAGCGTGACGGGCTCCCTGCTGCTGATGGGGATCATCTCCGTCGGCTTCGGCCTGGGCCGCCCTCATCCCTGCCTGAGCCGGATCGCCGGGGGTAAGGTGGAGGTCATGGACATCATGGCGCTCGAAATCTTCTTCATCGGCCTGCTGGCCTGGCGAGCCTCGCGATCGTGTTCGTCTCGGCCGTGGTGCTGCGCAACCTCTTCCGCGGCCAGCGCTGACGACATCGTGATCGAGCTCCCCACAGACCTCCCCGCCGACCTCGCCCCGCTGCGTGGTTGATCGGCGTGTGGGAGGGCTCCGGGGTGATCGACTACCCCGTCGGGGAGGAGCGGCTGCAGGGGGAGTTCACCCATCGCGTGAGCTTCAGCCATGACGGCGGACCGTTCCTCAACTACGCGGCGACCGCCACGTTCGTCGGCGATGAAGCCGCACCCGCCGTCCCGCTGACCGCCGAGTCCGGATTCTGGCGACTGCGCGACCGGCTGCGGCGACCGATGCAGGTCCCGCCCTGCTCCCGCCGACGGCGACGCCCGTGACCCGCACCGTCGACGACGTCGAGACGCTGCGATCGCCCAACGGCGCCTTCCCGCTCGAGGTGTCGCTGGCCCGCTCGGACGGCATGCTCGAGTACTACGTCGGTGAGATCAACGGTCCTCGTGTCGACCTCTCGTCCGACGCCATCGTGCGCGGCGCCGGTGCCAAGGACTACGCCTCCGCCTCGCGGATGTACGGGCTCGTCGACGGGCACCTGCTGTGGGCGTGGGACATCGCGGCCCTCGGCACACCTCTGCGGGCGCACGCCTCGGCGCGTCTCGCCCGCGTCTGAACGGAGCACACCGTGAGCAGCAGCGTCTTCGACGGCGTCCCCGGAGCGATCACGGGTGAGCGCGGGATCGCCCACTTCGGCGACCCCTTCCGCGAGCAGCGGCGTCTCGCAACCGGAACGGCCATCGCGCCCCTCGACGACCGGACGGTCATCGAGGTGTCCGGCCCCGAACGCCTCCCGTGGCTCGACTCCATCACGTCCCAGGCGGTGAGCGGCTTGCGCGCAGGGGAGAGCACCGAGCTCCTCGTGCTCGACCCGCAGGGGCGGGTGGAGCACGCGGCCGGCGTCCTCGACGACGGCATCTCGACCTGGCTCCTCGCGGACGCCGGCGACGCCGAGGGACTCGCGAGGTGGCTGACACGGATGAAGTTCCGCACCCAGGCCACCGTCGAGCTGCGCCCCGACCTCGCGCTGCTCGGATTCGTCGACGGCGGCTCCGCTGCCGACCGCGTGCGCGGCCTCGACGGTGTGCGGGTGTGGGTCGACCCCTGGCAGCGCATCAGCGTGGGCGGCCACCAGTACGCCGCGGTGCCCTCCCACCCCGGGGCGGACCTCGCCTGGCGGATCGGCATCGTGCCCGAGACGGCGGCGCGCGCACTCGCCGCGGACCCTCGACCGCGAGGACGTCGCCGGGGCTGCTCGCCGCCGAGGCCCTGCGGATCGCCGCCTGGCGTCCGCGCTGGGCAGCCGAGGTCGACGAGCGGTCGTTACCGCACGAGTCGGACTGGCTCCGCAGTGCCGTGCACTTGAACAAGGGCTGCTACCGCGGCCAGGAGACGGTCGCGAAGGTGCACAACCTCGGGCATCCGCCGCGGCGTCTCGCACTGCTCCAGCTCGACGGCAGCGACGCCGTGCTTCCGGAACCCGGTGCTCCGGTGTTCGCGGGTGATGACGAGGTCGGGCACATCACCTCCTCCGCGCGGCATCACGAGGACGGGCCGATCGCCCTCGCTCTCCTGTCCCGCCGCGCCCCCGTCGGCGACCTCGTCGTCCGCGCCGAAGGGATCGACATCGCCGCGTCCCAGCAGATCATCGTGCCAGCGGACGCGGGCGCCACCGCGGATGTGCCGCGACTGACGCGGCTGTCCCGCCGTCCCACAGCGCCGGATCCCGCGACGCCGGAGTCTGAGCTGACGGGCGCCGGTCAGG
>NZ_JBFLUM010000021.1:0-16385 GCF_050470785.1 Microbacterium sp. NRRL B-14842 | reverse complement strand
GGCGAGTTCCAGGAGCGTGCGCGGGCACTCGGCGCACACCTGGAGCAGGCGCTGCAGCCGCTGATCGGCCACGGTGTCACGGGCGTGCGCATCGCCGGGCTGTGGGCGGGCGTCGACATCGACCCCGCGATCGGTTCGGGCCGAGAGATCGCGGAGAAGCTGCTCGACCGGGGTGTGCTCGTGAAGGACACGCACGGGCAGACCATCCGCATCGCGCCCCCGCTCGTCATCCGGGCGACCGAGCTCGACTGGGCCGTCGAGCAGCTCAAGGTGGTGCTCGACGCCTGACCGCGGCCGACCCACCCCCTTCTGCACGACCCACCCCCTTGCGAACGTTCGCAAGGGGGTGGCTCGTCTCGAAAGGGGTGGGTCGACGGCTCAGGCCGGCGGGGAGTCGGGGTCGAGCGTGCGGAGGGTGTCCTCCTCGGCGGCGTTGTCGGCCGCGAGCTCGTCTCGGTGTTCTCGTCGCCGCCCAGCGGCGCGTCGTGGCCGGGGCCGGAACTGCCCTGGATGGCGCCGCCGGTCGACTCGCCGCGGGAGCTGTCGCCCTGGATCGCGCCGCCGGTGCCGTCGCCCTGGCCGGAGTTCTCGTCAGGGACGTCGACGCCGGAGCGCCTTCGGCCGGATCCTGCGGGGTGCGGGGTGCTCATGTTCTCGTCCATGACACGACGCTACGACCGCCGGGCCGTGATGAGGAAGGCGTTGACAAACGCGCCCGCAGCTCACTCGTCGTCGCGTCGAGGAAGCCGGATGGGCGTCGTCGCCGCGGCCTTCTCCGTGTAGTCCACCGGCTCGACCGGCTGCACGACGCGCAGCGGGCGCGTCTCGTCGAGGGTCAAGCGGAAGCGGCTGCTCTCCTCGCGGCGCAGCCTCCCCGACATCAGCACCCACGTCACCCCGATCGCGCACGCGATGAAGCCGGCCGTCCCGCCGAGCATGATGGCGGCGCGGGGACCGAACGTGTCCGCCACCCAGCCCGCGATCGGTGCGCCGACCGGGGTCGACCCCATGATCACGGCCATGTAGAGGGCGAGGACGCGGCCGCGGAGCGCCGGATCCGTCGTGATCTGCACGTAGCCGTTGGCCGTGGTCAGCAGCGTCACGATCATGAAGCCGGTGAACGTGAGCGTGACCGCGTAGGAGAGGTAGGTGGGCATCGCGGCCGAGACGAAGGCCGCGATCCCGAAGCCGCCCGCCGCGAGGATCACCACGCGCACCCTCGCACGGTCCCGCCGTGCGGCGAGGAGGGCGCCGATCAGGGAGCCGATAGCGAGCACCGAGCTCAGCACCCCGTACCCGTCGGCGCCGGCTCCGAACTCCAGCGCCATGGTCGAGGCGAAGATCGGGAAGTTCATGCCGAACGCGCCGATGAGGAACACCGTCACGAACACGACCTTGAGGTCGCTGCGCGCCCAGACGTACCGGAAGCCCTCCGCGAGGCCGCCGCGGCTGCGGTTCTTCGGCCGTGGTGCCAGCAGGTGCGTGCGCATGAGCATCAGCGCGACGATCATGGCGAGGAAGGTCGCGGCGTTGACGATGAACACCCAACCGGAGCCGATCGCGACGATGAGCAGACCGCCGACGCGGGGCCGATCATACGGGCGAGGTTGAAGGAGGCGGAGTTGAGGGCCACGGCGTTGGAGGTCTCCGTGGCGGACACCATGTCCGACACGAAGGCCTGCCGGGCGGGTGCGTCGAACGCGTTGACGATGCCGAAACCGAGGGCGAACGCGAGCATCATCGGCAGGGTCATGACGCCGGCCAGCAGCAGGGATCCGACCGCGATCGCGAGGCCGAGCAGCGCGGTCTGCGTGGTCAGCAGGATCTTCCGCCGATCGAAGCGATCAGCGACCCAGCCGGTCAGGCTCACCAGCACCAGCGGTGGGCCGAACTGCAGTGCCATGGTGACGCCCATCGCGGTCGCGTCGTTGTCGGTGAGCTCGGTCAGCACGACCCAGTCTGGGCTGTGGCCTGCATCCATCCGCCGACGTTCGACACGAGGGCGCCGGCGAACCAGATCCGGTAGTTGATGTTCGCGAAGGAACGGAACATGGCGCTCATCGCTCCACCACCCTCCGCATCAGGGCGCTCGCTTCTCGCAGCGTCGTCAGTTCCTCCTCGGTGTAGTCGACCTCGCGGAGCATGTCGGCCAGCAGCACGTCACGGCGGCGGATGGTCTCGACGACGACCTCGACGCCGGCGGCGGTGATGTCCACCTGCACGCGGCGGCGGTCGTCCTCGTCCGGGGTGCGGGCGACGAAGCCCTGCTCCTCCAGGCCGTTCACGATGCTCGTCATCGAGGGGGCGGTCACGCGCTCGCGCTCGGCGAGGGTGGAGATCGTGCGCCGGCCGTTCATGCGCAGCTCGGCGAGAACGGCGAGCTGCGTGTCGCTCATCATGTCGGCGGCGCGGGCGCAGCGCAGTCGGCGGGCGAGCCGGAACGTGGCCATGCGCAGGTCTGTGGCGGTGAGGTGCAGGGAATCATCGGACGCAGACATACTTAGTTAGTCTATCTAATATTTCCGTCGCGGGGGCGGGAGGAGCCGAGGCCAGCGGGCACAATGGAGGGGTGACCCGAACGATCGCTCTCGAAATCGCCGTCCAGGACCCCGCCGGAGTGCGCATCGCCGCCGAGGTCGGCGCCGCCCGCGTCGAGCTCGCCACGGCCCTCGCCCTGGGTGGGCTCACCCCGTCGCCGGCCACCCTGGAGCTCGCGCTCGAAGCCGCGGGGGCGAACGGCCCCGAGGTGCACGTCCTCATCCGTCCGCGCGCCGGCGGCTTCCACTACAGCGCCGACGAGCTGGCCGTCGCCGAACGCGACGTGCGGCACGCGGTCGCCGCAGGCGCGGCCGGCGTCGTGATCGGCGCGCTCGACGCCCAGGGGCGGCTCGACCACGATGCCATGGCGCGGCTGCGGAATGCGGCCGGGGGAGCTCCGGCGACGCTGCACCGGGCTATCGACGTGACCGCCGACCCGGTGGCGACCCTGCGCTCCGCGCGCGAGCTCGGGCTCCGGCGCGTGCTCACGTCCGGAGGAGCCTCGGCCGCGATCGATGGCATCGACACGCTGCGCGCGCTCGTCGCCGCGGCCGAGGGGCAGATCGAGGTCATGGCCGGCAGCGGCGTCGACGTCGCGAGCGCTCCGGTGCTCGCCGCGGCCGGCGTCGACGCCCTCCACTTCTCCGCGAAGCGGGCGGTGACCGAGGACGGCGGCGTGCGCATGGGCTCCGCCTCCGACGGGGTCGGCGGCTACGAGGTGACGGACCGCGACATCGCCTTCGCGATCCGGGACGCGATCCGCGACGCCGTCGAGGGAACCGACCGGTAGGGCCGACCCATGACCGAGACCCGCGAGTACACCGACAGCCACGGCATCGCCATCGTCTACGACGTCCACCCCGCGGAGGGCACGCCCCGCGGCGTCGTCCAGCTCCTGCACGGGGTGGGCGAGCACGCAGGACGGTATCCGGCGCTGATCGCCGCGCTCACCGGAGCCGGGTTCACCGTCTACGCGGACGACCACCGTGGGCACGGGCGCACCGGCATGCGCCAGCACGGCGATCCGGCCCGGCTCGGACGGCTCGGGCCCGGAGGTCTCCGGGCGGCCAAGGATGCGATCTGGCAGCTGACCGGCATCATCCGCGACGAGAACCCGGACCTTCCGCTCGTGCTCCTCGGGCACTCGTGGGGGTCGTTCCTCGCGCAGATGCTGGTGAACGAGCACGCCGAGGCCTTCGATGCGGTGATCTTGTCGGGTTCGGCGCTGCGCACGCCCCGCTCCCTGAACCCGGCGCCGCTGAACGCCGCGTGGGCCGCGGACGACGCGACCGGATACGAGTGGCTGAGCCGCGA
Source organism: Microbacterium sp. NRRL B-14842 (assembly GCF_050470785.1). NCBI lineage: Bacteria > Bacillati > Actinomycetota > Actinomycetes > Micrococcales > Microbacteriaceae > Microbacterium > Microbacterium sp. NRRL B-14842. The sequence continues at coordinate 12,533 of NZ_JBFLUM010000021.1, read as the reverse complement.
CCCCGCGGTGTGGAAGGCCTTCGAGGAGGACCCGCTCACGACGGGGGTGCCTCTGCTCAAGCTCTTCGGTCTGCTCGACGCGGCGCGACTGTACGGGCGTCCGGCGACGCACCTCGCGCGCGACCTCCCGATGCTCCTCCTCGTCGGCCGTGACGATCCGGTCGGCGGTCCCCGCAGCGTCCACAAGCTCGCCGACCAGTACCGGCGCCGCTCCGGACTCACCGACGTCACGACCCTCGTCTACCCCGACGCCCGGCACGAGATCTTCCAGGAGCTGCAGCAGGACGAGGTGCGCGCCGACGTCCTCGCCTGGCTCGACGCCCACATCCCCGCCCGCTGACTCCCGTCCCGGGTTCGGGTCCGATCCCAGTCCGGCCCTTCCCCGGCCTGTTCAGTCCCGTTCCGTCCCGGTCCGTCCCGGTCCCTTTACGGTCCGGGATCACTTTCGCCCCTTCCCCCGGCCCCGCGGGATCATTTTCGCGCGTGGCACAGGCCCCAGCGGAACGTTTTCGAACACGCACTGTGCGTGGGTGCGCCGGTGAGTCCGCGTCCACGATGACCTGTCGGGATCAACGCCGCGCCTCCCGTCACCGCCCGCGAGATCACCTTCGAGCCTCCGGACATCCCGCGGGATCAATGTTGTGCCTCCCGCCACTGCCGCGGGATCACTTTCGTGCCCGGGACGGACCTCGGGGGAGCCTTTTCGAACACGCACGGTGATTCGCGCGCCGGTGGCAGTGGGGAATCACCCGCGCCCCGCGAATAGGGGGCGCGGAGGCGCGGAGGATCTTCGGCTTCCGTCGCGCCGCGGACGACCCGGGTGGCGGGATCAGAAACGGGCGGGGGAGGGTGCGATGGGGGACGATTTCGATCCCGCGGGATGTGCGCGGGGGCTGCGCACGGGTGGCGGGATCAGGAACGGGCGGGGGAGGGCACGCTGGGGGACGATTTCGATCCCGCGGGATGTGCGCGGGGGCTGCGCACGGGTGGCGGGATCAGTAGCGGGCGGGGGGAGGGTGCGCTGGGGGACGGTTTTGATCCCGCGGGATGTGCGCGGCGGCTGCGCACGGGTGGCGGGATCAGGAACGGGCGGGGAAAGGTGCGACGAGGGACGGGTTTGATCCCGCGGGAGGTGCGCGGGGACCGCGGGGGAGTGTGACGCGGGATGACGCGCGGTGAAGGCGTGTGACGGAGGGAGGCCACGGGAGGTGGGGGCAGCCCTAGATTCGGGGCACATCCGCACGAGCGAGGGGAGGGCCCGCGGCGATGAGCTTCCTGACGGACTGGCATGAGTGGCATGCGGCGCGTGAACGCTATGCGGGGTCGGAGTACGGGCCGTCCGCGCTGGAGTCGACGAACTGGCTCATCACCGAACCCGCAGCGGTCGACGGCGTCCCCGGACTCTGGGCCCTCACCGGCGACGGCGGCATCCGCGGCAGCGAACTCGGACCGTCGGGGTCGGTCGTCACCCTCCGCGGCGCCCAGACCCTGCGCCTCGGGCGGCGGGAGTTGCGGGTATTCGATCGCAACGGGCTGCTGGCCCTCCGCGTCTGGAATCCGGCCCGTCCGCAGCGGGAGTGGTTCACGGCGATCGACGCCTACGCCCCGGACGAGCGCTGGCGGCTCCCCGCGACGTTCGAACCCGCGCCAGACGAGCGGATCGTCGTCACCTCGGTCGACGGTGAGGAGCGCGAGACCGCGATCGCCGGACGCCTGCGGTTCGAACTCGCCGGCACCCCGCACGAGCTCACCGTCACCCGCAGTGGGAGCGGAGCGCTGAGCGCGGTCTTCGCCGACGGGACGAACGGGCTGGAGACGTACCGGTTCCGGTTCCTCCCCGTCGACGAACCCGCCGCCGACGGCTCCGCCGTGCTCGACTTCAACCGCGCCTACCTGCCGCCCTGTGCGTTCTCCGACCAGTTCGTCTGCCCCCTGCCGACGCCCGGCAACCGCTACTCCACGCCGATCAGGGCAGGGGAGCGCGTGGTCGTGCTCGGCGGCTGACCACGGGGGCAGTGCGCGCCTTAAGCTGGATCCGTGCACGGTGAATACAAGGTTCCTGGGGGCAAGCTCGTCGTCGTCGACCTCGAGGTCGAGAACGACCGGATCGCGCGGTTCCGGCTCGCCGGGGACTTCTTCCTCGAACCGGACTCCGCGCTCGACGACATCAACGCCGCTGTCGAGGGTCTCCCCGTCGAGTCCGACGCCACGGCCATCGCCGCGGCCGTCCGCGGCGCCCTCCCCGAGGGGGCCCAGCTGCTCGGCTTCACCCCCGAGGCGGTCGGCACCGCCGTCCGCCGCGCGCTCGTCACGGCGCCCGGCTGGGGCGACTTCGACTGGGAGATCGTCCACGAGAAGGCGGTCTCGCCGCGCATGAACCTCGCCCTGGACGAGGTGCTCACCTCCCGCGTCGGCGAGGGGCGTCGGCGTCCGACGCTGCGCATCTGGGAGTGGGACGAGTCGGCCGTCGTCATCGGGTCGTTCCAGTCGTATCGCAATGAGGTCGACCCCGAGGGCGCTGCGAAGCACGGCTTCGACGTCGTCCGCCGGATCTCCGGAGGCGGAGCGATGCTCATGGCCGCGGGGCAGATCATCACCTACTCGCTCTACGTGCCGGCCTCGCTCGTCGCGGGCATGACCTTCGCCGACTCCTACGCGTTCCTCGACGACTGGGTGCTGCAGGCGCTCCGTTCGCTCGGCATCGACGCCGTCTACCAGCCGCTCAACGACATCGCGAGCCCGACCGGCAAGATCGGCGGCGCCGCGCAGAAGCGCCTCGCGAACGGAGGTGTGCTGCACCACGCCACCCTCTCCTACGACATCGACGGCCAGATGATGACCGAGGTGCTGCGGATCGGCCGCGAGAAGCTCAGCGACAAGGGCACGACCTCGGCCGCCAAGCGCGTCGACCCGCTGCGCAGCCAGACCGGACTGGAACGCGCCGAGATCATCGAGCGCTTCAAGGACACGTTCCGCTCGCTCACCTCCGCCGAGGAGGGCGGCATCACGCCGGACGAGTACGCCGATGCGCAGGCTCTGGTGGAGTCGAAGTTCTCGACCGACGCGTGGCTGCATCGGGTTCCGTGAGCCCTTCGACAGGCTCAGGCCCTTCGACAGGCTCAGGGACCCAGGGTGCAGGCTCAGGGGTCCAGGTCCCGGGGCGGGTGTCGGTGATCGAGGGGGACAACCTCGCCGTCGCGGCGACCCTGCCGTCCGGGTCCTTCACGCTCGTCTACCTCGACCCGCCGTTCAACACCGGAAGAGTGCGGGAGCGGCAGGTGGTCACCGCCCGCCGCACGTTCACAACTCCGGAAGAATCGGCGGATCCGGACGGGGGCAGCCCCCAACCGGCCGAAACCGCGTCGGATCTCCTGAGTTCTGAACACGCAGTCGGCGGGCCGGAGGTGCGGCACGGCTTCCACGGACACCGGTACGAGCGGTGTGCGCGGCATGCTGCGCGCGTACGACGACAGCTTCGACGACTACGGCGCCTTCCTCATGCCGCGGCTGGAGGAGGCCTGGCGGCTGCTCGCCGACGACGGCACCCTCTACCTGCACCTCGACTACCGCGAGGCGCACTACGCGAAGGTCATGCTCGACGCGGTGTTCGGCCGGGACTGCTTCCTCAACGAGCTCATCTGGGCGTACGACTACGGCGCGAAATCCCGGCGGCGGTGGCCCACCAAGCACGACACGATCCTGGTGTACGTGAAGAACCCGCGGACGTACGTGTTCAACTCCGACGACGTCGACCGGGAGCCGTACATGGCTCCGGGGCTGGTGACCGCGGAGAAGGCGGCACGAGGCAAGCTCCCGACCGACGTCTGGTGGCACACGATCGTCCCGACGACCGGACGGGAGAAGACGGGCTATCCGACGCAGAAGCCCGAGGGCATCCTCCGGCGCATCGTGACCGCGTCCAGCCGACCGGGCGATCGGGTGCTCGACCTCTTCGCCGGCAGCGGCACGACCGGAGCGGTGGCCTCCGCACTCGGTCGGGAGGCGGTGCTCGTGGACGACAACCCGGAAGCGGTGCGGGTCATGGCCGCACGCATCCCGCACGCGGAGGTCCGCCGGGCCTGAGTGGGACGCGCTCGGCACGAGCCGTCAGATCCCGATCGAGACCTTCCGCAGGGTCGCGTTCACGGTCCAGACCGTCCGCATGCCGGCCGTGAGCCGCATCACTGACCCTGGGCCGAGTCCCACGGGCGGGAGCGCGGGTGCGGTGAACGCCACGGTCGCGCGACCGGAGAGCACGACGAACACCTCGTCCTCCTCGACGTCCACCGCCGTGCCCGGCGTCATCTCCCAGACGCCGATCTCGATCCCGCCGGCATCGTCGAGCACCGTGTAGGCCGTGGTCGGTGCGCCGTCGCGGACGTCCTCGTCGGGCAGCGGGGCGTGCGTCAGCGCGAGGTTCCCCGCGTCGACGACGGCTCCTGGGGTGAGCGTGGTCACGAGTCGAAGCCCATGCCGAGGGCGTCGAGCGTCTTCAGGAACAGGTTGCGGCGCCCCTCGTTGTGGTCGGCCCTGTCCATCGCGGCGCGGACGAGGTTGATGCCGACGGACGCGGCGGGCTCCGGCGGGAACGGGATCGGCTTCTCGCGCACCATCCGCAGCTGCGTGCGTTCGGTCTCCTCGCCGTCGAGCTTGTCGAGCATGACATCGGCCGCGAACCGGGCGGCCCCGACCCCGAGTCCGGTGAACCCCGTGGCGTAGGCGACCCGACCGCCGCGGGCGGTGCCGAAGAATGCGCAGAATCGGCTGGAGGAGTCGATGGCTCCGGCCCAGCGGTGCGTGAAGCGGAGGCCGGCGAGCTGCGGGAAGGTGGTGAAGAAGTGCGAGGCCAGGCGCCGGTGGCTCTCCATCCGGTCCTCGTACGCGGGGCGCACCTTGCCGCCGAAGTGGTACACCGCGTCGTAGCCGCCGAACAGGATCCGGTCGTCGGCGGTGAGCCGGTAGTAGTGGAACTGGTTGGCGCTGTCGGCGAGCCCCTGACGGTTCCGCCAGCCGATGGACGCGAGCTGCTCGGCCGAGAGCGGCTCCGTCATCAGCACGTAGTCGTACACCGGGACCGTCATGAGGCGGTTGCGCTTCAGGAGCGAGGGGAACACGTTCGTCGCGAGCGCCACCGCGTCGGCGGTCACCCGGCCGTGCTCCGTGACGAGGGTCACCGGACCGGAGTCCGCGCCCTCGATCCGCCGGACGAGGCTGTGCTCGTGGATCTCCACGCCGAGCTCGACGGCCACCCGTGCGAGCTCCAGGCCCAGCTTCGCCGGGTGCACGAGAGCGCTGCCCTCCCGATCCCAGGCGCCGGCGAGGAACGTGGGGGAATGCACTTCCGCCTGCACCGCCTCGCGGTCGAGGAAGCCCTCCTCCTCGCGCAGCCACTCGACCTGATGCGGCTCCACGGCGACCGCGAGCTGGCCCGTCCGCTCGAACTCGGCATCCATGTCGTACCGCCGCACGGTCTCGGCGATGCCGTCGAGGTTCTCGTGGCCCAGCTCCTCGAGGCGGTCGATCTCCTCGGGCCAGCGGTTCACGCCGTTCTCGTGGCCGTGCGTGAGGCTGGACTCGCAGAAGCCGCCGTTGCGCCCGGATGCCGCCCAGGCCACGCGGGATGCCTCCAGGAGGACCACCTTCCGCTCCGGATCCCGCTCCTTCGCGCGCACGGCCGTCCAGAGCCCGGTGTAGCCGCCGCCGACGACCACGAGGTCCGTGTGCACGGTGCCGCGCAGCGGCGGATGCGCGGGCCGCTCGACGTCGTCGAGCCAGAAGACCGACAGGGCCGTGTCGCGCAGGGCGTCGTCGACGACGGACTGCGAAGGACGACGGCGTTCGAAGACCGTGGTGCCCATGTTCACTCCGATGCGAGGGGAGCGCGTCAGCGCGTTCCCCAGTTGTAGAGGTCTTTGTAGAGGCCGGCGTAGAGCAGGCTCTCCGTCTGGATGATGCCGGGGATGGTGCGGATGCGGGTGGCGATGAGGTCGAGCAGATGGTCGTCGTCCTCGCACACCGCCTCGACGAGGATGTCGAACGTCCCGAGGGTGACGACGACGTACGCCAGCTCGGGGATCGCCGTGAGCTCCTCCGCGATCGCGCGGGGGTCGCCGGACACCCGGATCCCGATCATCGACATGCGGTGGAAGCCGAGCTGCAGCGGGTCGGTCACGGCGACGATCTGGATCAGACCCGATTCGGTCAGGCGCTGCACGCGCTGGCGGGCCGCGGCCTCGCTGAGCCCTACTTCGCGGGCGATCTCCGCATAGGGACGCCGCCCGTCCTCCTGCAGCAACTCGACGATGCGCTTCGAGATGTCGTCGAGGGCGGGGGGAGGCGTCTTCGGACTCATGTACCGATCGTGACATTCTGACCCGCCCTGCGCAACTGATTCCGTCGATCTGTGGACGAAAAGCTACAGATTCCGCGCTCGGATGGCTACCATGGCGCTATGTCCTCACCGTCGACGATGACCGTGCCCCTGCAGAACTTCATCGGCGGTCGCGCCGTCACCGCATCGGGGAGCGGGCGCCTGCCGCTCATCGATCCGGTGACGGAGGAAGCCTACGGCGAGATCCCGATCTCCGACCGCACCGACGTGGATGCCGCGTATGCCGCGGCCGCGGCGGCGTTCCCGACCTGGCGGGACACCCCGCCGTCTGCGCGCCAACTCGCCCTGTTCCGCATCGCCGAGGACATGGCCGCGCGGGCCGAGGAGTTCGCCGACCTCGAGTCGAAGGACACCGGCAAGCCGCGGGCGACGCTCGTCGCCGACGAGATCCTGCAGTCGGTGGACCAGCTGCGGTTCTTCGCCGGGGCCGCGCGGAGCCTCGAGGGTCGAGCCGCCGCGGAGTACCTCCCCGGGCACACCTCCTTCGTGCGCCGGGAGCCGATCGGCGTGATCGGGCAGGTGACGCCGTGGAACTACCCCCTGAACATGGCGGTGTGGAAGATCGCTCCCGCGCTCGCCGCCGGCAACACCGTCGTGCTGAAGCCGGCCGAGTCCACGCCGCTCACCACGCTGCTGCTCGCGGAGATCGTCGCCGCGCACACCCCCGCGGGCACCCTCAACGTCGTGCTCGGCGACCGCGAGACCGGAGCGGCCCTCGTCGAGCATCCGACACCGCAGATGGTGGCGATCACCGGCTCGGTGCGGGCGGGGATGGCCGTGGCCCGCTCACGCGGCCGACGACGTCAAGCGCGTGCACCTGGAGCTCGGCGGCAAGGCGCCCGCGATCGTCTTCCCGGACGCGTCGATCGAGAAGGCGGTCGAGGGCATCGTCACCGGGGCCTTCTTCAACGCGGGTCAGGACTGCACCGCGGCGACCCGGGTGCTCGTGCACGCGTCGATGCACGACGAGCTCGTCGCCGCACTGGTGGAGCGGACCCGCACGCACGCGCGGACCGGGGTGCCGGACGAAGAGGGCGTGCTGTACGGACCGCTGAGCAGCGCGGCCCAACTCGCTCAGGTGCAGGGCTTCATCGACCGGCTTGCGGCGCACGCGACCATCGCCACCGGTGGGAGGCGGCAGGGCGACCGCGGTTACTTCTGGGAGGCGACCATCGTGACCGGCGTGCAGCAGGACGACGAGGTCGTGCAGGGCGAGATCTTCGGACCCGTGCTCACCGTGCAGCCCTTCGATACCGAGGAGGAGGCGCTCACGATGGCGAACGACGTGCCGTACGCGCTCGCCGCCTCGGTGTGGACGCGGGAGCACACCAGGGCCATGCGCTTCTCCCGCGACTTGGACTTCGGCTGCGTCTGGATCAACACCCACATCCCGTTCGTGTCGGACATGCCGCACGGCGGGTTCAAGCACTCCGGATACGGGAAGGACCTGTCGCAGTACGGCTTCGACGACTACACCCGGATCAAGCACGTGATGAGCGCGCTCGACTGACGCGGCGGTCGTTCAGCGCAGGGCGAGGAGCTTGACGCGGCGGTGCTCCCGGAGCGTGAACTGCGGGCGCTGATCGATCTTCGTGGCCCCGTCGAGCTCCCACCCGTGCCGGGCGTAGAAGCCGTCGGCGCGGTCGTTGCCGTCGAGGACCCAGAGGTAGGCGCGGGTGTGGCCGGCATCGATCATGCGCTGCTCGGCGGCGTCGAGGAGGGCATGCCCCGCCCCCGTCGACCACGCGGTCGGGTCGGCGTAGATGCCGTACAGCTCGGCATCGTCCAAGCCGTCGGGGGGTCGCGACCAGAGCCGAACGACGCCCAGCCGACGACGGTGCCGTCGCGCTCCGCGACCAGGGTTCCGAGGCTCGTGGGCAACGGATCGGCGAAGATGCGGCGCCACCCGTCGGCCCGTTCCGAGACGGGACAGCCCGTCCAGCACCTCCTGGTCGATGAGGCCCTCGTAGGCCGCCTGCCACGACCGCACGTGCACTCCGGCCACGGCCTCGGCATCGTCGGCGACGGCGTCTCGGATCACCAGGGGCGTCATCCCTCCACCCTATGCGGGCCCGCCGACGTCCTTCCGGGTTCCCCGGTCACACCTGCACGACACGGGTGCGTCTGTGGGGAGGAATCCCGGGTTCTGTCGTGGCGGCCGTGCCCGGGTCGTGCAGGCGACGCAGCCGGGAAGGACGGGTCGACGGGTGCGACGCGATGTGGCAGGCTGGCGGGCACCGACTCCGCACGAGAATCGACCCCCCAGAGGTTCCGCCGCATGTCACGACCCCTCGCAGGACCGCAGACCCTGCTCCGCACGCTCAACGGCCGCGCGATCCTCGAGCGCCTCGCCCGGAGCGGACCGCAGACCAGGGCCGAGCTCATGGCGGCGACCGGCCTCTCCCGCACGGCCGTGACCCAGGTACTGCGGATGCTCGACGCCGCGGGAGCCGTCACTGCGGCCGGGGGTCGACCGCGACACCCGCGGACCGGCGGCGGGCGGGTCGCTCTGCACCCCGCCCTCGGGGGTCGCGGCGGCCGTGCACGTGGACCATCACGCCGCCCACGTCGTCCTCGTCGACGCGACCGGCACCATCAGAGCCGAACGGCACGGCGCCTTCCCCGCGGGCGAGGACCGGGTCGCGCACATCGCCGCCCTCGTCGCGGCCTGCCGCCGATCCGTGAAGGGCGCGCTCCACCTCGCCGTCGTCGGAGTGCCCGGCATCGTCGCGTCGGACGGTGCGATCCGCGACGACCAGGGACCGGACGGCGGCGCCTTCCGCTCGGCTCTCGCGGCAGCCCTCGACTGCCCGGTCCGCGTCGAGAACGACGTCAACCTCGCCGCGCTCGCCGAGTCGACCACCGGCGTCGGCATCGACCTCGCGAGTTTCGCGCTGCTGCTGCTCGACGACGACCTCGGCGCCGGCATCGTGATCGACGGGGCGCTGCATCGCGGGTTCTCGGGAGTGGCGGGCGAGGTGATGTACCTCCCGCAGACGCCGGTGCCCATCGGCGCCCCGGTCGCGGGCGCCGCGGTGGTGCGCGACCTCGCCCTCGGGCTCGGACTGGATGTCGACGCGCCTTTCCTCGCCCACCTGGAGGCGGCGCAACGCGGAGACGAGGCGGCGCAGGCCCTCGTCGCGGAGATCGGACGACGGCTCTTCCTCGCGGCGGGCAGCGTCGCCCTCGTGCTCGATCCCGAGGCCTTCATCCTCGGCGGGGGAGGCGGTGCACCCGGCGCTCCTGGATGCGATCGAGCGGGTCGCGGACGAGTTCGCCGCGCAGCTGCCGCTCCGTTTCCTCGCCTCGGCGTTCGGTCCGGAGGCGCCGCTCGTCGGAGCTGTGGGTGAGGCGGCCTCCGCGCTCCGCGCCGACGTCTTCACCCGGATCCTCACACCCTCCCGCGCACCCGCCACCGGCCGCTGACCGCCCGACAGGACACGCCATGACCGCCTCCTCCGCTCTCGCCGACCGACTCGGGCTGCCGTCCGGTGCCAGGGCGGTCATCCTCAACGCCGACGACTTCGGGATGTGCCATGCCGCGAACGCGGCGATCTCCGGACTCCTCCTCCGCGAGCGGATCGACTCGGCGACGGTGATGGTGCCCTGCGCCTGGTCCCCCGGAAGCACTCGCCTTCGCCGCCGCGCACCCGGACCTCGACGTGGGCGTGCACCTCGTCCTCACGAGCGAGTGGCGCCGATACCGGTGGCGTCCGCTCACCGCGGGCTCGTCGACCCTCGTCGACGCCGACGGCTTCTTCCCCGCCGACGTCGCGACCGTGGAGCAGCACGCGTCGGAGGAGGATGTCGCCGCCGAGATAGCCGCGCAGTTGCAGGCGGCGCTCGATGCCGGCGTCGACGTGACCCACCTCGACAACCACATGGGCTCCGTCTACGGGCTGCTGACCGGCCGGGACTTCCTGCGCGCCGTCTTCGACCTCGCCGCCCGGCACGGCCTCCCCTTCCGCCTGCCCCGCGAGATGGAGGGAGCGGACGCCGATCCGATGCTGCAGGCGAAGCTCACCGAGGCGGCGGCGGTGGCGGATGCCTTCGGCGTGGAGATCGTCGATCGGCTCTGGACGCACCCGTTCGAGCTGCGCGGCGAGGGCACCGCCGATGAGGAGTCGTACGAGCAGGTCCGAGACGGGTTCCTCGCGGTGCTGCGCGCCGTCCCGCCCGGTGTCACCGAGATCTACCTGCATCCGATGGCCGACGGCGAGGAGCTGCGCGCCGCGGTGGACTTCGCGGCGGCCAAACGCGGCTACGAGCTGCGGCTGCTCGACGACCCGCTCGTGCAGCAGACGATCGTCGAGGAGGGTCTGGTCCGCGTCGGCTGGCGCGCGCTGCGGGAGCTGCAGCGGGGAGACGCCCGGTGACGGCGCTCGGCGAACGGCTGCGCGACCGCCGTCTCGACGCCGCTCCCACCCGCTCCCAGACCATCGCCTTCGGAGCCTCCGGGTTCCCGACGCAGCTGATGACGCAGACGTTCTCGGCGTTCGTCGTGTACTTCTACGTCTCGCACCTCGCCGTCCCCGCGGGGTGGGTGGCGGCGGCGATGATCGCCCACGGCATCCTCAACGCGGCGCTCAACCCTGTCGTCGGGGCGCTCTCCGACCGGATCCGCACGCCGTGGGGCCGCCGCATCCCGTGGATCGGGCTCGGCATCGTGCCGCTCGTCGTCGCGTTCGCCCTCGTCTGGATGCCGCCCGCGCTCCCGGCGGCCGGGCTCATCGTGTGGTTCCTCGTGGTCGTCGCGGTCTACGACATCGCCTTCGTCGTGGTGGTGCTGAACATCTCGGCGCTGTTCCCGGAGATCTTCCGCACCACGGAGGAGCGCGCCCGCGGGAACGTGCCGCGGCAGATCTTCGCGATCCTCGGCATGGTGCTCGGCACGGCAGGAGCCCCCGCGCTCTACGACGCGATCGGCTGGCCCGGGATGGCCCTCGTGCTGTCCGGCGTCTGTCTCGTGCTGCTCGTGTGGTCGTTCCTCGGCGGGATGATCGAGCGCCGGGTGCCCGAGGCCGCCTCCGAGGCCATGCGCTGGCGGGACCAGCTCGTCTACACGTTCCGCAACCGCGCCTTCGTGCCGTACGTGCTGGGCTCGCTCTGCGTGCAGACCTCGATCGCCGTGATCCTCGCCGCGTCCCGTTCTACGTCCGCTACTCGCTGGGGGCGGCCGAGGGCGAGGGCAGCCTCCTGCTCGGCGCCATCTTCCTCACGGCCATCCCGTCGATCGTGCTGTGGAGCGCGGTGGTCCGGCGCACCTCCCCGCGCACGGCGCTGCTGTGGAGCGTCGCGGTGTTCGGGGTCGCGGTGCTCGGCTACCTGGTCCCGACGTCGGTGGGGGCGGCGGCTCTCGTCGGGGTGGGCGGTCGGCCGTCGGCGTCGGCGGGCTGCTGCAGCTCCTCGAGGTCGTGCTCGCCCAGATCATCGACGACGACGCGCATCGCACGGGCCACCGTCGCGAGGGTGCGTACTTCGGCGTGAACGGGTTCGTCGTGCGCGGCTCCGTGGTCCTCCAGGCGATCGTCGCCGCGGCTGTGCTGACCGCGACGGGCTTCGACGCCGGGCTCGGCGACGCGCAGCTGGAGGCCGTCGACGGCGGCATCCGGCTGATGCTGGCGGTCATCCCCCTGGGCTTCACCGCGGTCGGATGGCTGTGCTTCTGGCTCTACCCCATCCGCACGCGCGACCTCTGAGGTCAGCCGGCGGCGCGGCGGGCCTCCCAGCCCGTGCGCACCATCTCGTCGACGGTGTAGCGCATGGTCCAGTCGAGGTCGCGCGCCGCGAGTTCGCCGGTCGCCACGATCCGATCCGGGTCGCCGGGGCGGCGAGGGCCGACCTCGGGGGTGAAGTCGATGCCGGTGACGCGGGCGACCGCATCCATGATCTGCTTCACGCTGAGGCCGTCGCCGGAGCCGAGGTTGTACGCGGGCTCGATCGGTGCGCCGGAGGCCAGGCGCTGCGCTGCGGCGACGTGGGCGGCGGCGATGTCGCCGACGTGCACGTAATCGCGCACGTTCGTGCCGTCAGGGGTGTCGTAGTCGTCGCCGAAGATCTTCGGGGTGCGGCCCTCGATCAGCGCCTCGAAGACGATGGGGAAGAGGTTGTGCGGCTGACGTCGTAGACCGTCGGGTCGGCC
>NZ_JBFLUM010000020.1:0-19068 GCF_050470785.1 Microbacterium sp. NRRL B-14842 | reverse complement strand
CCGGAGATGCACTGACCGCCGACAACGCCGTCCCGCTTCTCCTCAACGAGGTCTACTTCCGGTACGAGGATCCGATGATGCAGAACGCGTTCTTCGCCGGTGCCGCATCGAGCGTGTTCAGCGCACTCACCAGTGGGGCCTTCGCGCCCGACGTGCTGATGGCCGCCCTCGCGCAGGCGGTTGACGAGCGCCGTCTGCTCTACCAGACGGACGACGCGGACGAAGCCGCGCTGGTCTCGGACTCACCTCTCGCCGGCACCTTTCCCCCTGACACGGCGAACGCCACGAAGATCGGCGTCTTCGTGAACGACAACACCGGTTCGAAGAAGAGCTACTACCTCGACATGTCGACCACGCTGTGCCGTGGCGAAGGCACGATGGAGGGGACGACAACGCTGACATCGATGTTGGACGCGGCCACCGCGTCGCGACTTCCGTACTACATCACCGGGCCGTACTACGCCCCCGCGGATATCAGCACCTACGTCGCGATTTATGGTCCGACCGGTGGCACTCTGAAGCAGATCAGCGTGGACGGCGCACCCGTGCAGCCGATCTCTTCGGGTCAGCACCTCGGACGCCCGGTCGTGAAGGTGGAAGTGCAACACCATCTCGATTCCGTGCACAGCATCCGGTTCGCTTTCACCCCTCCGCAGGGGAGCGGCCGGCGAACTTGGACTGGTGCAGACCCCCGCTCTCCCGGGAGAGCCCCGTGCACATCACCGATCAGTGCGCCCCTTGACGAAACCCCCACGATCCGGAGCAGCCTCCCATGACCCCCATCGCCGCACTGCGCCGAACCGTCGCGAAGCTCCTGCGCGGCGTGTGGCGACTGGGTGAGCTCGCGTGCTCGTCGGTCCGCAAGACGCGTCTGCGCCTCATGTACCCCGGTTTCGATGCCGACCGTGCCACCTTCATCGGCCCCGGCTGCGACATCAGGGTGTCACCGGGCGGGTCCCTACGCGTGCGCTCCTGCGCGGTCACCCGCAATGTGACGCTGACGGCGGGGCCGGGGGCACGGCTGTCGATCGACGCCCACTACCTGGGGCCCGGCGCCGTGATAGTCGCGCGCGAGGAGGTCTTCCTCGGCACAGGCACCAAGGTGGCGGAGAACGTGGTCATCCGGGACGCCAACCACGACCACACCGTCCCCGCTCGCCGAGATGCGATTCATCGCCGCGCCGGTGGCGATAGGGGAAGACGTCTGGCTCGGCGCCAGGGTGACGGTGCTCGCCGGAGTCACGATCGGCGATCACAGCTCCATCGGAGCGGGCGCCGTCGTCACACGGTCGGTGCCGGCGGGTTCACGGGGCATGGGGCGTCCCTGCTCGGGTGCAGTAAGTCCCGGACGGCGCCGGCGGAAGACGACGTAGACGGCGATGCCACCGGCGATCGCCATGACCGCCAGCACCAGATCGCGCGCGACGGCCAGCCCTTCAGCGCCCCCCGAGCATCGCACCGACGCTGTAGAGCACGAGCGCGACCGGCACGGAGGAGAGCCCGACGAGTGTCGCCGCGCGATTCCACTCCCCCCCGATGAGGACGAGGTTCGCCAGCACGACCCAGCGCGTAGAACACCTCGCCGGGAAGAAGGAGCCAGGTGATAGCGACGGCATCGGTGTACGGGTGCCGAAGAGCGGGACGGTCAGCCAGGTCGCCGCGAGACCGACGACAGCTGCCGTGACCGCGGGTTGCGAGCACCGAGAGTACGGCGAGACCCGCCACGCTGCGCGATCCGCCCCCCTCCGGCGACCCGAGCTGGAGCGAGTTGCGCGACCGCCGTCGGGACGACGCGGATGACCTCTGCATAGGTGGCCGCCAGGCCGTACACCGCCACCACGGTGGCCGAGGTGACGGCTCCGAGGATGAGCCGGTCGGACCGGGCGATGACCACGATGGCGAGCGGGAGGACGAGGGTGGACACCCCCGCGACGAAGAGCCGCGATACACGGAGGGCGGATGCCCACCCGGACATCAGGTCGCCATCGCGGAAGGCGAAGACCACAGAGACGACGCGCACGACCGCGACCGCTCCAGTATTGAGCCGCCACCAGGAGCGCTGCCGTGGGCGTGATGCCGCCCCCGGCGCACAACGCGAGCGCGAGGCCCAAGCTCAGCAGCCCCGCGACAGCGCTGCCGGCGGCCCAGCGAGCGCCGGCGGCGTACCTCATCCCGGCGAAGCGCGCGTCCGTGAGCAGGGCGATGCCGACCTGCGACGAGGTCGCGAGCGCGACCGCCGCGATGATCGGCGCCGTGGCCATCCTCGCGTCGGTGCCCTGCAGAAGCACCGCGGCCCCCGCCCCCCGACCACCGCCGAGACCACGATCACAATGAGCCCCGCCGTCGTGAACGCGCGGCGTAGCTCGACCGCCTCCTCATGGTTCGCTTCGCGGCAGCCTCGCCCTGAGGGTGTTGCCGATGCCGGCGCTGACCAGCAGGGAGACGATGGCGGACGCGGAGAGCGCGAGGGATCATGAGCCCGCGCTCGGCCACCGGCAGCCCATGCCGTCGCGAGGAACCCCGCCAGCGCATTCGCCGCCAGTTGCGCTCCTGATCCCGCGATCATGGCGGAGACGGCCTTGACGAGGTTCCTCATCCAGTCCCCCCGCGCCCCGGTCGCGTGACCCGAGGAAAGCCGCTCCCACCAAGACGAGACCGATGAGGATCTGCGGGATGACCGGAGCGAAGGAGTTCGCACCGCGGTCACGACCGGCAGCATGATGACGGCGGCCAGCGCCGCTCCCTGTGGAGTCCCGGGTAGCCGGTCGATCCGCGCCAGCACGAATCCCAGGGACACACATGACGAGGACGACGCCCAGCACATCGAAGTTCCGGTACCCCTCCGCGATCGGCGAACCGCCGATGGGGCCGATACGGGTGAAGACCTCGACGTTGAACAGGCGCAGGTCCTGATCCCCCGGCGGTGACGGCACCCCCAGCAGCCGCTCCGCGACCCTTACAACCGGCGCGATGAACGTGACGCCGTTCATCTGAGGCAGTCCCGCCGACATCCACTGTTCGACCTGCACCACCGGGAACAGGGAATAGCCATCTCGGCGGCACCGTCGATCGGGTCGATCCGCGTCCATCCACCTTCGAGCAGCCCGCTGAACCCCTGGGCTCTGGTCTGCCGGATCACACTGATCGCCGAGAGCACCGCGGCCGCCACGAGCAGGAAGACCCCCAACCGTAGGCGTCGCCGCTTGGCTTCGATCATCACCAGGGTAACGAGCGGGAAGAGTACCGGGCCGCGGAGCCCGAGCGGCAGCGCCAAGGCGGCGAGCGCCAGCATGCTGGCCCAGCCGACGATGCGGCTGCGTCCGCCACTCGCCACCAGCAGACACAGCCCCAGCCCGAGCAGGAGGGTGCCGTAGCTGAACACCGACTCGCCGGCCACCACGTCGAGGAACTCGAGGTAGCCACCCACGCTGGCGAGACCGCCGTTCGACCACAGCGCAGAACCGATCATTCCCGCGCCGATGACGGCGGCCGCGCCGCCGACGACCGGAAGCCTCCCGGCGGGCGCCGTCGCCACCGGCGAGGGCGGAGTCTTGGCACGCGCGAACTGACCGAGAGCAACACCCGCGCTGGCGCTCGCCGCACCGATCACGGTGAGGGAGGTCGCCGGAGCCAGCCGCCTCGGCCGCGATCCAGGAGTTGTCGCCGCCGCCGAGCAGTGCGGCGTCGCCATGGAGCACGTACGCGATAACGAGGCCGCCGTGGAACAGGGCGAAGACGAAGAAGTAGAGGAAGGCGCTTCCGCCTGCCCCCGCACGCGGATTCCAGGCCGTGACCAGGAGGCCGATGAACGCGGCGATGAGCATACCGGCCTGCGCCGCGCTCGCCTCCCCGCCTCCGGTCGATGTGCTCCAGATCAGCGTCACTAAGCCTATGGCGAGGCCGAGACACACCCTCACCCATCGATGGTGTCGACCGGTAGCGTCCGCGACGAGCAGAAGATCACCAGAGCGAGAGCCAGTCATTCACGCTCCTCTCCAGGGTGAACCTCGAACCTCTTACGGTTTCCGCCAGAGCGCGGCGGTCAGCATGGCTCAGGTCCATCGCTCGTGCCACTGCGGCCGCCCACTCGGAGGCGGCGGCCTCTGGGGAGACGAAGGCCACGCCGGGAAGCGTCTCGAGCTCGCGGAGGGTCGGGAGGTCGGAGGCGACGACGGGAACACCGCTGGCCAGGGCCTCCAGCACGACACCAGGAAGCCCTTCCCGGAACGAGGGCAGCAGAAGGACATCCGCCTCCCGGAGGATCGGTGCCACATCGTCGACCACACCCACGACACGGAAACCTCCGTCGCTGGGCAGCTCGCCGAGGTCCGCGGTCCCGCCGGGACCCACCACCACCATCTCCACAGGCCCCACGGCGCGGAGCGCCCGAAAGATCGGCACGAGGATACGGCGGTTCTTCTCCGGCGACGCGCGGCCGACGTGCACAACTCGTGGGGGCCGCACGCCATACGCCTCCATCGGCGGGTGGAAGCGCCCGACGTCGACGCCGTTCACCAGTACGCGCGTCTCCACGTCGAGCCAGCGATGGAGCCTCCCCCACCGTCCGATGAGGAAGCGGAGAGCCGCATCGCTGACTCCCACGACGTGGGTCGCCGAGAAGGGCAACAGCGCTCGAGCAGCCGTTCGATACGCCGTTCGCAGGCCACCGCCTCGATCGTCACCCGTGCTGTGGGCGCGGGCGATGCGCCGCCGCACGCCCGTGCCGCGCACGGCCAGAAGGAGGAAAGCGCTCGCAAGCGAGACGTGCGAGACGACGACATCCGCCCCGCGCTCTCGCACGAGGCGTCGGAGCGCGCCGACTCGGGCGAGCGTGCCACCGGCAGGCGCCACGGACACCACCGCGCCCGCATGCCGGAACCGCGGGGCGAGAGCACCTTCTCGCCCGGAGAAGCAATAGAAGACCTGCGTGACGCGGGCGGTCGGAATCGCTTCGCACAGATCGAGGGCGACTTTCTCTGCGCCGCCGTGATCGAGACTTCCGATGACATGGACGACGACCGTGGGCTTCATCTCATCCACCTCCGGCCAGGCCGATCAGCGTCCGCTGCCAGTCTGCCAGCGCGGCGGCGCGCGCGGACGGGGAGAATCGCCGGGTCGCGGCGATTCCGGCGGTCGAAAGCTCGCGGCGCCGCTCCGGTGACCGGAGCAGCTCGCGCAGCAGTCGCGTCATCGCCGTCACGTCGCCCGGGTCGAAAGTCGCGGACGGGGGCAAAAGCTCCGGCACCCCGCCGACGCGACTAGCGATGGCCGGTACGCCGATTGCCATCGCCTCGATCAGCGCGCGCGGCATCCCCTCCGTGAGCGAGGGGAGAACGAACAACGTCGCCTCGGCGAGCACCGCCTCCACCTCCGCCGGGTCGCCCAGATACCCGGTGAAACGGACGGCGTCGGGTACCCCTTGCTCGCGGGCGGTCTCGTGCAGGAAGGGCATCCTCCGCCCTGAACCGACCACGGTGAGCGTGACAGTCGGAAACTCATCCCGGATGCGTCCCAGAGCTTCGATCAGGTGGTGATGTCCTTTGTAAAGCTGGTCGACGGAGCCAACCGACACGAGGTGCGGTGCCCCGTCCTCTGTTCCCTTCCAGCGCGGTTCGTCGGCGATCACCACATCAGAGAAGGACGCGACCTCGGCATGCGGCGCGGGCGGATAGCGCCGCTGCAGTTCCCGCTCCGTGACATACCTGACGGCTCTCGCTCGGCGAACGACAAGGCGCGTGACCATGCCTACTACGGGGCGCAGAAGGCGGCCCGCCGCGCCCAGCGCACCGGAACGCAGGACGCCTTCGGCATCACCAACGACTTCCGCGGCGACGGGGATACCGCGCCGACGCGCCGAGAGGGTCGCAAGGGTGCCGAGCACGCCGGGAACTTTGACCAACACGAGATCCGCGCCGCCGACACTCCGACGTACGGCGGCCCACGTGGCGGGAAGGCGCAGGACCGACTGACGGAGCCCGATGTAGTGCGGCAACGCGATCGTCTCCCCGCTCAGCGGTGAGCCGGCGGAATCATCATCGAGCCGGGCACGGGCGGCGAGCACCGGAGACAGAGAGTCCCCTGGCAGCTCTCGCGCCCAGGCGCAGCCGTTCACAGCCGGGATCCTCGGAGAGGAAGCGTCCGGCCGCGTCCATGGCGAAGCGTGCTTCCGAGAAGACGAGAACCCGGGGCGCCCCTTCGGTCACCGGAATGCCCCGTCGAGGACGACCTGCGCCACGCGTGTTGCGGCGGCAGTGCTGTCGAACAGCTCTACGGCTCTCGCCCTCGCCGCATTGCCCATCGCGGAAAGCCTATCGTCCTGCCATGCTCGATACGCCTCCTCGAGCGTGTCACGGAGAGCAGAGGAGTCGCCGGCGGGAATCACCCAGCCGGTGACCCCGTGCACCATGGTCTCGGGCAGACCGCCGGCGTCGCTCACGATCGACGGTACCGCCATCGCCGAAGCCTCCAGCGCCGCGCCATGGTTTTCGGACAACGACGGGCTGACGCTGACGTCAGCAGCCGCGTAGGCCGCTCGCACGTCGTCCACCGTGTCCAACCACGTGACGCGCAGCTCCTCGAGCGAACGGGGAAGGGTATCGACGAGCTGGCGGCGATAGAGCTCCCCCTCAGGACGGAACCCGCCGCCAACGATTGTCAGGTGCGCGTCCTCGTGGTCGCGCACGAATGCCGCCCACGCCTGCAGGAGTTCCGCATGTCCCTTGATGCCATGTCCACGATGCACGAGACGTTTGGGGGCATACACGAACGCGACCATGATGACCTCGAAAGACGAGCCCGCGCGGCGGGGCTCGTCCGCCATCGGCTGGTCTCCACCCTGCGGTGGCATGAAGACCCGCGTGTCTACGCCGTAGGGGATGCTCACGAGCTTGTCGGCACCGGAGACCACCTCGGCGTACCGGCGCAGGGTGTCGTCCGACCCGCAGACGATGACGTCGTCCGCACGGTGCAGCACCCTCTCCGCAAGTCGGATCACGGGGGTCTCCAAATGCAGAGGACCGGCGACCATGTGCACCGCCCTCGTCCGACGACCAAGCAGGGCCGTTCGCGTCGCCAGGGCGCTGGCGTACAGATGGTAGAGCACCGCGTCCGGACGGAGAGAACGCAGGTCGCGAGCGAAGGAGAGGAAGTCGCGGATGTTCGCCGGCTTCGGCAGAAGCCCGAACTGATAGCGGGTCCGCCGCACCACGACGCCGTCGTCGTCGGCAGCCATCTCGGCGAGCCGGTCACCGAGGCGACCAGGCGCATCGGGGATGAACACAGTCACACGCGCACCCGCTTCGCGCAACGCGCGTACCTGCGGGAGGATCCAGAGCCCCCCTGCTGCGGTCTTCAGGACGATGGCGACCGTCCGCGTCATCGGGCCGGCACTCCCTTCACGATCCGTCCGGCATCGACGTCGCGAGTGACACAGGCACCGGCGCCGACCGTCGCGCCCCGCCCCGACCTCGAGGCCCTGCAGCACCACAGCCCCGGCACCGACGAGCGCCTCCCGTCCGACGAGGACATTCCCCGAGATGACGGCTCGCGGATTGATCGAGACGTCGTCCTCGAGCGTCGTATCGTGGCCTACAGTGGCCCCGGGATTCAGGTGTACGCCACGACCAAGGCGCACTGAGGTGGAGACGAGGACCCCCGCACAGACGATACTTCCGGGGCCCACAGTGGTGAGTGACCCGATGACGGCCGTAGGGTGCACGAGGGATTGCAGCTCGTACCCCAGGGAGAGGCACTCCGCCGTCACTCTGCCCCGGACGCGGGGGTCCCCGATGGCCACGGCGAGCCGCACCTTCGTCTGTGCGGCGAGCTTCTCCCGCGTACCGAGGTAGGTCACGCCGAGGCGGTCGAGCTTCGCCGCATCCCCGTCCGTGATCGCATCGTCCACGACTCCGAGTAGGTCGATGTCGATCAGTCCAACGGCCTTCGCAGCGAGGTAGGTGTCCAGGGCCTCACGCCCGAAGCCCCCTGCTCCGATGATGACCAGCGAGATCGGGGAAGTGCTCATGGGTGACCGGTTCCTTCGAATGTGTGCGCGCTGACCGAGCCGGGGGGCGTGATCCCCTCGCGTCGGAGCACGAGACCCACGGTACGCGCGAGGATACGGGCATCGAGGCCCAGGCTTCGGGCATCGACGTAGGCCACGTCGAGCGCGAAGCGACGCTCCCAGCTCACGGCGTTCCGGCCCGCGACCTGCGCGAGGCCGGTGAGCCCCGGGCGCACCTCATGCCGCCGAGCCTGCTCCGGCGTGTAGCGGTCGAGGTACTCGACAAGCAGGGGTCTCGGACCGACGACGCTCATCTCCCCTCGTAACACGTTCCACAGCGACGGCAGCTCGTCGAGACTCGATCCGCGGAGAACGCGCCCGAACCTGGTCACGCGCTGTTCGTCCGTGACCAAGCGGTGCCTGTCATCGACGCTGCGCATGGAGCGGAACTTGTAGAGCGTGAAGATCCGACCATGGCGGCCGGGACGCGGCTGCGCGAAGATCACCGGTCGGCCGACATCGATCGCGACACAGATCGCGGTGACGGCGATCACCGGCAGCAGGAGAACGAGGCCGATGGCAGCGCCCAGGACGTCGAACGTTCGCTTCACCGGGTCGTAGGAAGACGCAACCCGGACAGCCATCATCGCTTCCCGTCCAGGAACCCGCCGATCCGGGTGAGCACGCGCTCTCGCTGCTCATCCGTCAGGGCGGAGCCGCTGGGCAGCGTGAGCCCACGGCGGAAGAGCTCGTCCGCCGCTCCGGTGATGATTCCCCGTGCCCCGGCGAACACGGGCTGCGCGTGCATCGGCTTCCACAGCGGACGCGTCTCGATGTCATCACCGCTGAGGTAGGTGGAAAGCTCGGCAGGCGTCCACCCCGTCTCATCGGCATCGACGAGGATCGAAGTGAGCCAAGCGTTGTCCGCCTCGTCGCCCGCCGCGCCGAAGACCTCGACGCCCCGGACGTCCGAGAAGAGGGTCTTGTACGCCGCTCTCATCTCCCGGCGCCGACCAATCATCTCGTCCAGGCGCCTGAGCTGTGCGCGGCCGAGCGCCGCGAGCAGGTTGCTGAGGCGATAGTTGTAGCCGATGTCGGTGTGCTCGTAGTGGACAACGGGCTGGCGAGCCTGAGTGGCGAGGTAGCGCACGCGACGGGCGATCTGGCCGTCATCGGTGAGAAGCATCCCCCCGCCGGAGGTGGTCATGATCTTGTTGCCGTTGAACGACACCGCTGACGCCGATCCGAAGCTGCCCGCCGCTCGTCCGCCATGGGTGGCTCCCAGTGACTCCGCGGCGTCCGCGAGCACGGGCACTTCGAACTCGGCGGCGATCGCGAGGATGGCGGTGTAGTCGACCGCTTTTCCCAGCAGGTCGACCGGGACGATCGCCGGCACGGTGGCGCCCGAGGCACGGAGTTCGTGAAGAACCGTTCGCAGCAGTTCCGGTTCCATATTCCCGGTCGCCGGGTCGGCGTCGATGAAGTACGGCTCCGCCCCCGTGTACGTGATCGCGTTCGTGGTGGCTGCGAAAGTCATGGTCGAGGTCGGGACCACTGTGCCTGGCCCCGCTCCGAGCACGATCAGCCCCAGGTGCAGCGCCGCGGTACCGGAACTCAGCGCGACGCCGTGCGCGACGCCGACTCGCGCAGCCAGCTCTCGTTCGAACGCATCGACGTCGGGGCCGAGAGGAGCGATCCAGCCCGACCTCATGGCGGCGAGGACCGCCTCGTGCTCCGCCTCGCCGATGTCGGGCGACGACATGTGAATTCGTTTGCTCATGGAGCGCCCTCCGTGTCGACGAGTGGCATCGGCGTGACCGACGTGGCGTCAACCGGCGGAGGCGTGGCCCCCATCCGGGAGTACCACCCGGCGCGGTCCAGACGGTCCGGTGCGAGGGGGTCAGCACGCGTGTGCGACACCTTGGGGTGGAAGGGCCGCTCGAGGCTCTCGCGATCTCCGACGAGCTCTTCGTGCAGCTTCTCGCCATCCCGGAGTCCCGTGAACACGATCTCGACCGCTTTGCCGGACATCGCGATCATCCGCTTGGCCACGTCAAGGATCGACACCGGCTCTCCCATGTCCAGGATCAGCACCTCGCCGGACCGCCCCACCGCGCCAGCCTGGATGACGAGCTGGCAGGCCTCGGGGATCGTCATGAAGTAGCGCGTGACGTCAGGGTGCGTGACGGTCAGTGGCCCACCGGAGTCGATGAGCGCCTGAAAGGTCGGCAGCATGGAGCCCCGGCTGCCGATCACGTTGCCGAATCGAACGGAGAGATAGCGCATCCGCGTCTCCGCTCCGGCCCAGGCAGTGATCTTCTCGGCGAGACGCTTGGAATGGCCCAGAACGCTCGTCGGGTTGGCCGCCTTGTCGGTTGAGATGTTGACGAATGTCGCCACACCGCATTCGCGGGCCGCTTGCACGACGTTGAGTGTCCCCAGCACGTTGGTCTTCCACGCCTCGTCCGGGTACTGCTCGAGCATCGGGAGATGCTTGAGTGCCGCGGCGTGGAAGACAACTTCCGGACACCGCTCGGAGAAGACGCGGCGGAGGATCTCGGGTTCCCTGATGTCTGCGAGGACGACATCCTTCGTGTCGAGAAGACCATGTCCAGCGGTGCGGATCTGCGCGAGCTGGAGGCCGGTCTCGTCACGGTCGAGCATGGTGAGTTCGCTGGGGCCGAACTTCGCGAGCTGCCGGCACAGTTCCGAGCCGATCGAACCGCCGGCCACCGTGACGAGCACGCGTCTGCCGGTGATGTAGCCGGCGATGAGCTCGACGTTCGTGTCCACCGGGTGGCGCCCGATGAGGTCCTCGATGCTGACGTCACGGAGGTCGGCCGGCGATCCCTCGCCGGAGCGGATCTGCGTGAGGCTCGGGGTCACGGAAACGCTCATGCCTGCCGCCTCCGCGCGGTCTGTGAGCTCGCGCAGCAGCGCGCCGTCGGCACGCGCCACGGCGATCACGAGCGTTGTCGCTCCCGTCCTCGCGGCGGCCTCCGCGAGGTCGCTCGTCGTGCCGATCACGGGCACCCCCCGCAGGCGCAGGTGCTTCTTCGCGGGGTCGTCATCGAGGAGTCCCACCGGCCGGATCGGCGATGCGGGGTCGGTGAGGATGCTTCGCAGCACGTTGTCGCCGAGGTACCCCGCGCCCACGATGATGGCCGGCTCTGCCTCATCGCCGGGCTTACGCGTCCGCTCCGAGAGCAAGCGGGTGAGGTAGCGGACGCCGAACATCAAGAGGAGCACGAAGGGGAAGGCGAGGAACACCGTGCCCCGCGGGATCCCGACCGCGTTGCCGAACAGGATCACGAGGATTCCGAGCAGGATCGACTCCCCCATCACGACCAACCCGAGCGCGCGAACCTCGTCGAACGAGCCGTAGCTCAGCCGCCCGCGGTAGAGCGCGAACTGGAGCCCGAGCAGGACGTGCAGTGCCGCGGCGACGAGCCCGAGCGCCAACGTCGCCACCCAGGTCGCCGCCGTCATGGCGAACTCGAAACGCAGCACCACGGCGGCGACGATTCCCAGCGCCCACGCGCCGGCGTCCAGAGCCGCGGCGAGCGCACGACGCCGCTCGGGCGCCATGGCGACACCCTCAGGACTCAAACTTGACCCCCCGCTCCTCGAATTCCCAACGCTCGCGCTGCCCCCTCGCGTGGTGTGTTCAGTTGAGGCACAGCCTACCCATACATCGGTTCGACCTCCGGCGAGGACCGAGGCCGCTACGGAACGCGGCTACGCTGACCACGACCGCCACGAAAGGCTCCCGTGTTCGAGATCACCACCATCTGCACCGGCAACATCTGCCGCTCTCCGCTGGCCGAACAGCTGATCCGCGCCGGTCTGGCCGATCTTCCGGGGACCATCACCAGCGCGGGCACCCGGAGCATCGTCGGCGCGGTCATGCCGGAGGAGGCGGTCACCCTCGCCACTCGGTACGGGGTCGCCCTCGACGTCGCAACGGCGCACCGGTCCCGTCAGCTCACCGCCTCCCTCCTGGAAACACCGGACCTCATCCTGGGGATGTCACGGGAACACCGCCGGTCCGTCGTGGAGCTGGCACCGGTCCGCCTGCGAGCGGCTTTCACGCTTCGGGAGTTCGCTCGATTGGCCGCCGACGCCTCCGACGGCGAGCTTCGAGAGGCGGCCTCACACCACACCGATCCGTCCTCGAAGCTCCGCGCCGCCGTCGCCGCCGTCGCGGGCCGTCGCGGCATGGCGCCGCCGGCGCTCAGCCCCGAGGACGACGACATCGTCGATCCGTATCGACAGTCACAGGCGACATACGAGCGATCCGGACGGCAGCTCGTTCCGGCGGTCGCCCAGGTCGTACGTGTGGTCCGTCTCGCCGTCGCCGAGAGCTGACCCTCGGTTGCCCGCGAGCGCCGATCACGGCTGCGGTTCGGTTCCGCTCTCGGGGGCCGTCTCGTCCTCCGGCGGCGTGCTGGGGTCCGTCACCTGCTCCTCGGCGCCCTGATCCCTCTGTGCGCGTTGCGCCTGTTCGACCTCGAGGCGCTCGCGGCGGTCGTCGGCGCGAAGAGCCCAGACCGCCTCCTCATACGCGATGAGGGCTTCCTGTCCGTCGGGCTCGTGCAGCGGCGCGGTCGAGACGCGCACACCCGCCGCGGTGACGGCGTCGCGGAACTCCAGGGCGGCCGCTGGATTCGCCCGGACCTCACTTTCAGCGCGGTCGGTGAAGCCGACGGCGAAGGAGCTCAGGGCCTGGATGAACGGTGAGCGGTGCGATTCCGCGGTGGCCCGGAGCAGACGGACCTGCGTGAGTGCCTCGTCGACCAGATCCGCCCGCGCCCGCACATCGTCGATGGCCGCTGCGACTTCGGGAAGGGAACCGGTGTCCACCGGCGACGGCGGACTCGGTTGCGGCAGCGCAGGCGGCTCCAATGTCCGCAACGCGCCGATGTAGGCGTCGGCCGCCGCGACCGCCGCGTCGCGTGCCACCGGATCCACGATGGTTCCGTCGAGTTCGACGAGCGCCGCCCGTGTGGCGGCGGCCATCTCGTTCTCCGATGACGTCTGCGCATCGAGGCGCCCTGCGGCGGCCTCCAGCCCCTGCTCGGCGCTGGCGAGAGCCGCCTTGTCTTCCCGCAGGGCCTCCGCCGCCGTCTCGGCTGGCGACGCGCTGGCCCCCTTGATGCCCGCGAAACCCGCGGCTCCCACAACGGCCGCAACAGCCAGGGCCGCGGCGATGGCGTTGACAGGGTCGATGCGCAACCTGCGCCCTCGCCCTCGGCGCAATGGCGCGGTCGAAGCGCGCGGGGGCGAGCCGCCGTCCGCTGCACCGGCGACCAGAGGAGCGGCGACCATCTCTCGCAGCCGCAGCGTCTCCGCGTCGCCGTGAACGCTCGGGGATTCCCTCCGCGGCTCCCCGACCAAGTGCTCCAGCTTCGCGCTGAAGGCCGTCGCGCCGTGATCGCGCGCAGGACTCGGCGTGCGGCGATCGCCCGCGAAGAGATCGTCGAGCGTGCTCATGAGACGGCTTCCGTACGAGAGAGGCGTGGGGAGGATAGTCTCGAGAAACACTACTACCGGCGTCGAACGACGAAGCGGTCATGTTCGGGAGACGATGGAAATCCACGATTACGTGCGCATCCTGCGACGCAATGCGGTGCTGCTCCTCTCCGCTGCCCTCATCGGCCTCGCAGGCGGAACCTTCGTCGCCCTGAATGCCGCGCCGCGCTATGACGCGACGACCACGTTGTTCGTGTCGGCGCAGTCCCCTTCGGGAAGTTCCACCGACCTGAACCTCGGTCGCACCTACGCCCAGCAAGCAGTATCGAGCTACGTCGCGCTCGTGCCCAGTGCCCTCGTCCTCCAGCCCGTCATCGACGACCTCGGCCTGGATCTCCGTCCGGCGCAGTTGGCGGAGAACGTCAGAGCTTCCGCCGAACTGAACAGCCTGGCCATCTCTGTGACCGTCTCCGACGGGAACCCGAGTCAATCCGCCCGAGTAGCCAATGCGATCGGAGAGAGCTTCGCGACAGTCGTCGTCGAACAGCTGGAGAAGCGCGCCGATGACTCGGTGAGCCCCATCCGCATCGATACCTTGCAGGTGGCACAGGTGCCGGTGGCCCCGGTCGCCCCGAACGTCACGACCTCGATGACGATCGGGGGGATTGTCGGCATAGCGGGAGGATTCGCCCTGACCGCGCTCCGCGCCGCAATCGATACCCGCGTGCGATCCATCGACGACGTGGAGCGCTCGACCTCGGTGCCGGTCCTCGGTGGTATCGCCTTCGACCCGAAGGCCCCGCAGCAACCCCTGGTGGTTGCTGCGGATTCGCGGGATCCACGGGCGGAGGGCTTCCGCGCCCTTCGTACAAACGTCGAATTCCTCGCCGCAGGCGGTTCGACGCCAGTCGTCGTCATCACCAGCGCGGGGCCCGGAGACGGGAAATCGACGACCGCCGCGAACCTCGCGATCGCGTTCGCCCAGTCCGGATCGAAGGTCGCGCTGGTGGACGGCGACCTGCGCATGCCGCGCGTAGCGGACTACTTCGCGATCGAGGGAGGAGTCGGGCTCACTGATGTCCTCGCCGGGCGCATCGCCGCGAGCGATGCGCTCCAGCGCTGGGGCCGCGGCGCGCTCTTCGTGCTTCCCGCCGGCACCATCCCTCCGAACCCGGCGGAGCTCCTGGGATCCACCGCGATGTCCTCCCTGCTTGCCGATCTCCGCGTCGCATTCGACATCGTCATCATCGACGCGCCGCCCGTCCTGCTCGTCACGGATGCCGCCGTTCTCGCCGGCCAGTCCAACGGCGCCCTCCTCGTGGTCGCCGCCGGCAAGACGACGAGTCCACGGCTCCGTGCAGCCATCGACAGCATCGACAAAGTCGGGGCCACGATTCTCGGCACGGTCATCACAATGCTGCCCACGACCAACCCCGCACGATTCCTAGCGTCGAGGAAACGACGCGCGAAGTTCCTGCGCTGAGAACTCACCCGCCCGCCCCGCTATGCGAGAATGACCGCATTCTCCCCCACAAACTTCAGGAGATCTCCCGCGTGGAACTTCGCGATTACCTGCGCATCCTGCACAGGAACTGGATCATCATGCTCGTGCTGCTGCTCATCGGCCTGCTCGCCGGGGCTGCGTACGCCCTCACGCAGCCGCCGAGGTACGTGGCGTCCACACAGCTGTACGTCTCCGTCCGCAGCGAGGGCGCCGCCACCGGCGATCTCGTCCAGGGCACGACGTTCGCGCGGCAGATGGTCACGACCTACGTCGATGTGATCGGCACGGAACTGGTCCTGCAACCGGTGATCGACGAGCTGGATCTCGATACGACCGTCACCGGTCTCGCCTCTCAGGTGACGGCGACGACCCCTCTGAACACGGTCACGATCAACATCACCGCGACGGACACCGACCCTCAGCGGTCGGCGCAGATCGCGAACCAGACGGCGATCAGCTTCGCCGCCGCCGTGCAGAACACGCTGGAGAAGCCGATCGCCGAGGGAGCGACGAGTCCGGTGAGCATCACCGTCACGGACCCGGCGACCGCTCCGACCCGCCCCTCCAGCCCGAATGTTCCACTGCTCACCCTTCTCGGAGGTCTGCTCGGTCTCGGCGCCGGGGTGGCCGTAGCCGTGTTGCGGCAGCTCCTCGACGTGCGCATCCACACGCTCCACGACATCGAGCAGATTACGGATCGCCCCATGTTGGGCGGCATCGCCTTCGACCCCGAGGCCCAGAAACGGCCGCTGATCGTGCACGCCGACCCACGCAGCCCGCGGTCGGAATCCTTCCGCACGCTTCGCACCAACCTGCAGTTCCTCCGCGTGGACTCGGGCCCGCGCGCGATCGTCGTCTCAAGCTCCGGACCGGGCGAGGGCAAGTCGACGACGACAGCAAACCTTGCGATCGCCCTCGCGGAGACCGGGGTCAGGGTCGCCCTGATCGACGGCGACCTGCGCCTCCCCCGCATCGCTGACTACATGGGAATAGAGGGAGGGGTCGGTCTGACGACCGTCCTCATCGGGCGTGTCGACCTCGCCGATGCTCTGCAGAAGTGGGGGCCGAACCAGCTGTACGTGCTGCCCAGCGGCCCGGTTCCGCCGAACCCGAGCGAGCTGCTCGGATCGTCAGCGATGGACCAGTTGCTGTCGTCGATGACGGAGTACTTCGACTACGTTCTTATCGACGCTCCCCCGCTCCTGCCCGTGACAGACGCCGCGGTGATCGGCAAGAAGACGAGCGGGGTGATCCTGGTGGCCGCGTCCGGCAAGACGAAGAAGCAGGAGCTCGCGGGCGCGATCCGTGCTCTCGAGACAGCCGGCGTGGCTATGCTCGGCACCGTCGTGACCATGCTTCCGACGAAGGGCCCGGACAGCTACGGTTACGGCGCTTATACCTACGGCGCGACCACCCCGATCGAGCAAGACCCTATCCAGTTGAAGAGGTCCGACGCTCGTCCTCGTCGGGGACGAGCGAAGGCGACCGCCTGACGCCGACCCCGTCGGCCGCTCAGGCCTTCGGCGACGCGACCCGGAAGACGATCGAGTGGTAGAGCACGAAGCGCAGCAGCACGACGATGACGATGCTGACGAGGTTCACGAGGTTGACCGCCACGGCTCCGGGCGTGCGGCCGAGGATGCCGCCGACCGCTTCGACGCCGACCCACACGAGCGCGGCCCCGAGCGCGGTGCACACGGCGTTGGTCGCGAGGAACAGGGCGACCTCCGCGGCCCGTCCCCGGCGATCGCGGTGGCGGAAGGTCCACTCGCGGTTGCCGATGTACGCGTTGATGAGGGCGACGAGCGAGGCCACGATCTTCGCGGCGACGACGTCCCACCCCCAGGCGTAGACGAGGAGGTTGAAGACGCCGACCTCGATCAGGGTGCTCAGCGCCCCGACCACGAGGAAGCGGCTGCCCACGCCGGCGAGGCGACGCAGTCGGGAGGGAGGATTCATGGCTCAACTAGGCTACTGGCTGACACCTCTGCAGCCCGCCACCGCAAGGACTCCGTGACTCTCCGCCACCTCGCCATCGTCATGCCCGCCTACAACGAGGTGGAGGGCATCCGGGGCTTCATCGACGAGATCCGGTCGGCGGTCGAGCCTCTGGCCGACGAGGTCTCCTTCCACATCGCCGACGATCGTTCGACGGACGCCACCGCGACCGTGTTCGACGACGTCGCCGACGCCACCGTCGTCGTGCAGGCGACCAACCGCGGACACGGGCCGACCGCCCTCGCGGCCTATCGCGCCGGACTCGCCGCAGACCCGGACGCGCTCGTGCACGTCGACGGTGACGGGCAGTTCCACGGCGCCGACTTCCCCCGGCTGCTGCGTGCGCTCACCGACGAGCAGGCCGACGTCGTGCACGGCGTGCGCGACGGACGCACCGATCCCTGGTACCGCAAGACGCTCACCGGCGCGGTCGGCCTCCTCATCGCCGTCGCAGCGGGTCGCCGCATCCCGGACGTGAACACGCCCCTGCGCGCCTACCGTCCGAGGCTCTGCGAGTCCTGGTCGAGGCGGTGCCCGCGGACGCAACGGTGCCGCACGTACACTTCTCGCTCGCCGAGGCCCGCGGCGGATTCCGCGTGCGGTACGTCCGGGTCGCCAGCATCCCGCGCCGCGGTGCCTCCAGCACCGGCACCATGTGGGGCCGTGGCGGCGGGCTCCCCCTGCCACCGAAGCGCCTGCGCGTCTTCGTGCGATCCGCCCTCAGCGAGGCCTGGCTCCTCTCGCTGCGTCCGTCCGCTCCGCTCCGCGCCGTCCGTCGTCCGGAGCCCGTGCGCCGATGAGCCGGCTGCGCACGGCCCTCTTCTGGGTGGCGGCCGCCGCCCTCGTGATCGGCCACGTCGTCCTCGCCTGGCACAGCCTCACGGTGTCCCGTTTCTGGGAGGACGAGGCGTTCAATCTGACCGTGCCCGCAACCTCCTCGCCGGGCTCGGATACGCCAGTGACGGCGCCCTGTCCGGCTCGACGATCACTCCGTTCGACCCCCCGCATCTCCACGGGGCCCGTCGTGCTCCTCCCAGTCGCGGCGCTCCTGGCGACCGGCATGGACCCGGTGCTGGCGGCCCGACTCGTGCCGCTCGCCTTCTGGCTGCTGCTCCTCGCTGGACTCGCGGTCCTCGGCCGTCGTATCGGCGGGCGGTGGGCGGCACTTCTCGCCGTCGCGGTCCCCCTGGCGTTCACCGCCGGCGCCGGCGTCTCCCCCATCGAGGGGCCTGCCGACCTGCTGGGCGAGATCCCCGCCGCGGCGCTCCTGGTCTGGGCTCTCGCCGTGCTCCCCGCGACGGGCCTGGCTCGCGGGCCTTCTCGTCGGTCTCGCAGTGCAGGCCAAGCTCATCGCCGCGCTCGCCCTCCCTGCCTACGCCGTCGCGCTGTGGGTCCTCGCCGATGGCCGCGGATGGGCACGCGTCCGCGACGCCCTGCGCCGCGCGTGGCTGCCGCTCCTCCTCTCGGCGGTGCCGACGGCCCTGTTCGAGCTGGGGGCGCTCCTCGCTCTCGGCCCGGCCGGATTCGTGGAGCACCTGCGCGCGTTCGTCCGCTTCGTGCGCAGCGGCGGCCAGGCCGACGCCGCGACGACGGTGCTGCAGAAGCTCGGCACGCTCGCCGACTCCTGGTCGCTGCCGCCCGCCGTCGCGCTCCTCGGCGCTGTCCTCACCCTCGCTCTGGTGACGCTCGGCGTCGCCCGTCGCTGGCGCATCGCGACGGAAGAGGAACGTGTGGTCATCGCCTACGCTCTCGCGGCCGTCGTCGGCGCCCTCGCCTTCGTGACCTGGTGGGCGACCGCCTCGCGTCTGCCGCTGTGGGTCCGGCATCCCGCGCCGGGGATCCTCGCCTTCTTCCCGGTCCTCGCCGCCGTCGCGGTCTGGGCGGTCGCGCGGCTTCCCGAGCGACGCGCGTGGCGGCTCGGCGGGACCGTCGCGGCGGCCCTGGTCGCGATGATCGTCGCGGCGGGCGCGGTGCTGCACCTCGCAGGCACCGTCACGTCCCCCGGGCTGACGCTCGCCGCGCAGCGCGCCGACGTGGAGCCGCTGCGGGCCTGGGTCGAGGAGAACGACGTCGAATGGGTCGCCGCGGAGCG
>NZ_JBFLUM010000019.1:0-15493 GCF_050470785.1 Microbacterium sp. NRRL B-14842 | reverse complement strand
CTCGACACCGGCGATGCGGATGACGTACGTCGCCTGGGGGAGTTCGATGCTGTCCCTCGTGCGCACGGCGGGGTGACCAGACCGAGGTCGAGTGCGATGCGGCGCCGCAGCGCCTTCACCCGGGCGAGGAGGTCGTCGGGTCCGCCGGTGACCAGGTCGACGATGTCGGGGGCGAGCAGGATCTCCAGAGGATGCACCCGCATGCGCTCGATGAGCTCCTCGGGCTGGTCCACCGGCGCGGGAGCCGGGGCCTGTGCGGCCTCCGCCTCCTCGCGCTTGCGGGTCGCGGTGATGCGCTGCGCGATGAGGAGCAGCAGGGCGCCGATCACCAGGAAGGGGAGCATCGGCATGTGCGGGATGAGCGACATGACGATGGCCGCGCATCCCGCGATGATGAGGGCGTTGCGCGACTGGCCGAGCTGCGTGGACGCGGCCGATCCCATCTCGGCCTCGGCGGTCGAGCGGGTGACGATCATGCCGGTCGAGACCGCCATGAGCAGGGCGGGGATCTGCGTGACGAGGCCGTCGCCGATCGTGAGCAGGCTGTAGGTGCTCACCGCCTGGTCGATCGACATGCCGTGCTGCACGAGGCCGATCGCGATGCCGCCGACGAGGTGATGATGATGATGACGAGTCCGGCGATCGCGTCGCCCTTGACGAACTTCGAGGCGCCGTCCATCGCCCCGTAGAAGTCGGACTCGGCCGCCACCTCCGCCCGGCGTTCGCGGGCCTCGGTGTCGCTGATGAGGCCGGCGTTGAGATCGGCGTCGATGGCCATCTGCTTGCCCGGCATCGCGTCGAGCGTGAACCGGGCGCCCACCTCGGCCACGCGCTCTGCACCCTTGGTCACCACGACGAACTGGATGACGACGAGGATGAGGAAGACCACGGCGCCGATGATGAGCGAGCCGCCCACCGCGATCGCCCCGAACGCCTCGATCACCTGTCCCGCATATGCCTCGCCGAGGACGAGGCGGGTGGAGGCGACGTTCAGCCCCAGCCGGAACAGCGTCGCCACGAGCAGCAGCGAGGGGAACACCGAGAAGTCGAGCGGCTTCTTCACGAACATCGAGGTCAGCAGGATGACCAGCGCGAACATGATGTTGAGGATGATCAGCACGTCGAGCAGGAACGGCGGCACCGGGACGACGAGCAGCATGATGATGCCGACGACGCCGATCGGCACCCCGAGCGTGATGAGCAGCTTCTTCATACGGTCCTCCGATACGGGAGAGAGTGGATGCCGCGGGCGGCGCCTCGGCGCCGGAGCGCGTCGACGAACACGAGCACGCGTGCCACGGCGTTGTAGAGGTCTTCGGGGATCTCCTGACCCAGCTCGCACGCCGCGTGCAGGGCTCGGGCGAGGGTGACGTCACGGACGAGGGGGACGCCGGACTCGAGCGCCTTCTCGCGGATGCGCTCGGCGATGACCCCGCTGCCCTTCGCCACGACCTTGGGCGCGGACGTGCCGGGGTCGTACTCCAAGGCGATGGCGATGTGCGTGGGGTTGACGACCACGACGTCGGAGCCGGCGACCGCGGCGATCATGCGGTTGCGGCTCACCGCGAGCTGGCGCGACCGGCGCTGCTGGCGGATGAGCGGATCGCCCTCGGAGTTCTTGTTCTCGTCGCGCACCTCGCGTTTGGTCATGCGGGTGTGCTTGCGGTTGCGACGCATCACCACGAACAGGTCGATGGCCGCGAGCACCAGGCCCACCGCGATCGCAGTCTGCAGCAGCGCGGCGGTCCCGTCCGCCGCGGTGCCGAGCAGCCGGGAGATGGAGTGGGCGCCGCTCGCGGTGAGCACGGGCATGAGGCCGGCGATGACGACCCACAGGGCGAGGGCGATGGCGGCCGTCTTCAGCAGGGGCCTTCGCCCCCTCCCAGAGGGCCTGCAGGCCGAACACCCGCCGGACCCCGGAGACGAGGTTGAACTGCTCGTAACGCCCGGACAGCTTCCGCAGATGCACGCCGCCCTGCACCACCGCACCGAACAGCGTCACGATCGCGACCGCGGCGAGCAGCGCCCCCAGGGTCGGCAGCACCGAGGCGAGGGCCCGCCCGAGGGCCGCGAGGGCGGCGTCGGGTGAGGGCGCCTGCATGAGCGAGGTGAGGGAGATGAGCTGCTCGGTGCCGGCGCCTGTCCCCGCGGCGATGGCGGCGGGCATCATGACGGCGGCGGCGCCGATGCCGAGCCACGCCGTCAGGTCCTGGCTCCGGGCGATCCGGCCCTTCTGCCTGGCCTCGCGGAGGTGCTTCTCGGTGGCCTTCTCGCTGCGCTCGCCGCTGTCCGACCCGCTCACGGCGTCACCCCCTGCATCACGCGGAAGGCCTGGGTGGCGAGGGCGTCGACGATGCCGGGGAACGCGACGTACACGGCACCGGCGAGGCAGGAGCGTCAGCAGGATCTTGACCGGGAAGCCCATCGCGAAGGCGTTGAGTGCCGGCGCCACACGCGTGATGAGCCCGAGCCCGACATCGGCGAGGAAGAGCACCAGCACCAGAGGGCCGGCGATCTGCACGGCCGCCAGCACCATCTGGGACACCCCGTCGACGAGCAGCTCGGTCGGTCCCGCCACCCGGAAGATGCCGTCGACCGGAACGGCGTCGAAGCTGCGGGCGAGCCCGGCGAGGATGAGCTGATAGCCGCCGGAGGCGAAGAGCAGCGTGAGCGCCGTCAGGTGGAACAGCCGGGTGAACTGCGCGCCGTTGACCATCGCCGCCGGGTCGAAGGCCTGGGCGAGCTGGAACCCGCCGAACACGTCGATCAGGCTGCCCGCGGCCTGCACCGCGGAGAAGCAGAGCAGCACGAGGAAGCCCAGCAGAGCACCGGTGAGGAGCTGGATCACGAGTGCGCCGAGGAACGGCCCCGTGTCGAGGCTCTCGTAGCCCGGGGCGACCGCGGCACCCACCGCGAGGGACAGTCCGATCGAGAGCATCGCCTTCACCCGCACCGGGATCGCCCGGTACGAGAACGGCGGGGCGATCATGATGAACGCCGTGATCCGCACGGCGGCGAGCAGCGTGGCCTCCAGCCACGCGAAGTCGATCGGGATGAACACGGGCTCATCCGCTCAGCAGAGACGGGATGCGGGCGAACATCTCGTTCGTGAAGGCGATGATCTCGGCGATCATCCAGTTCCCGGCGATGAGCAGGGCGATGCCGACGGCGACGATCTTCGGCACGAACGACAGCGTCACCTCCTGCACCTGGGTGATGGACTGCAGCAGCGAGATCGCGAAGCCCACCACGAGCGCCGTGATCAGCATCGGTGCGGCGAGCTTGGCCGCGATCAGCAGCCCTTGGGCGCCGATGTCGAGGACGGCTCGGGCTCATCCACACCTCCGTAGCTCTCCAGGAGGGCTTTGATGATGAGCCCCAGCCGTCGACGAGGATGAACAGCAGGATCTTGAACGGGAGTGAGATCATGACCGGCGGGAGCATCATCATGCCCATCGACATCAGCGCCGCGGCCACCACGAGGTCGATCACGAGGAACGGCACGAAGATCACGAAGCCGATGATGAACGCGGCCCGGAGCTCCGAGATCATGAACGCGGGGATGAGCGTGTACATCGGCACGCTCGCGGGGTCCTCCGGGTTGTCCTGCGCGGCCATACGGGTCATCAGCGCGAGGTCCTCCTCGCGGGTGTAGTGCAGCATCCACTCCCGCAGCGGGCCCTGCCCGACGTCGACGGCCTGCGTGAACGTGAGCGCGCCGTCGATGTACGGCTGGACGGCCAGCGTGTTGATCTCGGTCAGGACCGGCCACATGATGAACAGCGACAGGAAGAGCGACAGCCCGGCCAGCACCTGGTTCGGCGGGATGGTGGGGAGGGACAGCGCGTTCCTGGTCATGGCGAGCACCACGAAGATCTTCGTGAACGACGTCATCATCAGCAGCAGCGCGGGGGCCACCGACAGCAGCGTGATCCCCAGGAGGGTGAGGATCGATCCGGACGGCCCGCCGTCGATCCCGTTGATGTCGATCGTCACGCCCTCCCCGTCGTCCGGGGTGATCTCGGCGTGCGCGGCGCCGCCGGTGACGACGACGAGGACCAGGGCCAGGAGGATCGCGCCCGCGACGACGACGAGGAGCCGCGAGGCGCGAGCGCGATCGACGGCACGGCTCGCGCTCATCGGGCGCGCCGGAGGGCCTCGGCGGTCTGCCGCCAGGTATCGGGGGAGAGGATGGAACCGCGGAGCGGGTCGTTGCGGTGCCGTACGCGGCGACGGAGCTCCGGTGCGGCGGTGCCCGCTGCCGGGTTACCGGTGAGGGCGGCCGCGGCGAGGATGCGGTCGAACTCGGCGTCGTCGCTCACCGGATCGCGCTCGGACGCGATGTCGTCTCCGAGGTGTCCCGGAGCTCGGGTCGGACGGGGAGACGGTCGACCACGCTCACGCCGTGCTCGGTGACCCCGAGCACGTAGCGCGCGTCGTCGGTCTGCACGACCACGAGCTGCGCCTTCGGGCCGATGCCCTGGCGTCCGAGCACCGTGATCGCCTCCGCGTCACGGCGCCGCGCCTGGGTCTTCGACACCCGGCGCTGCAGGAACCAGAGCAGCCCGAGCACTGCGGCGAGCGACAGCCCGACCCGCAGCGCGAGCAGGAGGTCGTCCAGGGTCAGGCCTCGACGTTCTCGAGGATGCGGGTGATCCGCACCGCGTAGTCCTGATCCACGACGACGACCTCGCCGTGTGCGATCGTGCGTCCGTTGAGCTTGACGTCCGCCGGGGCTCCCGCGGAGCGGTCGAGCTCCACGATGCGACCCGGCTCGAGGTCGAGCACGTCGCGGACCGCCATGCGGGTGCGGCCGATCTCCACCGTGAGCTCCATCTCGACGCCCGCGATGCGGTGCAGGCGGCCGTCGGCTCCCGTCGGACGCGCCGGGCGATGCGTGATCCGCACCGCGAGTCGGCCGATGGTCCGCTCGGTGTGGTCCACGAGGTCGAAGAGCTGGGTCTGCGGGTCGGCGAAGACGGCCGAGGCGTCGCCGACCGCCGCCTCGCCCAGCAGCCCAGGGCCGAGGGCGGTCGCGGCGGCCTCGAGCGCATCCAGGAGCCGGTCCGTGAGCGGACGGTCCCCGAGGCCGTCGACCAGCACGTCGGCGTCGAGGAGCTGCACGGCGAGCTGCGCGCTCGCCTCTCCGACGAACTGCGCCACGACGGCCTCCCCGGTATCCCCGGACGCCTGGGAGGCGCGGGCGGTGACCGGTGCGGCGGTGGGCAGTCGCGCCGCGAACGCGGCGGCGACGGCGGACTCGTAGGCGGTGGTGCTGATCACGCGGACTCCTGAGCGGGGGCGGTTTCGGGGACGGTGGCGGTCACGACGCAGGCGAGGCGGGCACCGGCACTGCCGACGGCCGCCGTCGCGACGGTCTGATCGCCGACGGTGAGGAGCATCGGACGGTCGGCGGCATGCGGCAGGGGCAGCAGATCCCCGACGGCGAGGTCGAGCACCTCACGGGGCAGCACGGTCCGCGGTGCCAGCCGGAGCGCGATCTCGACCGGAGTCGATTCCACCTGGCGGCGCACGAGACCGGGGGTCTCGGAGCGGTCGGCGTCGGAGGCGCGCACCGCGAAGCCGGCGAGCACCGAGGCGGGGAGCATGATGCTGGCGGGGACGGTCCGGCCGCCGTGGCGCATCGACAGACGCGCCACGATCACCGGCTCCCCGGCGGCGGCGACCTGCGCGAACTGGGAGCTGTACTGGATGCCGGCGACGGCGACCCCGGTGGGCAGCAGCCCGTCGAGGCTGCCGGTGAGGTGATCGATCGCGTCGCCGATCAACGACCGGATCAGCGCCTGCTCGATCGGGTGTGAACGTGCGGTCCTCGGCGGTGGCGGTGACCCGGCCGCCGACCATCTGCACGATCCAGGAGGTCGCGGTCGGGATCGGCACCTGCACGATCAGGCGCTCGTCGGAATCCGGCAGCGCGCACACGATCATGGTCGTGGTCGTGGGCAGCGACTGCGCGTATTCGCCGTACGTGAGCATGCCCACGTGCTCGACGGCGATGGTCGCGCGCACGTGGATCTTGCCCGAGAGCTGGGCCGACCATTGCCGGGCGAACGTCTCGAAGGCGAGCTCCAGGGTGCGGGCGTGCTCGCGCGACAGCGTCGCCGCCCGGCCGAAGTCGTAGACCTCGACGTCGGCGGTCGCCGTTTCCGCGCGCACTCGCGAGCGCACGCCGTCATCCATCACCACGAACCCGACTATCGGGCGGTGATCGGCGTGCGTTAGGGGCAGGTCAGGGGGAGGTCTGCGCAGCACCCGCGGCAGGGATCAGCGCTCGCACCTCCTCGCTGGCGTCGGAGAGGATGACGATGTCCACGCGGCGGTTCTCGGCGAGCTGCTCGGGGGTGCTCCCGGCGGCCACCGGACGGGTGTCGCCGAAGCCCACGGATTTGAGATGTGCGGGGGGCAGGCCGGCTGCCTCCACGAGATAGCGCAACACCTGGGTGGAGCGTCCCGCCGAGAGCTCCCAGTTGGTCGGGAAGGGTGCGACCGAGCCGCGGGCGTCGGCGTGCCCCTCCACCGAGATCTCGTTCGGCGCGGAGACGAGGACCGAACCCAGGGCGTCCAGCACCTGCGTCGCGGCCGGACTGAGATCCGTGCTGTTGGTGGTGAAGAAGGTCTCCGCGCTCACCAGTCCGATGGTCAGCCCGCGCTCATCGATCGTGAAGGTGACGTCGGTCTCCAGTCCCCGCTCCGCGAGGACCTGACGCAGCCGCTCGCGCAGGGCGGACAGCTCGTCGAACTCGCGCTCCGCGGCCTCCAGGCCCGTGTCGGCGAAGTCCTGGCCCTCGTCGTCGATGAGCTCCGGAGGCACGACCACGCCGCTGGTCACGTCGACGTCGTCCGAGGGCTCCTGGCCGAAACCCGTCGCGAGCGAGGCGCTGAGGGCCTCGAACTTCTCCTGGTCGACCGTCGACATCGCGAACAGCACGATGAACATGCACATGAGCACCGTCACCATGTCGAGGTAGGACGCCATCCAGCGCTCGTCCGGTCCGCTGTGCTCGGACTCCTGGACACGGCGTCGGGTGCGCACGCTCATGAGAAGAGGTCCTCGTGCGCCTCCGTCTCCGCGGGCTGCTCGCGGCGGCGGGAGCGGCCGGGGGAGCGGTCGGAGACGAGCGCGCTCAGACGTTCGCGGACGTGGGCGGGGGCGGCGCCGGCCTGCACGGCGAGCATGCCCTCCATCAGCACCGTCATGCGTTCGAGCTCCAGCTCGCCGAGGCGCTGCAGCCGGCCGCCGATCGGCAGCCAGATGAAGTTCGCCGACAGCAGGCCCCACAGCGTGGCGACGAAGGCCGCGGCGATCATCGGGCCGAGCGTGTCCGGCTTGTCGAGCTTCTCCAGCACGTGGGTGAGGCTGACCACCGTGCCGAT
Source organism: Microbacterium sp. NRRL B-14842 (assembly GCF_050470785.1). Taxonomy (NCBI): domain Bacteria; kingdom Bacillati; phylum Actinomycetota; class Actinomycetes; order Micrococcales; family Microbacteriaceae; genus Microbacterium; species Microbacterium sp. NRRL B-14842. The sequence continues at coordinate 8,098 of NZ_JBFLUM010000019.1, read as the reverse complement.
GATGCCCACCGTGGGAGCGAACCCGCCGAGGGTCATGTAGAAGCGCGAGGCGGTGCGGTTCCGGGCGGCGGTGGACGTGAGCTCGTCCTCGAGGAGCACCCGCAGGTCCTCCGCGTCCGTGCCGTCGGCGATGCTCTGCAGGGCCTGCCGCAGGAACGGGTCCTTCTCCTCGTCCAGACCCTGCTCCAGCGCGAGCAGGCCCTCGGAGCGGGCCTTCTCCGCGTAGCCGACCACGGTGTCGATCGTGCTCTGCGCGGTGCGCCGCTCGCCGCGGAAGGCGCGGGGGAGGGACTTCACGGCGTGCAGGGCGTCGCGCAGCGTGCCGCTGGCGAGCCCGACCGCGATCGTGGCGCCGAAGACGAGCACCATGGGAGCCGGGAGCAGGAGCGACCCGACCGTCGCTCCCTCCAGGTTGATCATGGCGATCAGGGCGCCGAACGCGAGGACGAGCCCGAGGATGAGAGACGGATCCATCAGGCGTCCCCTCCCGTCACGTCAGCGCCGGGCAGGGGGTCCTCGGTGCCGGCCGCGACCAGCGCGGCGGCGGTCGCGAGGACACCGGCGCGGAACCGGGTGATGCGGGCGATCACGTCGTCCATCGTCTCCGTGACGACGAAGGTCGCGCCGTCGACCATCGTGATCGTCGTGTCCGGCGTGGCCTGGACACGTTCGATCAGGTCGGGGTTCACCGCGAACCGGGAACGGTTCAGGCGCGTGAGGACGATCATGGGCTCCATCCTGGAAAAGCTCGCCCCGCCCGGAAGCGGGGAACCGACGGCCCGTCCTGGGCTGTCGGAGGGGACTGTCGGCCGGGCGCTGCGCGTCGTTAGCGCCGGTGCCCGAGCGGACGGGGATCTTCCTCACGACGGGCGCGTCGTCGCCGATAGGGATCAGGGGCGGGGGACGATGAGCAGCGGGCGAAGGGAGCCTTGTGCGGGATCGGAACGTGGAGAAGGCCGCGGCGACGGCGGCCGAGGAATGCGGCTGCGCGCCGACGGCGGCCGAGCGGGGCGCGCTGTGGCGCCAGCCGGTCAGCCGCCGCAGCGCCTTCGGGATCGGGGCGCTGGGCGTGGTCGCGCTCGCCGCCTTCGGCGTCGGGTCCGGCGTCACCGCCGCGCACGCCGCGTCCTACCCGAGCTGGGACGACGTCCAGCGGGCGAAGAACAACGAGGGCGGCCAAGGCCGGTGAGGTCACCCGGATCCAGGGGCTGATCCAGTCCCTCGAGCGCAAGGTCGCCGAGACCCAGGCGGCGGCACAGGTCGCGTCGGACGAGTTCTACGAGGCCCAGCAGGCGTACTTCGCGGCCATCACGGAGGCGGAGACCCTGCAGGCTCAGGCCGACGAGCAGTCGGCGCTCGCGGAGGAGACGGCGAAGAAAGCCGGTCAGGTCGCCGCCCAGCTGTACCGCAGCGGCGGGGGACGACACCAGCTCTGGAGCTGTTCTTCGCAGGGTCAGGCGCCAACGCCGACGAACTCCTGTCGCGCTCGGCACGATGAACAAGTTCCTCGAGTACAACCAGACCACCTACGACAACGCCGTCTCGGCGCGCGACACCGCCCAGGCGCTGACGGCGCAGGCCGACGTCGCCCGGGACGAGCGCGACCGCCTGCAGCAGGTCGCCGAGCAGAAGATGGTCCGCGGCGCAGCAGGCCGCGGACGCCGCGCAGGCCGCACTCGACGAGCAGGCGGCGAACCTCGAGACCCTCAAGGCGCAGCTGGCGGCCCTCAAGGACACCACGACCAAGACGGTCGCGGGTACCAAGGCGGGCGTCGAGGCGGCCGGGCGGAAGAGGAAGCCCGCCGCAAGCGCGAGGCGGCTGCGGCGGCCGCGGCGGCGGCAGCTGCCGCTCGGGGGACCAGCGGCGGTGGTGGCGGTGGCGGTGGCGGCGGTGGTGGCGGCGGCTCCGCGGGCAACGGTGGCTGGGTCCGCCCGCACGGCGGCGCGCGCAGCTCGAGCTACGGCCCGCGCACCCCCATCTGCGGTCCTCAGGGCTGCTCGTCGAGTTTCCACTACGGTGCGGACCTTGCCAACGGCTGCGGCGCCGCGATCTACGCCGCGAACTCCGGCACGGTCGACTATGCCGGACCGAACGGGAACTACGGCAACTACATCCGCATCCAGCACGGCGGCGGCATCAGCACGGGATACGCCCACATCAAGCCGGGCGGCATCAACGTGCGCAGCGGACAGTGGGTGCGCTCCGGCCAGGTCATCGCCTATGCCGGTGACACCGGGCGATCGTTCGGATGCCACCTCCACTTCGAGGTCTACATCAACGGCGGGTACACGAACCCCGTGCGCTTCATGGAGCAGCGCGGCATCTACGTCTGAAGGCGCCCGAAACCCCGTGTTGTCGCCGAGGCCCCGCCGTATCACGTGGATACGGCGGGGCCTCGGCGCGAAAGCGGGGTCTCGGGAGGGGTCAGCGCTTGAGGATGGTGAGCTCCTGGAGGACCTCGTCGCTGGTGGTGATGATGCGGGCGTTCGCCTGGAAACCGCGCTGCGCGACGATGAGGTTCGTGAACTCCTGGGAGAGGTCGACGTTCGACATCTCCAGAGCACCGCTGATGATGCCGCCCAGGCCGCCGGTGCCGGGCTGTCCGAGCTCGGCCTGACCCGAGTTGCCGCTCGGACGGAACTGCGACGAGCCGACCTTCTCCAGACCCCCGGGGTTGACGAAGCCGGCGAGCGCGATGCGGGCCAGCACCTGGGTGTCGCCGTTGCTGAACGTGCCGACGAGGCTGCCGTCGTTCGTCAGGGCGTAGGAGCTCAGCGTGCCGGCCGGCTTGCCGTTCTGCTCCTTGATGGCGATGTCGCTGACGTCGGCGAAACCGGTCACCCCGGACAGGTCGACGGTGACGCCGCCGGACACGATGCTGCCGGCGCCGTTCTGCACGCCGTTGGTGAAGGTCAGCGCGGTGCTCGCGCCCGCGCCGTCCGTGACATCCCACCCGGTCGCGCTGCGCGTGAAGAGTCAGTCGCAGGGTCAAGGCGGAGCCGTCGGCGCCGTACGTCTTGATGTCGCGCACGAGCGTCTCGCCGACCGGGGCGCCGGAGGGCAGGTTGCCCGTGGCGCGCGCGGTGGTGGTGGCCGCGGCCGGGGCTGAGGGCGCCGACCGGGAGGGTTGATGTCGCCGATGCCCTGGCCGGGGACGATCGCGCCGTTGCGCGCCGTCCACCCCTGGACGAGCGCGCCGCCGGCGCCGACCAGACGGCCGCTCGCGTCGAAGGTGAAGCCGCCGTTGCGGGTGTACAGCGTCTCGCCACCGGAGCGGACGACGAAGAACCCGTCGCCCGAGATCATCAGGTCGGTGGGAACGCCGGTCGGCTGCTGGGGCGCCGCCGGCGAAGTTGGTGCTGATGCCGGCGACCTGCACACCGAGCCCGACCTGGGCCGGGTTCTGTCCGCCCGTCGCCTGCTGCGGCAGCATCGAGTTGCGCAGCAGCTGCGAGAGGGAGTCCTGGAACTGCACGGACGAGGCCTTGAAGCCGGTCGTGTTGACGTTGGCGATGTTGTTGCCCGTGACGTCGAGCATGGTCTGGTGCGAGCGGAGTCCGGAGATTCCGGAGAAGAGGGAACGGAGCATGGTGATGCCTTTCTGGGGAGCGGGGTCAGGCAGCGGTGCCGGGGACGAGGGGAGACGCCGGAGACGGCGTCGAGGGGGATCGACTTCTCGCCGATGGTCACGGTGGGGATGGCTCCCGCATAGGAGACCGCGGTGACGATGCCCTTCTGGGTGACACCGTCGGCGTCGACGTACTGCGCCTCCTGGCCGAGGAGGGCGGCGGCGGTCTGCCGCATGCTGAGCGCGAAGCTCTCGGTGCTCGTCGAGGCGAGCGCCGTCAGCTGCTCCATGGAGGCGAGCTGCTGTGGTCTGCGAGATCATCTCGTTCGTGTTCATGGGGGAGCTCGGGTCCTGGTTGGTGAGCTGGGTCACGAGCAGCTTGAGGAACACCTCGGAGTCGAGCGTCTTCTTGCGCTCGGTCGCCGGGGTCGTGCTGCCGGTCTGCACACCGGACGTCGGCGTGGCACCCGGCGGGAGGGTGCCGGTGATGGAGTCGACCGTGGTCATGGGGTCCTCTCTGGTCAGGCCGTAGACGTCGATGCCGCCGAGCGGAGCGACGGGCGGTGCGGGGAGGGGGCGGGGGTGGAACTTCTGCCGGCGTCGGCGGGACGGCGGAGGCGCGCGCGGCCGCCTGGTGCCGCTGGGCATCGGCGCCGCCGTTCCCGGTCTGACCGCCCGTCCCTCCGTGCTGCGGCGAGGAGGGCGAGCCGTCCGACGTGGTGAGGCTGAGGTGTCGCCTGCGGAGCGGCGATCGCGAGATCACGACGGAGGTCGCCGAGGATGGCGCGCAGCGCGTCCCGCCCGAGCTCGCCGGGGGCGTGCAGCTCGATGCGGATCGTGGACCCGGCGATGAGGGCGCGCACGGTCACGGGGCCGAGGTTCTCCGGCGAGACGGTCAGCGTGATCCGGTGGTCCCCGTCCGGGGCCTGGGCGAGGGGACACCACGGGGGCCGCCACCTGCGGGAGGAGAGCTGGGCGGGCGGCGCGGCGACCGCGCTCTCGGCGGTGCCGCGGGGGCGAGAGCGGTGGCGGCGACCGGGCTCGGGGGCGCAGGCAGCGGCCCCCGCGGCACACGGGATCGACGCTCGGCGGGGCCGCGGCCGGCGGGGGCGACCGATGCGGGGATCGAGGGTGCCGCCGGTACCGGGACCGCGTCGTCGGCGGTCGTCGCCTCTGCAGCAGAGGTCGAGGGCACGGTCGACGTGCGAGCCGGCGCGGCCGTGGAGACTCGGGGCAGGGAGGCGTCCGGTCCTGTGGCCGTCCCGCTCCCGACGGCGGTGCCGGGGGGCGCGACTTCTCCGGTCTCTCGACCCGGGGTGGGGGGCCGCAGGCCCGGTCGGACGGTCGCCGGGTCCGGAGACGGTGCGACCGGCGGCGCCGACGTCGGGAGGAGCGGGGGCCGCCACGGCGTCCCCGGCGTCGGACGGCGAGGCGGAGGAGGGGGTACCCGCGGTCTCCCCGGAGGCGGGCGTCGCCGCGGCGCCCGCCGTGCCCTCGCCGGGTACGAGGAGGGCGTCCTGCCCGGCGGCGGACGGGAGGCGCGGAGGCGAGACCGCCGTGGGTGTCTCCGTCGTCGCCGGAGGTGCGTCCGATTCGGCGGAAGAGGGCTGGCACGAGTGGCGCGCCGGCACCCGCGGGCGTCGGCGGGGCCGGGAGCAGCGGTTGAGACGGTCGCGGCGCCCTCGACCGGAACGGTGGCCGCAGGCTCGGCCTCGGTCGTGGTCTCCGCGGCGCTGCCGGGGTCGTCGGTCGCACCGGGACCGGGGGATGCCGTCTCCCGCACCGCATCGCGCACAGCCTCGGCGAACGCGGTCGCACCGGGTGAGCCGGTGCGTGCTGCTGGGGGTGGAGGGACGCACGGGGCGGGCATCCAGGGCGGTGAGGAGGTCGAGCGCGGTCATGCCGTCCCCTCCGTCCGCGATGCGTGCGGCGATCTCGTCGAGCTCCGCCTGCTCGGCGTGCAGGTCGGCCGTCCGCACGGCTACCGCGTGGTTGTCCGCGAGTCGTTCGAGGCCGCGGAGCGTGCGCCGGGCGTCCGCGTGGCGGACCGCGCCTCCGCGACCGTCTCCTGCTGGAGGTCGGCCAGCGCGGTGAGGTCGGCGAGCAGCGCCGCCCGGAGACCCGGGCCGCGGCGAGCGCAGCGAGGGTGCGCACGTCGACGGCCTCCGTGTCGGTACCGGCCAGGTGTGCGCGCAGGGCCGGTCCCTGGCCTCGGTGTGCTGCGCGTCGATGACCGCGCGCGAGAGCGCTGCGCGGCGGCGCGCTCCTGGATCTCCCGCACGCGCAGGAGACCGGCGAGAGAGAACCCTCTGCTCATGACACCCCCTCGAAGGCGGAGACGAGGCCGTCCAGTCGCGTCCAGGACTCCTCGATCGCGCTCGTCTCGTCGAGCGGCTGGGTGAGGAAGGCCGAGATGGCGCGCTCGTGGGCGATCGCCGCATCGATGCGGGCGTCGGCACCGGCGTGGTAGGCGCCGATGTCGATGAGGTCGTTCGCCCGGCGTCCGGGCAGCGAGCACGGCGCGGAGGGTGGCCGCCTGTGCACGGCGCTCCGGACTCGTGATCTTGCCGGCCACGCGGGACACGGACCCGAGGGACGTCGATCGCGGGGTGGTGGCCGGCGAGGGCGAGGGGCGCGATCCAGCACCACGTGGCCGTCGAGGATGGAGCGGACCGTGTCGGCGATGGGCTCGTTGTGATCGTCGCCGTCGACGAGCACGGTGTAGATGCCGGTGATGGACCCGGCGCGGTCGGTGCCGGCGCGCTCCAGCAACCCGGCGAGGAGGGAGAACGTGGACGGCGGGTAGCCGCGGGTGGCCGGCGGCTCAACCCGCGGAGAGCCCGATCTCGCGCTGGGCCATCGCGACCCGGGTCAGCGAGTCCATCATGAGGATCGCGTGGGCGCCCTCGTCACGGAAGGCTTCCGCGATCCGAGTGGCGGTGAACGCGGCACGGATGCGGGCCATGGCGGGCTGGTCCGAGGTCGAGACGATGACGACGGAGCGGGCGAGTCCCTCCGGCCCCAGATCGTCCTCGATGAACTCCCGCACCTCGCGACCGCGCTCGCCGACGAGGGCGATCACGTTGACCTCGGCCTCGGTGCCGCGGGCGATCATCGACAGCAGCGACGACTTCCCCGACCCCTGACCCCGCGAACAGGCCGACGCGCTGTCCGCGGCCGACGCTGACGAGGGTGTCGAGGGCGCGCACGCCGAGGGGGAGCGCGGTGTCGATGCGGTCGCGCTCCATGATCGAGGGGGTGTCGTGATCCAGGCTCACGTGCGGCGCCGCGAGCGGACCCTTCCCGTCGATGGGGCGTCCGAGCCCGTCCAGGACCCGGCCGAGCAGCGCCGATCCGGTGGGAACCCTCACCGGGCCGCCCGCGGCCGCGCACGGGGGCGCCGACGGTGAGCCCGGCGACCGAGGCGAGCGGCATGCAGCGCAGCCCGTCCTCCCCGGTCGCGACGACCTCGGCGTCGATGCCGTCGAGCGTCACCACGTCCCCCACGGCGCCGTCGAGCCCGCGGACCTGCACGCTGAGGCCGCGGACCTGCGAGACCTCGCCGATCCGTTCCGGACGCGCCGCCTCGAGCACCGTCGTCCAGGCGCTCACGGCGCGGCCTCCGCGACCGCGCGGCGCGCCCGGTCGAGGGCGGTCCCCACCCTGGCGTCGATGACACCGTGCTCCAGCACGGCCACGGCGTCGCCGCGGGTGAGGGTCTCGTCGGGCACCAGCGTGAGTCCGGAGATGTCGTCGCCGGCCTCCGCGGAGAGGACGCGGAGGTCGTCCGGGTGCAGACGGAGAGCGACGTACGGCGGCCGCATCGGTCGCGCTCAGGGCGCGGCGGGCCGCGGCGGCGGCCGACGCTCCTGCGTCGCTCAGCTCCGCGGCGATGATCAGTTCCGCGAGGTCGATCGCATGGGAGTGCACCTGGCTCGTCGCAGCGGACTCCAGCTCCGCCTCTCGGGCGGCGAGGGACCGCGCGGCGGCGTGCAGGGCGGCGACGGCGGCGGCGACGTCCGCGGCGCGGGCGCGCTCCCGTTCGGCCAGCTCGGCCTCGGCGCCGCGACGGGCGGCGTCGGCGTCGGCCGCGCCCGCCCGGAAGCCCGCGGCGTGTCCCTCCGCGTACCCGCGGCGGCGGGCGCGCTCCTGTTCCGCCCGGTGGTCGGAGCCGCCGAGCCGGGGGAACGCAGCGGGGGCGAAGGCGTCAGTAGACATATTCGTCCTCGTCCGCCCGCTGCACGGTGATGTCTCCCGCGGCCTCCAGGGCACGGATCGTCCGGACGATCTCGGCCCGCGCCTCCTCGACCTGGGAGACGCGCACCGGGCCCAGCGTCCGGGCCTCCTCGTCGAGGTTCTCGCGGTTGCGCTCGGACACGTTGCGGGCGGATGAGGTCGACGATCGGCTGCTGGGCCCCCTTGAGGGCGAGAGCCAGGGAGCGGATGTCCATGCCCCGCAGCACGCGCTGGGTGTCCCGGTCGTCGAGCTTGACGATGTCCGCGAACGTGAACATGCGCGAGCGGATGTC
>NZ_JBFLUM010000018.1:0-26011 GCF_050470785.1 Microbacterium sp. NRRL B-14842 | reverse complement strand
GATCATGACCGACAACACTCCCGAACCGACCGCGAACGACGAGCTCTCGCCCGAGGCGCAGACCCCCACGCCGACCCCCGCGTCCGACACCTCGGAGGGCGAGGCGACGACGCCGGAGCAGGCGGACTCCCCGGAGGACGCGGACCCGGCCGAGGTCCCGAGCACCGAGGAGCTGGAGGAGCCCAGCACCGAGAAGTCCCCCGGCGAGGAGCCGAAGGCCCGAAGCGCGACGACCCGGAACCGGATCACGAGGCCGTCGGCCTCGGCGTCGACTGACTCCCTCCCCGAAACCCCGGACTACCGCCGAGACCCCGCCCCGCAGACGTCTGCAGGGCGGGGTCTCGACGCGAGAGCGGGGTCTCGGGGATCTACTCGACGAGCTTGCCGGTCGTGTCGACGTCGCGCATGAGCTCGGCGATCTCCTCGGGGATCGCGGGATCTCCTCGCGGGTCACGCCGGCGGACGGGGACCACACGAGGTTCACCTGCAGCGTGGATCGGTGTCCGGGAAGTCGCTGCGGTTGTGGCATCCGCGAGTCTCCCGACGCTCCCGCGCCGCCTCCAGCGTGGCCCGGGCAGCGAGCGCGGAGGCCTTGAGGTCGAACGCGTGCGCGAGGTCCTGGAATCCGGCGATGTCCGGGTGGATGCCGATGTCCTCCATGCGCCCCTCGATCATGTCGAGGTCGGCGAGGCCCGCCTTCAGCCCCGTCCTCCGACCGCACCACGCCGGCGTACTCCGTCATGAGGTTGCGGATCGCGCGCTGCAGAGCCCGCACGTTCTCGCGCCCCTCCGCGGCGAGGAGGTCGTCGATCTCGGCACGAGCGGCGGCGACCGCATCGGCCGACCGGCGCTGGGCGTCGAGCCCCGCGGCGTGGGCCATGGCGGCCTGACCGACGATCCGGCCGTAGACGAGCAACTCGATGAGCGAGTTCCCACCGAGACGGTTCGCGCCGTGGAGTCCGCTCGACGCCTCCCCGATCGCGTACAGCCCGTCGACGTCGGTCTGGTGGTCGTCCGGCCGCACCCACACGCCGCCCATCGAGTAGTGCGCGGTCGGCGCGATCTCGATCGGGTCCGCGGTGATGTCGAGCATCTGCAGCTCCATCATCGTCCTGATAGACGCGCGGAAGCCGGGTCATGATGGTCTCGCGGGGCAGGTGCGACACGTCGAGCCAGACGCCGCCGTTCTCCGTACCGCGGCCCTCCTGGATCTCCGTGTAGGCGGCGAGCGCGACACGGTCGCGCGTCGACAGCTCCATCCGCTCGGGGTCGTACTTCTCCATGAACCGCTCGCCCCGGGCATTGCGGAGGATGCCGCCCTCCCCGCGCGCGGCCTCGGAGATGAGGGTGCCGGCGGCGTTCTCGGGCTCGATGATGCCGGACGGATGGAACTGCACCAGCTCGGGGTCGCGGAGTCGCGCCCCCGCCTCCACAGCGAGCCGGAAGGAGTCTCCGGTGTTCTCGTCACGCCTCGACGACGTCCGCGCCAGATGCGGTTGTGCCCGCCCGCGGCGAGGATCACCGCGTCCGCATGGATGAGGTAGCGCGTGCCGTCCGCCTGATCGAAGCCGTACGCGCCGAGATGACGTTGTCGCGCACGAGCAGACGGGTGATGTAGACGTTGTCGAGGATGGGGACGTCGAGCTGCTCGGCGCGGGCGACCAGCGTCCGCTGGATCTCGAGGCCGGTGTAATCGCCGGCGAAGGCGGTGCGGCGGTAGGTGTGCGCACCGAAGAAGCGCTGCGAGATGCGGCCGTCGCCCTCGCGGGCGAAGTCCATGCCCCAGCGCTCGAGGTCGCGGATGCCGCGCTCGGCGCCCTGGGTGACGATCTGGACGGTATGGGGGTTGGCGAGGAGGTAGCTTTCCTTGATCGTGTCCGCCGCGTGCTGCTGCCAGCTGTCTTCGGCGTCCATCGTGCCGAGAGCGGCGTTGATGCCGCCGGCCGCGAGCGACGTGTGGGCGTCCTGCCGCGGGCGTTTGCCGACGGCGAGCACGTCGACGCCGTGCTCGGCGACCTCGATCGCGGCGCGGAGCCCGGAGCCTCCGGTGCCGATCACGAGGACCGTGGTGGAGATCTGACGTTCGGGTGCATTCATGCTCTCGACGCTAGTTAGGCGATCCTAATAACTCCAATGCATAGTTTGTCTGGAAACCATGCGGGTACGCTATGGATATGAACCTCGAGCAGCTCCGCGGGTTCGTCGAAGTCGCCCGCCTCGGCCACTTCACCCGCGCCTCCGAGCACCTCCACCTCGCCCAGCCGTCGCTGAGCCGTCAGATCTCGACCCTCGAACGCGAGCTCGGCGCCGAGCTGTTCCATCGCGCGCGCGGCCACATCGCCCTGACGGGCGGCCGGGGAGACGGTCCTCCCTCGCGCGCAGCGCATGCTCGCCGAAGCCGACGCCATCCGCGACGAGGTGGCCGAGCTCGCCGGGCTCCGCCGTGGACGGGTGCGACTCGGCGCCCCGCCCACCCTGTGCATCAGCCTCGTGGCGGAAGCTCTCAGCTCGTTCCATGCCACCCACCCCGGCATCGATCTGCACCTCACGGAGGGCGGCTCTCGCCTGCTCGTCGAGCAGCTCGCGGTCGGCGCGGTCGACATCGCCCTCGTGACCCAGTCCGAGGGTCCGGTGCCGGCAGGGGTCAGCCTCACGCACGTCCCGCTGCTCGCCGAGGAGCTCGTGGTGATCTCGTCGGCGGCGGCCCCTCCGGTGACCCACGGCTCGTCCGTGAGCCTGGCGCACCTCGCCACGCTCCCGCTCATCCAGTTCGACGAGAGCTACGAACTGCGCGCCGCGATGGACGCCGTCTTCCGGGCCGCCGATCTCACCCCGACCCTCGCGCTGGAGGGCGCGGAGATGGATGCGGTGCTGCGCTTCGTCGAGCGCGGCGTCGGCGTCGCGGTGGTCCCGGCGATGGTGCTGTACGAACGCCCCGCACTGCGATCCGCGCGTCTCGCCCACCCCGCGATGTCCCGGACGATCAGCCTCGCCACCGCTCCGACGTGACGCCCGCCGTCGCGGTCGCCGCGATGCGGTCGGCGATCATGGCGACGGCGGCCGACCTCGCGAACGCGATCCCGCTATCACCAGCCTGCTCTGACCGCGGCACCTGCCCCCGGACAGCGAAAACCCCCGCCGCTTCCGCGACGGGGTTTCCGTACTGTCTCAACACAGTGTGCGCCTCGAGGGACTCGAACCCCCAACCTTCTGATCCGTAGTCAGATGCTCTATCCATTGAGCTAGAGGCGCAGGACCCGCGGTGCTTTACGCTCAGCGGGCCGACGACCAGCCTACAACAGACGAGACCGGAAAGCGAAACGAGGGCTCACTCCCCTTCGCGGCCACCTTCTCCTGCTTCTTCCGCCGCTTCTCCCTGGCCCGCTGCTGCGAGGAGAGCGCCTGCAGGTCGACGAGCCGCAGTGCCTGCATCCGCGCCTCACGCATACGTGCGTAGTCGGGATCCTGATCGGGTCGCATGCCCTCGACGCGCAGTCGACGGTCGAGGTTGTGCCGCACGTCGGCCCAGGCCGCCGCGCGCGCCTCCTCGACGATGCTCTCCAGCTGGGCACGGTCATCCATCATCTCGCGCAGACGCTGCGCGACGCCGAGCGACTGCTTCGCCCGCCTCCGGAGATTGCGCACATCGCGGTCGCGGTAGTCGTGGGTGCCGACCGGGTCGGAATGCCGACCGCGGGCGCGCTTGCGCAGGGCCGTGACCGTGGCCGCGGCCTCCTCCGACTCCTCGGCCATCGCGCCGAGAGCAGCCCTGGCATCCTCGACGTACTTGTCGAGGTCGAAGACGCCGTCCTCGGCGATGGTGCCGATGAGGATGTGATTCTTCACGGCGAGGCGCGCAGCGGCCGTCGCGATCGCGACGCCTTCGGCGATGGCATCCGCAGTCCGTCCCACCGGCACCTCCTTCTCTCGAGCGTACCGGTACCGATGCCGCGCAGTCTCGGCCGGATTGGCTCTGGATCAGCATGCCGCACACCTCCGACATCGAAGCCCGTGTCGGGCCGGGGCTAGCGGACGACCCCGACCCAGATACCGGAGGCCCAGGTCTGCTGCTCGCCGGAGCACCCGACCGAACCCGGGAAGCCGCGGACGACGGCCATGCAGTTGGCCAGGAACTCCGGATCGCCGCCGAACATCGTCGCGTAGGCGCCGGACGAGGTGAGGGCACCCCAGACCCGGAACTGATGGATGTGGGCGAGCTCGTGCGCCATCGCCCAGTTCAGGCGTCCGTCGCTCCACCCGGTGATGTCGGCACGGTACTTGATGTAGCCGTTGCTGTTGGCGCAGGCCGGCGATGTGCCGCCCGCACACGACGACGACTCGTACAGCCCGACGCCCCCGCCGCCCACCCGGTCGAGGGCCGCGCGCACCCGCGCATAGCCGTCCGGCCCGCTCGACGTCCACACGGGCCCGCCGGGACCGGCGCTCTGCGATGCCTGCCACCCTGCGACCTCGGTGCCGACCTTCTGCGTGAGCGCCTCGACCGTCGCGGTCGCCGCGACCACGGTGTCGGGATCGTGGCGCTCGGCGCGCACCGTCTCCTGAGCCGACCGGGCGGACGCGAGATGCGCCGCGGTGTCGACCTTGCCGTCCGCACCACGGAGGACGGCCGCGAGCGTCGAGAGCTCTTCGAGGAACGCGGGACGCACGGCCAGCACGGCGGCCCGATCCGCGGTGTCCTGCTCGGCCTGCGCGACGGCGCCGGACAGGTGGTCGGTGCGCTGCGCGGCGTCGTGCGATCGGTCGGCCAGAACGGAGAGCTGCGCCAACGCCTCCGCCCGCTCGTGGTCCAGCGCGTCGGCCCGGGCGACGACGGCCGCCGCGAGGAGCACGGCCACCGACACCGTCACCGCCAGTTTCCGGCGCATCACGGCAGGAAGCCCGTCGTGTCCGAGAGATCGGCGTCCTGCTCAGCGATACGGGACCGGAGTTCGGTGAGACGCTCCGCGAGGGCGAGGTTCTCCGTCTGCGACTCGTCGAGCACGTCCTCGATCCGAGCGATCTCGGCCTTCACAGCGGCGACGTCCGCGGCACGCTCCTGGTCGGCCATGACGAGGAGCGCAGCACCGCCGAGCAGGAGGATTCCCCCGACGACGACAGCAAGATTTCGCATCTCGCTCCCCAGGACAGCACGAACAGACCGGACCGACTCCGACCGGACAAGGATACAACCGGCCTTCCGCGCGGTGGGGGTGTCTTCGCAGACGGACGCGCTCAGCCGGTCACGGTCTGCGCCAGCCGTCGTTCGGCCGCCGAATGTCCGCTGGCCAGGTGAGCGGGGACCATCCGGCGCACCGCCTCGACGTCCCGCGCGGCGACGGCCTCGAGGATGACGCGGTGCTCGTCCGCCATCGCCGCCAGATCGTCGTGTTGTCCGAACAGCCACCGCAGGCGGGTCAGGAACACCGCGATGAGCTCGCCCAGCATCTCGTTGCCCGCCAGATCGACGGCGATCTCGTGGAACTCCGCCGCCGCTGTGCGCGCGGTCTCGGCGTCTCCTGCCCGCGCCGCCGCAGCCTCGCGCTCATAGGCATCCCGCAGGCGTGCGAGCCCGGCGGCGTCATGCCGCTCGGCCGCGAAGACGAAGATGAGGGTCTCGATCGCCTCCCGCACCTCGGCGAAGTTGCGGATGTCGTCATGGGTGAACTCCCGCACGACCGCCCACGTCCGCGGTCGTGCGACCACCACGCCCTCCGCGACCAGGGTCCTGATCGCCTCCCGCACCGGGAGACGCGACACCTGCAGCTCGGCCGCGATGTCCCGTTCCACGAGACGCGATCCCGGTGGGCGTCGCCCGAGCACGATGTCGTCTCGGAGGATCCTCGTGACCCTGACCGACTCGAGTTCCCCGCCTACCCCCACAGCCCCCGCCATCCGGGCATTCTCGCACCCCGGCCCGGGATTGGCCAAGTTTGGTATCCCAGACCGGAGGCGCGAGCCGACTCAGGGCAGACGGTTCGCCCGCGCGACGTTCGCGGTCAGCTCTTCCGCGTTCTGCCGGACGACGTACGCCGGACGGTCGCGCTCGACCCGCCACGACTCGCTGAGCGGGCCGACGTTGACCGTGTCGAAGCCGGCCTCGTCGTAGAAGCGGGTCACGAAGGCCACAGCCTCGGCGTCATCACCCGCGGTGGCCAGCGCCCGCCGGTTCGGCGTACCGGCCGGAGTCCCGTCGGTCGTGATGTCCGCGGCGTAGATGTGGTTGAACGCCTTGGCGATCCTCGATTCCGGGAGCTGCGCCTGCACGAGCTCGGACGTGGTGGTCTCGCCCTTGTCGAGGGACTCGATGTGCCCGTCGCGCTCGAAGTAGTAGTTGTTCGTGTCGAGCACGATCTTGCCGGCAAGCTGTGCGGCGGGAAGCTGATCGATCGCGTGCAGCGGCACCGTCACCACGGCCACGTCCGCCGCGGCGGCCGCTTCCTCCGCCGTCGCCGCCTTCGCGTGCGGCCCGAGCTCTGCGACGAGGTCGGCCAAGGTCTCCGGCCCTCGCGAGTTCGCGATCACGACGTCATAGCCGTTGGCCACCGCCACTCGGGCGACCTGGCTGCCGATGTTGCCTGCTCCGATGATTCCGAGAGTTGTCATGCTCGGGCCAACGCCTGCCGCCCGATGCTATTCCCGGTCCGAGACAGGAGCGGACGAGGTCAGAGGCGCGTGAGCGCGTCCTCGGCCGCCACCCAGGCGAGCATGGCGCACTTCACGCGAGCCACATACCGGGAGACCCCGCCGAGGGCCGCGGCGTCGCCGAGCAGCTCCTCGTCCGGCTCGATCGTGCCCCGGGAGCGCATCGCCTCGCGGAAGGCCGCGATGCGCACCTCGAGCTCGTCCACGGTGAGGCCTTCGGCGAGCTCGGCGAGCAGGGAGGCGGACGCCTGGGAGATGGCGCACCCGTGCCCCTCCCACGCGATCGCCTCCACGTCGCCGTCGGCGCCGCGATGCACCTGCAGGGTGATCTCGTCGCCGCAGGTCGGGTTGAGCTGATGCGACTGCGCCGCGATCTCCTCGCGGAGCCCGAAGCCGTGCGGCGTGCGCGAGTGGTCGAGGATCAGCTCCTGGTACAGGCTCTGCAGGTCGCTCATGCGCCCCTCCCGAAGAACGCGATCGCCCCGGCGACCGCCTCGATGACGGCATCCACCTCGGACGCTGTCGTGTACAGATAGGTGCTCGCCCTCGTCGACGAGGTCACACCGAGCCGGCGGTGCAGCGGCTGCGCGCAGTGGTGCCCGACGCGCACGGCGATGCCCTGGTCGTCGAGGAACTGCCCGACGTCGTGCGAGTGGATCCCGGCGACGTCGAAGCTTGCGAGCCCCACGCGCGGCAGCTCGATGCCCGCACCCAGGACCCGCACGCCGTCGATCGCATCGAGCCCGTCGACGAGTCGCTGCCCGAACGCGGCCTCGTGCGCGGCGATGCGATCCATCCCCACCGCGGAGAGGTAGTCGACCGCGGCGGCGAGCGCGATCGCCTGGGACACCCGCTGCGTGCCCGCTTCGAAGCGCTGCGGCGGTGGCAGGTATTCGGCCTCGGTCGTGGTGACGGTCGTGATCATGGAACCGCCCGTGAGGAACGGGGGCATCGCGGTGAGGACCTCGCGACGGCCGTAGAGCGCCCCGATGCCGGTGGGGCCGAGCATCTTGTGGCCGGAGAGGACGGCGAGATCGACCCCGAGCGCGTGGAGGTCCAGCGGCAGGTGCGGAGCCGACTGGCAGGCATCGAGCAGCGTGAGGGCGCCGACCTCCCTGGCCAGCGCGACGAGGGTCTCGACGGGGTTGATCACGCCCAACACGTTCGATACGTGGGTGAAGGCCACGAGCTTCGTGCGCTCCGAGATGAGCTCCGCGGCCGCATCCAGACGGAGGGCCCCGTCGTCGTCGAGCGGGATGACCCGGAGCGTGGCCCCGGTGCGCGCAGCGAGCTCCTGCCAGGGGATGAGGTTGGCGTGGTGCTCCATCTCGGTGGTGACGATCTCGTCCCCCTCGCGGAGCCGGAGGCCTGCAGCGGCGGCACCGCCCCGGCCGAGCGAGGCATTGGAGAGGGAGTAGGCGACGAGATTGACGGCCTCGGTGGCGTTCGAGGTCCAGACGATCTCGTCGTCGTCGGCGCCCACGAAACGAGCGAGCGTGCTGCGGGCGTCCTCGAACAGCTCGGTCGCCTCTGCCGCGAGCGTGTGGGCGCCGCGGTGGACGGCCGCGTTCATGGCGGTGGCGAAGCGTCGTTCGGCGTCGAGCACGGACTCCGGACGCTGCGACGTCGCGCCCGAGTCGAGGTACGCCAGGGGGTGGCCGTGCACGCGGGTGTGCAGGATCGGGAAGTCCTCGCGGATCCGCTGCACCTCGGTCTCGGTCAGCGGGGTGATCACGTCGACTCCGGGAGAAGCGCTCATCGTTCCAGTCTCCCATCTTCCGCGTGGCCCGGGCGGAAGGACTACGACATGCGGGCGAGACGGGCCCGCACGATGCAGAAGGCGCCGTACAGCGCGAAGCCGACGCCGACGGCACCGAGGATGAGCCGCCCGAACGGCAGGCTGAGGAGGCTGTGCAGAGCGGCGTCGAGCCCCGCGGCGCGTTCCGGGTCCTGCGTCACGGCGGCCACCACGAACAGCACCCCGGTGACCCCCACCGCGATGCCCTTGCCGATGTAGCCCACGATGCCGAGGGTCATCACTCCGGCGCGGGCGGCTCCGGTCGGCACGTCGATGAGCTTGCGGAAGGAGCGCATGATCCCGCCGATGATGAAGCCGACGCCGACGCCAACGACGCTGAGACCGATCACCACGAGCAGCGCCACCCCGCCGGGCGCGGACAGGACCACCTGGCTCAGGGTCTTCGAGGCGTCGGAGGACTCCGCCCGGCCGCCCACGGCGTAGATGAGCGCCAGTCCGGCGATCACGAGGTACGTGCCGGAGATGCCGAAGAGCTTGAGACGCTTGCCCCACTTCTTCGTCTCCGCGGGGTCGGCGGCGAGGAACCCGCTCGCCACCTGCCACACGGCGAGCGCGAGGAGGCCCACGGCGATCGCGAGCAGCAGCAGTCCCCCGACCGGGTTGTTGCGCACCTGCTCCATCGCGCCGTCCTGGTCGGCGTCACCCGACCCACCCGCGGCGATCGTGATGGCGATCGCGCCGATGATGATGTGGATGACGCCGAGGACGACGAAACCCGCGCGGGCGGTCCGCCGGAACGCGGTGGAGTCCTTCGCCACGCGCGCCGCATGCTTGACGGTGCTCATGCTCGAAGAGTATCCGCCGCGGGCGGTCGGAATCAGGGGGTTGCTTTCCGGACGCGCGGTGCGGAAGCGCTCAGGTGATCCGCTCCACCGGCTGCCGCAGGATGGTACGCAGCTTCTCCGGGGCCGTCCGGCGACGGTCACTGAGATAGATCTCGTGGTGCCGACCGCGCATCCGCAACCCGTTCTCCGGGACGAACCGCTCGTGCAGCTCCTCCAGCACGGGGCCCTCATCGTCGAACGGTCCGACGTGCAGCGTCTGCACGCACAGCCCCTCGGCTAGCACCTCCCGCCGGACCGCGGCCAGCGCCGGGAGCTCCTCCCCCTTCTTCGCGCTCTTCGCCGCGACCGTCTCGACGGCACGGTCGAAGAGGACGGGAGTGACGTGGTCGCCGACCATGATCATCAGCGTCCAGAGCCAGGTCGACTTGTCGCGTCGGGTGGTGAAGGACGCCATGTCCGGCGCGTGCCACAGGCCTTCCAGGGGCATCACGACCTGATCGACGCCGAGCTCGGCACGGCTGGCGAACTTGAGCGTGTACGCCAGCGGGTAGAGGGCCGCGACCGCGTCGAAGAACGCCGGCGCGGTGTTCGGATCGCCGGCGCCGTCGACCATCAGATAGGTCAGTGGCGGCACCTCGAGGATCCGGAAGGTCCCCCGTTTCGCCTGGTACGCATCGAGCGTCTTCTTCGGATCGGTCGCCGTCATGGCCTGCCCCCGCTTCGTCGTCGTGCGGTCAGTGTGCCCCAGGGCACCGACATCGGGTCGAGCCCCACGGGCCCGACCCGATCCACGGTCAGCTCTGCTCGACGGGGAGCCAGAGCTCACAGGAGGCCGTGTCGCCGGTGAACTCCCGGTAGCGGACGATCGAGGGCCCGGGTCGCAGCCGCCACGGGTTCGACGGGAACCACTCGGTCGCCGTCGCCGCCCACAGATTCTGCAGAGTCTCCGGAAACGGGCCGCTCGCGCCGAACACGGCCCACGTGCCCTCCGCCACGCGCAGGGTGTCGAGCTCGTCCGGAACCGCGGTGTCGTCGCGCACGGCCACCCCGTGCAGGTAGGTCAGCGGCGTCCCCTCCGGGGCATCCGGATCGATGTCGGCGGTCACGGCGAGGATGCCCGCGGGCTCCTCGTTGCCGAGCGCCTTGAGGCGGGCGTGCTCCTCCGGCGGGATGGCGGCGATGTGCGCCTGGATGTGCGGATTGACGCCGACGTGGATGAGCGGGACCTCCGCGGCATGACCGACGAGGGCGAACGCGGGGCGGTGGGTGATGGTGACATCCATCGGGGTGCTCCCTTCGACGCTCAGGCGGAACCGGAGCGTAGGTTGTGTGCGGAGAGGACCCCCGTGCCGACGCGCGTCCGCCGGCCCGATGCCGTGCACGGCGCGGAACGCCCGGGCGAACGCCTCGGTCGAGCCGTAGCCGTGCCGAACGGCGACATCGAGCAGACTCGGTGCACCGGCGGCGAGCTCCGCACCCGCGAGCGTCATCCGACGACGCCGCACGTATTCGGTCAACGGCACCCCGGCGAGCGCCGAGAACATCCGGCGCAGGTGGTACTCGGTGGTGCCGTGCGCGCGGGCGAACGCGGCGACGTCGATCTCCTGACCGCTGTCCGCGTCGACGAGGTCGACCAGGGCGTTGAGCGTGCCGATCACGGGGGTCCTCCTTTCCCCACCATCGTGTCGCCGCAGCCCTCCCGGCACCCGATCGTCCCGGTCCGATGCGATCGGGTCGGAGATCAGAGCTCGGTCGGCACCGCCGGCTCGGCGTCCTCCACCTCGGGGTGCCGAGCGAGGTTCACGACGGCGGCGATGAGGCCGCCCCACACCGTGACCATGGCGATGATCATCATGACGATCGCAGTGGTGGTCATGCCCCTGCTCCCTTCGTCTGCGCGGCCGGGACGGCGATGCTCGTCGTCTCCGGATCGGCGGCGTACTCCTCCTGGTCCAGGAAGTCGTCGTAGCCGACGTCGTCCTTGGCGCGGGAGCGCCTGCTCCACGGCACCAGCGACAGCAGTACTCCGCCGACGACCAACGCGATGACCATGCCCCAGCCGAACACGCCGAGGAACCAGCCGGGGTAGCCGCTGTACGGCTCCGCGATCTTCGTCAGGAGTTCGGTGATCAGCAGGTACCCGAGCACGAGCGGGGCCAGCACGCCCACGAGCAGGCGCCAGAGGAGGCCGACGCGGAAGCTCGAACGGCGGTTCAGGTGCTCCTGCAGCTGCGGCAGCTTGTGCAGCACCCAGGCCACGACGATCACCGCGACGAGGGCGACCGCCATGATGCCGAAGGCGTTGACGAAGGCATCAGTGGTGTCGAGTACCGACAGCGCGGTGGTGGTGGAGAACAGCGCGGCGGAGATGATGGCCAGCGGGATCGAGACGACGAGGGTGGTGCGCACCCGCGCCCAGCCGAGCTTGTCCTGCAGTGCCGCGACGATCACCTCCAGGATCGAGATCATCGAGGTGATCCCGGCGAAGACGAGGGCGCCGAAGAACAGCACGCCGATGATCGACCCGCCGGTCGCCTGGGACACGATCGTCGGGAACGCGACGAAGGCGAGGCCGATGCCCGAGGTCGCGACGCCGGAGACATCCGTGCCCTGCGCCTGCGCCATGAACCCGAGGGCCGCGAACACGCCGATGCCGGCGAGGATTTCGAAACCGGAGTTGGCGAACGCGACCACGAGGCCCGAGCCGGTGAGGTCGGTCTTGCGCTTCAGGTACGAGGCGTAGGTCACCATGATCCCGAAGGCGACAGACAGCGAGAAGAAGATGTGCCCGTAGGCGGAGGCCCACACGGCCGGGTCGGCGAGTGCCTCCCAGTTCGGCGTGAAGAAGGCGTTGAGACCGTCCAGGGCGCCGGGGAGGAAGAGGGCCTGCACCACGAGCACGGCGAACATGAGGGTGAGCAGCGGCATCAGGATCATGTTGGCGCGCCCGATACCGCGCTTGACGCCGAGCGCCATGATGATGATGACGATCAGCCACACCGCGATCAGCGGCAGGCCCACCTGCGGCACGAACTCGCCGGAGAGGCCGACCTCCGCGACGTCGGCGGACTGCAGGAAGTCGACGAAGAAGAAGTCGTTCTCGTTGCCCGCTCCCCAGGTGAGCTGGGCCGAGAACCAGGTGTACATGCCGGCCCAGGCGACGATCACGGCGTAGTACACCGCGATGACGACGCAGATCAGCACCTGCCACCACCCCAGCGGTTCGGCGGCCCGGTGCAGGCGTCGGAACGCGAGCGGCGCGGAGCCCCGGAACCGGTGGCCGATCGCGTAGTCCAGGAACAGCAGCGGGATGCCGGCCGTCAACAACGCACACAGATACGGGATGAGGAACGCACCGCCGCCGCCCTCGTAGGCGACGTACGGGAAGCGCCAGATGTTCCCGAGACCCACGGCCGAGCCGATCGCCGAGAGGATGAACACGTTCCGCGAGCCGAAGGCCTCGCGCTGCGGCGTCTGGGTGGGTCTAGGCATGCCCGCGAGGATACCGGAAGCCATGGGCCCCGGCGAGTGACGCGCTCGGGTCAGAGCATCGCCGTCAGCACGCCCCCATCCGCCCGCAGCGCGGCGCCGTTCGTCGCGGAGGCCCGGACGCTGGAGAGGTAGACGACGAGGTCCGCGACCTCGGTCGGATCGAGGAAGCGCTCCAGGAGTGTGGTCGTGTTCTGTCCGATGATCGCCTCTTTCATCACGTCCACGGAGACGGACTGGGCTGCTGCGACGGCGGCGACGCTCGCCGCGACGCCCTCCGAGTAGGTCGGGCCACCCAGGACGGTGTTGACCGTCACGCCGGTGCCGCGGGTGAGCTTGGCCAACCCGTTGCCGAGGGCGATCATCGCCGCCTTCGTCACGCCGTAGTGCACCATGTCGGCCGGGACGTTCACGCCGGACTCGCTGCTGACCAAGACGATGCGTCCCCAGCCCCGGTCCCGCATCCCCGGCAGGAGAGCCCGGGAGAGGCGCACTCCGCTCATCACGTTCACCTCGAAGTAGCGCGCCCAGTCCTCATCGGTGATGTCCGCGAAGTCGGCGAGTCCGAAGAGACCGACGTTGTTGACGAGGATGTCCACCTGACCGAGCTTCTCCGTCAACGCGGCCACCTGGTCGGGATCGGTGAAGTCCGCGGCGATCCCGGAGACGGCCGCACCGGGATGCGCGAGGGCCACGGCGGCGACCGCCGCGTCGACGCGTCCCTCGTCACGACCGTTGATCACGACATCGACCCCCTCGGCAGCGAGAGCGGACGCGACCGCATATCCGATCCCCTGGCTCGACCCGCTGATGAACGCCCTCTTGCCGCGCAACCCCAGTTCCATCCGTCTCCCTCTCGCTTCAGCGGACTTCCCGCATCACTTGCCTGAGCAAGTCATATTATCCACTGTTCACTTTCCCAAGCAAGCGAAGAGCATGGCTCAACCGCTACGGTGGAGGAATGTCGCCGCTCTCCCCCGCCCCCTTGAACGCCGAAGAGATGGACGTCTGGTCGGCACTCGCGACGCTCCTCGAACGGCTCCCGGCGGCCCTCGACGCGCAGTTGCAGCGGGAGAGCGGGCTCACCCACTTCGAGCACGGGATCCTCTTTGCCCTCGATTCGGCGCCGGAGCGCACCCTCCGCCTCAGCGTCCTCGCCGGCTACGCGAACAGCACGCTGTCCCGGCTCTCCCGCGCCATCACTCGCCTGGAGGCGAAAGGCTGGGTCCGACGCGAAGTCGACGCGGAGGACGGGCGCTTCACCCTCGGCATCCTCACGGACGCCGGCCATCGGAAGGTCGAGGAGTCGACTCCCGCCCACCAGGCGCTCATCCGCCGCGTCGTCTTCGATGCCCTCACGCCGGCGCAGGCGCGGCAGCTCGGCGTGGTCAGCCGGAAGCTCTCCGCCGCACTCTCCCCCGACCCGACCTGGACGCCCGGGACGCAGGCGTGAGGAGGACAGCCCCCGCAGCCGCGAACACGAAAGCCCCGGCGAGCGGACTCGTCGGGGCTTCTCCGTGCGGAGACGAGGGGATTTGAACCCCTGGTCCCCGTGAGGGGACTCCACCTTAGCAGGGTGGTGCACTAGGCCGGACTATGCGACGTCTCCAGGCATCCGGCTCGAGAGCACTGATGCACCCCACCATCATAACGGGTCCGACGCGTGGTCACGAACCGCCGGTCTCGGACGCTCCCCGGCGCGGGCCGGCCGCCCTGCGATACTGGCCGCACGTTGCGAGGGCCCGCCCCCGCGGACGCGAGAGGAGACGCCATGTCCGAGCCATCGGGAGCGCACGTCCGCGCGGGATTCGCCGCCCCGGCCGACCCGAGGCGCGGTGCCCTCGGCTATGCCGCGGTGCTCGCCCTCCTCATCGTCTCGTACGGACTGTGCGCGGCCCAGCCCGGCACGGTTCCCAGCCCCTGGGCGTTCCTGGCGATGCTGGTCACGGTCGCGATCGTGTTCCGCGTGACCAGGGCCCGCGCCCTCGTGCAGCGGGTGTCGTGGGTCGTGCTCTCGGCCGCCGGGCTCGCTGCCCTCCTCGCGGCGTTCTTCGCCACGGACAGTCCGGCCCTCGCCGTCGCCCTCTCCGCCGCCTCCATGATCGCGCTGCTGGTCGCGCCGTGGGCGATCATCGCGCACCAGGTCACCCGACGAGGCCTCGACGTCGAGGCCCTCCTGGCCGCCGTGACGGCCTACATCCTCGTGGGCATGTTCTTCGCCTTCGTCTACAACCTGCTGTCGCTGCTGCTGCCGACCCCGCTGTTCGGCGATGCGGCGAGCGATTCGCTCGGCAATCAGCTCTTCTTCTCGTTCACCGCCCTGACGACGACGGGCTACGGCAACCTCGTCCCCGTCGGATCGGGCGTGCAGGCGGTGGCCATCGCCGAGGGGATCACCGGGCAGCTCTTCCTCATCACCGCCGTGGCGCGCATCATGCGGGGCGCCAGCGCCCAGCGCTCCACGCCGACGCCGGCCTGACCGCGGTCACTCCCCGGTGGTCGAGCGGCGGGCGACGAGCTCCGGCCGGAACAGCACGTGCTCCGGCGCGGGCGCCACGTCGTCCTGGCCCCGCAGCAGCAGGTCGACCGCGGTGGAGCCGATGAGCGCGGCCGGCTGCCGCACCGAGCTGAGCGGGATCACGGCGGCCGCGGCGAAGTCGATGTCGTCGTAGCCGACGAGCGCGATGTCCTCGGGGACCCGGGCATCGCCGGTCATCACCAGGCTCTGCAGGAGGCCGAGGGCCAGGAGATCGTTCGCCGCGAAGACGGCGTCCGGCCGGTCCCCCGCGGCACGGTCGAGAATCTGCGCACCGGCGCGCCGCCCCTCCTCGACGGTGAGCGCGGAGGTCGCGATGAACTCCAGCCCGACCCCTGCCGCAGCCGCCGCGGCCTGCGCGCCGCTCAGGCGATCGGAGACCTGGCGCAGCGCGACCGGGCCGCCGACGAAGGCGATCCGGCGACGGCCGACCGCGAGCAGGTGCTCCGTCGCGATGCGCCCGCCCTCCACGTCGTCGACGGCGACGGAGGCGAACCGCTCATCCTGCGATTCCCGGTCGACGAGGACGGCGTGCGTACCGCGCTCATGCATCCGCACCAGCCGCGGCAGTGACTCCGCCACCGGGGTGACGAGCACACCCGTCACCCGCTGCTCCTCGAAGAGGTCCAGGTGCATCGCCTCGCGCTCCTGCTTCTCGTCGCTGTTCGCGACGAGGACGGAGAGTCCGTGCTGGTCGGCGCGCTCCTCGGCCCCGCGGATCACCTCGGCGAAGAACGGGTTCCGGATGTCGAGCACGACGAGCCCGATCGTGCGGCTGCGCCCGGCACGGAGCTGCCGCGCCGCGTCGTTGCGCACGAACCCGAGACGGTCGATGGACGCCTGTACGCGAGCGACGGTCTCCGCGGCCACCTTCTCCGGCCGATTGAGCACGTTCGACACGGTCCCGACGGAGACACCCGCGTCCTCGGCGACCTCCCGCACACTGACGGCCATCGCGCCCTCCCTCCGGTTCCCGCCGCTGAAACGACTCATCCGCGGGGATCGCCTCAGACTCTCACGCCGTATTGACACGCGTCAACACAGCCCCTAGTCTCAACTCCATCAGGGTTTGAAACGATTCATTCCCTCAATGGAGAGAGAAATGATGTCCTCACCCACGACGGCGCCCGTGCTCGAGCTCGCCGACGTCCAGAAGGCCTTCGGGTCGGTGATCGCCCTGCGCTCCGGCACCATCGCCGTCCACCCCGGTTCCATCCATGCGCTCGTCGGCGAGAACGGTGCCGGCAAGTCGACCCTCGTGAAGATCGTCGCCGGTCTCTACCAGCGCGACGGCGGAGTCTTCCGCCTCCGCGGCGAGGACGTCGACTTCACCTCGACCGCGCAGTCGAAGGCCGCCGGCGTCGCGGTGATCTACCAGGAGCCGACACTCTTCCCCGACCTCTCCGTCACCGAGAACATCTTCATGGGCCGCCAGCCGGTCGGGCGGTTCGGACGGATCGATCGCAAGGCCATGCGCCACGAGGTCGAGCGCCTCTTCACCCGCCTCGGCGTCACGATCGACCCCGACCGTCCCGCCGAGGGCCTGTCGATCGCGGACCAGCAGGTCATCGAGATCGCCAAGGCCGTCTCCCTCGACGCCACGCTGCTCATCATGGACGAGCCCACCGCGGCACTGTCCGGCGTCGAGGTGGAGCGTCTGTTCGCGATCGCCCGGAGCCTGCGCGACGAGGGCCGCGGCCTCATCTTCATCTCGCATCGGTTCGACGAGGTGTTCGCGCTCTGCGACACCGTGACGGTCATGCGGGACGGCGCGTACATCGCGACCTCCGCCATCGCCGAGACCACCGTGGACGAGCTCGTCCATCAGATGGTGGGTCGCGAGGTGTCCGAGCTGTTCCCGAAGCAGGAGGCGACGATCGGCGAACCGTTGCTCGAGGTCGAGGGGCTGACCAGCCCCGGCCTCTTCCACGACATCTCCTTCTCCGTCCGCGCCGGCGAGATCGTCGGACTGGCCGGCCTCGTCGGCGCCGGACGCAGCGAGGTCGCCCGCGCCGTCTTCGGCGTGGACGGGTACCGCGAGGGCAGCGTGCACATGAAGGGGCGCCGTATCCGCGCCCGGCGCCCGGTGGACGCCATGCGCGCCGGGCTCGCCCTCGTCCCCGAGGATCGCCGCAAGCAGGGCCTCGTCATCGAAGCCGGCGTCGGTGGGAACATCACCCTCGCGATCCGTCGGCGCCTCGCCCGCCTCGGCCTGCTCACCACGGCGATGGAGAACCGTGCCGCCCGGGAGTGGGCCTCACGGTTGGAGGTGAAGACGCACGCGCTCGACACCGTCGCCGCCACGCTCTCCGGCGGCAACCAGCAGAAGGTCGTGCTCGCGAAGTGGCTCGCGACGCAGCCGCAGGTGCTCCTCATCGACGAGCCCACCCGCGGCATCGACGTCGGCACCAAGTCCGAGGTGCACCGTCTGCTGTCCCAGCTCGCCGGTCAGGGCATGGGGATCCTGATGATCTCGTCCGAGCTGCCCGAGGTCCTCGGCATGGCCGACCGCGTGCTCGTGATGCGCGAGGGTCGCATCACGGCCGAGATCCCCCGCTCGGAGGCCACCTCCGAGAACGTCATGTTCGCCGCGACGCACGCATCGGAGCTCAGCTCGTGACCACCGCCATCCCCGTCTCCGCGCTCACCAAGCGCATCTCCGGTCTCGGCAGAGCCCGCGAGTTCGGCATCCTCCTGGCCCTCGTGCTCGTGGTGACCGCCGCGACCCTCAACAACCCCAAGTTCTTGTTCAGCGCCGACGGCTGGCGCGACCTGCTGCTGACGCCCTCGATCCTCGTGCTCGTCGCGGTGGGACAGGCCATCGTCCTCATCACGCGCAACGTCGACCTGTCCGTGGGGTCCGTGATGGGTCTGACCGCCTACCTGACCGGACGACTCTTCATCGACATCCCGGGCATCCCGATCGTGCTGGTCGTGGTCGCCGCCGTGGTGCTCGGCGCCCTCCTCGGCCTCATCAACGGCGCCCTCGTCGCGTACGCCAAGGTGCCGGCGATGGTCATCACCCTCGGCACCCTCTACGCCTACCGCGGCATCAACGTGCTGTGGACCGGCAGCGACCGCGTGAACGCGTCCGACATGCCGCGCGACTTCCTGGCCCTGGGCACGGGCCAGCTCCTCGGCATCCCGATCCTCGCGATCGTCGCGGTCCTCGTGCTCGCCGTCGCCGCCTGGTACATGAAGAACACCCGTGGCGGCCGGGAGTTCTACGCGATCGGCTCCGACCCGGCGGCGGCCGAGCTGTACGGCCTGCGTGTCACCCGCCGCGTGCTCACCGCTTTCGTCCTGTCGGGGGCCCTCGCCGGACTCGCCGGCGTCTTCTACGCGGCCCGCTACGGCACCATCAACTCCCAGGCGGGAGCGGGATGGGAGCTGGACGCGGTGGGCGCGGCCGTCATCGGCGGCGTCGCGATCACCGGCGGCATCGGCTCGGTCTGGGGTGCGGCGATCGGCGCCGTCCTCCTGCTGACCATCAACCGGGCGCTGCCGATCCTCGGCATCCCCGACTTCTGGCAGCGTGCCGTCGTCGGCCTGCTCATCATCGGCGCCATCGTGCTCGACCGCGTGCTCGCGGTACGGCAGAGACGGCGTCTCATCGAGGCGAGGGACGAATCATGACCACCGCGACCGTCACCGCGACCACCCGCGTCATCCGCGACTACGACAAGCCCCTGTGGCGTCGCCTCCTGCTCACCCGCGAGGCCGCGATCGTGGGTCTGCTCCTGCTCGTCGCGATCGTCTCGGCGTCCAGCATCCGCGGGTTCGGACAGCCCATCACGCTGACCTACCTGCTGCTCGACATCGCCCCGATCCTGCTGATCGCCCTGCCGATGACCCTCATCATGATCACCGGTGAGATCGACCTCTCGGTGGGCAGCATGGTCGGACTGTCCAGCGTCGTCACCGGCGCGCTGGTGCAGGCGGGGATCCCTTTCGAGCTCGCGGCCCTCGCCGCCCTCGTCGTGGGCGTGGTCGGCGGAGCGTTCAACGGCTTCCTCGTGACAGTCGTCGGCCTGCCCTCGCTCGCCGTCACGATCGGCACGCTCGCGCTCTTCCGCGGCCTCGCCGTCGGGCTGCTCGGCACGGCGGCCGTCACCGACTTCCCGGAGTTCTGGACGGCTCTCGCCAAGGCGAAGATCACGGGGACCCCGATCCCCGTCATCACGATCCCGTTCCTCGTGCTCGTCGCGGTCTTCTCGGTCCTGCTGCACTTCACGCCGTTCGGCCGCGGGGTGTACGCGATCGGTCTGTCGAAGGACGCGGCGCACTTCTCCGGTGTGCACGTCGAGCGCACGAAGCTCATTCTGTTCGTGCTGTCCGGGGCGGTCGCCGCGTTCGCCGGCATCTTCTACACGCTCCGCTACGGCAGCGCCCGCGGCGACAACGCCACCGGCCTCGAGCTCCAGGTCATCGCGGCCGTCGTGCTCGGCGGCGTGTCGGTGTTCGGCGGTCGCGGCAAGATCTACGGCGTCATCGCCGCCGCCTTCCTCATCGGAGCGCTCGCGAGTGCACTCCGCCTGGTGAACGTCACCTCCGACGTCATCAACATCATCACCGGCACGCTCCTCGTGATCTCGGTGGTGGCCGCAAGCTTCCTGGCCTGGCTGCAGAAGGCACGCCGCCGACCGGGCAGACCCCCCGCCGGTGCCGCCACAGCGACGAAGGCACCGATGGACGCCGCATCCGCGGCATCTCCCGACGAAAGGAACGAACAATGACGTTTGCACGCAAGCGTGTCACCGCCTTCGCCGCCCTCGCGGTGGCGGCGGCGGTCGCACTCACCGGCTGCGCCGGCTCCACCGACGGCGGAGGAGACGGCGGCGGCGACGGGTCGGACGCCTCGATCACCTTCCTGCCCAAGAACCTCGGCAACCCGTACTTCGACACGTCCAGCGAGGGCGGCAAGAAAGCCGTCGAGGAGTTCGGCGGCACGTTCTCCGAGGTCGGCCCGGCCGAGGCCACGCCCGACGCCCAGGTCAGCTACATCAACACGGCCACGCAGCAGGGAGTCGGCGCCCTCGTCGTCTCGGCCAACGACCCGCAGGCCATCTGCGACGCGTTGAACGAGGCCAGGGACGCCGGCGTCAAGGTCGTCACCTTCGACTCCGACACCAACACCGACTGCCGCGACCTGTTCATCAACCAGGCCGACTCCGAAGGCATCGCGAAGGTGCAGATCGACCTCATCGCCGAGCAGATCGGCGGCGCCGGGGAGATCGCCATCCTCTCCGCCTCGGCCAACGCCACGAACCAGAACGCCTGGATCGAGCTGATGGAGGAGTACGTCGCCAGCGAGTACCCCGACATCACGATCGTGGAGACGGTCTACGGCGACGATGACGACCAGACGTCGTTCGACAAGACGGCCGCGCTGCTGCAGACCCACCCCGACCTCAAGGGCATCGTCTCGCCCACCACGGTCGGCATCGCCGCCGCGGCGCGCTACCTGTCGACGTCCGACTTCAAGGGCCAGGTCGCGCTGACCGGCCTCGGCACGCCCAACCAGATGCGCGAGTACGTGGAGGACGGCACCGTCACCGCCTTCGCGCTGTGGAACCCGGCCGACCTCGGCTACCTGGCCGCCTACGCCGCGCAGGCCCTGATCGCGGGTGACATCACCGGTGAGGAAGGCGACACCTTCGAGGCCGGCGACCTCGGCGAGTACACCGTCGGCGCCGACGGCGTCGTCCTGCTGGGCGACCCGTTCGTGTTCGACGCCGACAACATCGGCGACTTCGACTTCTGAGTCGCCCTCCGGCCGGCGCTCCCCGCGGGCGCCGGCCGGACCTCCGAGAGGAATCGCATGACCCGCGTCGCCTTCCAGCTCCAGGTGAAGCCCGAGCTGCTGTCCGAGTACCTCGCCCGCCACACGCCGGTGCGTCCCGAGATGCTCCGCGAGATCGCGGCCGCCGGCCGGCGCGACTACAGTCTCTTCCTCGGTGCCGGCGGCGTGCTCTTCGGCTACTACGAGACCGATGACGATGCGGCCGCGCAGGCCTACCTCGCCGCCTCCCCCGTCGCCGCACGCTGGGAAGCCGAGATGGCCCCCTTCTTCCTCGACCTCGACGGCCGTCCCGATCAGGCCGCCACCCCTCTCACCGAGGTGTTCCACCTCGAAGACCAGCTCGCCGCCGCCGGCGAGAGCGCCACACCCGCCACCGACAACGAAGGCCGTGCATCGTGAGCATCCTCACCCCCGACATCCTCGCCGCGCTCGAGAAGCAGAGCATCGAGCTGCCCAGCTGGGCGTTCGGCAACTCCGGGACCCGGTTCAAGGTGTTCAGCACTCCCGGCACGCCCCGCGACCCGTACGAGAAGATCGCGGACGCCGCGCAGGTCCACGCCCACACCGGGCTCGCCCCGACCGTGGCGCTGCACATCCCGTGGGACCTCGTCGACTCGTTCGACGACCTGCGACGTCACGCCGAGGACCAGGGCGTCTCCCTCGGCACGGTGAACTCCAACACCTTCCAGGACGACGACTACAAGTTCGGCGCCCTCACCCACGAGGATGCGGCCGTCCGCCGCAAGGCCATCGATCACCACCTGGCCTGCATCGACGTCATGGACGCGACCGGCAGCCGCGACCTGAAGATCTGGCTCGCGGAGGGCTCGAACTATCCCGGGCAAGCGGATCTGCGCAGGCGGCAGGATCGGCTGCACGATTCTCTGCAGCAGATCTACGCGCGCCTCGGCGACCACCAGCGCCTCGTGCTCGAGTACAAGTTCTTCGAGCCCGCGTTCTACCACACCGACGTGCCGGACTGGGGGACGTCCTACGTGCAGGTGACCGCCCTCGGTGACAAGGCGATGGTCTGCCTCGACACCGGTCACCACGCGCCGGGCACCAACATCGAGTTCATCGTCATGCAGCTGCTGCGCCTCGGGAAGCTCGGCTCGTTCGACTTCAACTCCCGCTTCTACGCGGACGACGACCTCATCGTGGGTGCCGCCGACCCGTTCCAGCTGTTCCGGATCCTGTTCGAGGTGATCCGGGGCGGAGGGCTGAACAACCCCGACGTCGCGTTCATGCTGGACCAGTGCCACAACATCGAGGACAAGATCCCCGGACAGATCCGCTCCGTGCTGAACGTGCAGGAGATGACAGCGCGTGCGCTGCTCGTCGACCGCGAAGCCCTGACGACCGCTCAGCGCAGCGGGGACGTGCTGACGGCGAACGCCGTCTTCATGGACGCCTTCTCCACCGACGTCCGTCCGGCGCTGGCCGAATGGCGAGAGGGACGGGGTCTCCCCGCCGACCCGATGGCGGCCTACGCGGCCTCCGGGTACGGGCAGCGGATCGCGGAGGAGCGCGTGGGCGGCGTGCAGGCCGGCTGGGGGGCCTGAGCCGATGACCGCGCACGACATCCGCGACCACGTCCTCGACGGCCCGCACGGTCCGCTGCGTGTGCGCGTCTACTCCTCGAAGTCGCCGAGCGGCCACGGCCTGGTCTGGGCGCACGGCGGCGGATTCGCGGGCGGCGACATTGACATGCCGGAAGCCGACGCCGTCGCACGAGCGTTCGTAGATCGGGGAATCGCGGTCGTGAGCGTGGACTACGCTCTCGCCCCGATCACCCCCGAGTGGACCGCGCGCCTCGGCGCGCCCGAACGCGGCGGCGTGCACTACCCCGTCCCGCACGACGAGATGGTCTTCGCGTTCCGCTGGGCCGCCACGTCGGACGTCGCCACGCGAGGATGGGCGATCGGCGGAGCCAGCGCAGGTGGCAACCTTGCGACCGGCGCGGCGCTCCGCCTCTCCCACGAGGGCGGCATCGTGCCCGCTCTCGCCGTCCTCGCCTACCCGACGTTGCAAGCGGTGCAGGCGGCGCCCGGCCCAAAGCTGCGCGCCCTGCTCGACGGAGATCCTTCCGCCGACGTGTTCACCCCCGACTTCGTGCGTGGCATGTATGAGAACTACCTCGGCGGCGACCCCGAGGACGGCGGACGTCTATGCCATCCCCGGCACCGCAGCATCCGCGGCGCTCGTCTCCTTCCCGCCCACCATCATGGTCAACGACGAGACCGACGAGCTCCGCGTGTCCGGCGAGACATTCGCCCGAGCCCTCACCGCCGCCGGCGTCGAGGTCGCCGTCGCTGTCGAGCCGGGCACCACCCACGGCCATCTCAATCGCCCCGAGGAATCCGCGTTCGCCTCGACGATCGATCGGTTCGCGGCTCGGATCCTGCAACTCCCCTGACTCTCCGGCGCCGACCGGGTATTTTCACTTACGAACCGAGGACTCGCATGACGAACCCCACCGCCGCCGAACTACTCGCGCGGAGCAACCGCCTGGGCGCCGACCCCAAGAACACGAACTACGCCGGCGGCAACACGTCCGCCAAGGGCACCGAGATCGACCCCGTGACCGGGCAGCCGGTCGAGCTCCTCTGGGTCAAGGGGTCGGGCGGGGACCTCGGCACGCTGACCGAGAACGGCCTGGCCGTCCTCCGCCTCGACCGCATGCGCGCGCTCGTCGACGTCTATCCGGGCGTCGAGCGGGAGGACGAGATGGTCGCCGCCTTCGACTACTGCCTCCACGGCAAGGGCGGCGCCGCCCCCTCGATCGACACCGCGATGCACGGCCTGGTCGACGCCCCGCACGTGGACCACCTCCATCCCGACTCGGGCATCGCGATCGCCACCGCCGCCGCCGGCGAGGAGCTCACGAGAGCGATCTTCGGCGACCCGGTCGTCTGGGTGCCGTGGCGCCGCCCGGGCTTCCAGCTGGGGCTGGACATCGCGGAGATCAAGGCGGCGAACCCGCAGGCCATCGGCACGATCCTCGGCGGACACGGCATCACCGCCTGGGGCGATTCCTCCGAGGAGGCAGAGGCGAACTCCCTCTGGATCATCGACACCGCCGCCGCCTACATCGCGGAGCACGGGTCGCCCGAACCGTTCGGCGGCACGCGCTCGGGCTTCGGGGGCCCTGCCGGAGCCGGAGCGCCGCGCGCGGGCGGCCGCCCTCGCCGGAACCATCCGCGGGCTCGCGTCGACGGACAAGCCGATGGTCGGTCACTTCACCGACAGCGACGTGGTCCTCGACTTCCTCGCCTCCGAGAAGGCCCCGGCCCTCGCCGCCCTCGGCACGAGCTGCCCCGATCACTTCCTGCGCACCAAGGTCAAGCCGCTCCTCCTCGACCTCCCTGTCACGGCGACCGTGGAGGAGCAGACCGCACGGCTGCGGGAGCTCCACGCCGCCTACCGCGCCGACTACCAGGCCTACTACGACGCCCACGCCACGGCCGAGTCGCCGGCGATCCGCGGCGCGGATCGCTGATCGTCCTCGTGCCCGGCGTCGGCATGTTCTCGTACGGAGCGAACAAGCAGACCGCGCGGGTCGCCGGCGAGTTCTACGTGAACGCCATCAACGTGATGCGCGGTGCCGAGGCGCTGTCCCACGTACTCCCCCATCTCCGACGCCGAGAAGTTCCGCATCGAGTACTGGGCGCTGGAGGAGGCGAAGCTGCAGCGCATGCCGAAGCCGAAGTCCCACCAGGGCCGCATCGCCCTCGTCACCGGTGCCGCGAGCGGGATCGGCAAGGCCATCGCGACCCGCCTCGCCGCGGAGGGCGCCTGTGTGGTCGTCGCCGACCGGACCTGGACAAGGCCAGGGCCGCGGCCGCCGAGCTCGGGAACGACGACGTGGCGATCGGTGTGGCCGCGAACGTCGCCGACGCCGATGCGGTGCAGGCCGCGATCGACCAGGCGGTGCTCGCGTTCGGCGGCATCGACCTCGTGGTGAACAACGCCGGCCTGTCGCTGTCGAAGCCTCTGCTGGAGACGACCGAGAAGGACTGGGATCTCCAGCACGACGTGATGGCGAAGGGCTCGTTCCTCGTCTCGAAGACCGCCGCGCGCGTGCTCATCGACCAGGGACTCGGCGGCGACATCATCTACATCTCCTCCAAGAACTCCGTCTTCGCCGGCCCGAACAACATCGCGTACTCGGCGACGAAGGCCGACCAGGCGCACCAGGTGCGGCTGCTCGCCGTGGAGCTCGGCGCGCACGGCATCCGGGTCAACGGCATCAACCCCGACGGCGTGGTCCGCGGGTCCGGGATCTTCGCCTCCGGCTGGGGAGCGAACCGGGCGGCCACGTACGGCGTCAAGGAAGAGGACCTCGGCCAGTTCTACGCCGACCGCACGATCCTCAAGCGCGAAGTCGTGCCGGAGAACGTCGCGGACGCCGTCTATGTGCTGACCGGCCCGGAGCTGAGCCGCACCACCGGTCTGCACATCCCCGTCGACTCCGGCGTCGCCGCGGCATTCCTGCGATGACCGACGACCGCTCGCCCGCGACCGTACGGCACGTCCGTGCGGTCGCGGCGGTGGATCTCGGCGCCACGAGCGGTCGGGTGATGATCGGCCGAGTGGGGCCGGGCGTCCTGGAGCTCGAGCCCGTGTCGCGGTTCCCGAACGGACCGGTGACCCGCGCCGACGGTCTGCACTGGGACTTCGACGCCCTCGTCGCCCATGTCCTCGACGGCCTCGCGGAGCGGTGCGCCGGGAACCGCACATCGAGTCCATCGGCATCGACTCGTGGGCGGTCGACTACGGCCTCCTGCGTGCCGGTGAGCTGCTCGCCGAGCCGTTCCACTACCGCGACGACCGCACCGCCGGCGGCGTGGACGAGGTCCACGCCCTGGTCCCGTTCGAGGAGCTCCACGCCCGCAACGGCCTGCAGTTCCTCCCGTTCAACACGCTCTACCAGCTCC
>NZ_JBFLUM010000017.1:0-19376 GCF_050470785.1 Microbacterium sp. NRRL B-14842 | reverse complement strand
CATCGCCGAGAAGATCACGTCGGTGAAGACGGGCGGGGCGCCAGGCGCGGAGTACACGCCCACGTCGAAGAGGTTCACGCCGCGGTCGGTGGCCTCGCGGAGGAGCGCCACCGCGTCGGCGAAGTCCATGCGGTCGTAGGTGTGCCAGGAGCCGAGGGAGAACAGGGAGGCGTGCAGGCCGCTGCGGCCGATCTCGCGGAGGGGGAGGGGAGTGGTCATGGTGCTCCTCAGAGGCTCGGGTCGATGACGGCCTTGACCTCATCGAGGTGGTGCATGTGGGCGATCTTCGCGGAGGCGTCGGCGAGCCCGACCGGGGCGCTGAACAGGTCGTCCCAGGGGAAGCGGTCGGCGAACGCCATGAAGAAGTCGATCGCACGGGCGTAGTCGGAGATGTCGCCGTTGAGCGAGCCGACGACCGTGAGCTCCTTGCCCATGATCGTGCTGAGGGCGAAGCCGTCTCCGGCCGGACCGGTCGAGCCCACGATCGCCACGGTGCCGCGTTGGGCGGCCATGCCGACGGCGTCCGGGCCGACGCTCGGGGCTCCGGCGAAGTCGAACACGTGGTCCGCCCCCTCGCCTCCGGTGAGCGCCAGGACCTGGTCGACGACGGGCCCGTCGCGGAAGTCCACGACGGCGTCGGCGCCGAAGCGGGCGGCGAGCTCCAGACGAGCCGCGGGTGCGCCGACGGTGATGACCTGCCCGGCACCCGCGATCCTCGCGACTGCGGTGGCGAAGATGCCGAGGGCGCCGGAGCCCTGCACCACCACGCGGGAGCCGGGACGGATCCGGCCGGCCCGCTCGAACGCGCGGAGGACGGTCTTCGCGGCGCAGCCCGCCATGGAGGCCCAGGTGTCCTTTGACGGTCGCCGGGAGCAGGAGCGTGGCGGCACCCGGGTCACGTACGCGTACTCGGAGAGCCCGGCCGTCGCGAACGGCGGAACGTCGGCGCGCTGGAGGAAGCCGTAGCCGCGGCGGGAGCACGCGACCGGCTCGCGCAGCACGACGCAGCCGTGGCACTCGCCGCAGGTGGACTCCGACCAGCCGATCCGGTCGCCGGGGGAGAGCGGGCGGCCGAGCGCGTCGCGGGTGTCCGGCCCGGTGGCCACGATCTCGCCGACCATCTCGTGACCGAGGACCATGGGCAGCATGCCGGGGAACGACATCTTCCCCTCCCAGATCTCGATGTCCGTGCCGCACAGCGTCGTGCAGGCGATGCGGACGAGGGCGGCGCCGGGTTCGATCTCGGTGGGCAGCGGAAGCTCTTGCAGGGTAAGCGGCTCGCCGTGCGCGGTGAGCACCGCGGCGCGGGTGGTGGTGGGGAGGGTCATGGTTCTCCAGTCGCGGGGCGGGTGGCGGGATCGAAAACGGTCCTCCGCGGTGCCAGGGAGGGGCGGAATCGATCCCGCACGGAGGGGGACGGGGATCAGACCAGGAGCTGGCCGCCGTCGACGGGGACCGAGACCCCGGTGATGTGGCTGGCGGCCTCGCTCGCGAGGAAGAGCACGAGCGGGGTGACCTGGTCGACCTCGGCGATGGTGCCGAGCGGGATGCGCGATTCCCAGGCGGCGCGGGCATCGGGGTTCGAGGCGAAGTCGGCGGTCAGGGGCGTGAGCACGGGACCGGGGGCGACGGCGTTGACGCGCACCCCGGAGCTGGCGAGCTCGATGGCGGCCGTCCGGGTGAGCGCGTCGACCGCGGCCTTCGTGGCCTCGTAGTGTCCGAGGCCCGGGGTGGGCTGCCGGGCGCCGATGGAGGAGATGTTGACGATGGCCCCGTGGCCGGCGGCCGCGAGCAGCCCGCCGAAGACCCGCAGCATGAGGAACGTGCCGCGGACGTTGACGCGCAGGGCCGCGTCGACCGCGTCGACCGCGACCTCCTGGAGTGTGCCTCCGCCGGCGACGACGCCGGCGTTGTTGACGAGGACGTCGAGCCCGCCGGCGTCCGCGAGCTGCGCGGCGGCGGTGGTGACCGCGCCCTCGTCGGCGATGTCGAGGGGGAGGGCGGTGGCGCCGATCTCGGCGGCGACGGCCCGGGCGGCCTCGAGGTTCACATCGCCGAGGAACACCTCGTCCCCGGCGGCGCGGAAGGCGCTGGCGATGCCGCGGCCGAGCCCGGAGGCTCCTCCGGTGACGAGGATGCGGCGCGGGGAAGCGGTCATGGTCGTCCTCACTGACGGTGTTCCGATGGGATTCCTCCGTTATATTCTACAAACATAGAAAAACGCAACCCCGTGCCCCGAGACGGCGAAGGAGCCCTCATGCCCGATGTGACATACCCCCGCAAGCCGCTGTCTCCTCGGGGTGCGACGGTGCCGCCGCTCGCCCTCGGATCGTGGAACACCTGGGACCGCATGGGCTTCGACGATGCCGTGCAGCTCATCCAGCGGGCGGTCGACCTCGATGCCGGATTCTTCGACATCGCGTACTACAACATGGGGCCGCATGCCGAGAACTCCCGGACCGACATCCTCTTCGGAGAGGCCTTCCGGGCGAGCGGGGTGGACCGTGTCGACGTCGTGCTCTGCGGCAAGCTCTGGCTCTGGGACTGGCCGCACCAGGGCTTCCGCGGGCAGATCGAGGAGTCGCTCGAGCGGGCCGGCCTCGACCGCTTCGACACCCTCGTGGTGGGGGACTACCTCGACGCCCCGGACATGCCGCGACTCGTCGCCGACGTGAACGCCCTCATCGCCGACGACCTGGTCGACTCGTGGGGGATCAACAACTGGCGGATCGCGGACACCGGGGCGGCGCTCGCCGAGGCAACCGCTCAGGGGGCGGTCGGCCCCGCGTTCGCGCAGCTCAAGTACGGCATCGCGCGCCGGGCCATGGCGGAGGGCGACGCCTATGGACCCCTGTTCGCCGACGGAACCCTCGCGCTGCAGGCCTCCGACGTGTTCGAGGGCGGAATCCTCGCCACGGGATGGATGCCCCAGCGCAAGATCGGTGCCGATGTCGGGGGTATCCGTGAGCGGATCCTCGCCGTGTACCCCCAGGTCGCGCGGGTCGCGGGGGAGTTCGGGGTGACGCCGGCTGCCCTCGGCATCGCCTTCTGTCTGGCGAACCCCGCGACGGCCAACGTACTCTTCGGTGCCTCTCGCGTCGCGCAGCTCGAGGACAACCACGCCGCCCTCGCCCTCGCCCGAGACTACGGCGCCGAGGTCCGCGCCGCCCTCGCCGACTGCCGCGTCGACCACGCCGTCCGCCCCGACGGCACCTGGTGACCTTTCGTATCTCCCACGGCTTCCCCGGCGTCCGCCCCGCCCCCGGCGTCCGCCCCGCCCCCGGCCGCCGGTCTCCGGGATCACTTCCGCACCTCCCGCGCGCCCCGCAGGCACGTTCCTGATCCCGCCTCGCTCCGCCCCCGCGTCCCACTCCGCGTGCGGGATCAGTTCCGCACCTCGCAGGCGCCCAGCAGGCACGTTCCTGATCCCGCACTCGCTTGGCCCGCGTCCCACTCCGCCCCCGCGTCCCACTCCGGGCGCGGGATCAGTTCCGCACCTCGCGCGCGCCCCACGGGCACGTTTCTGATCCCGCAGGACGTGACGTTCTGCGTGCCGATTCGAGAACGCGCCGAGTAGGGAGGGCGTGCGGCCGATTCTGATCCCGCTTCTGGTGGCGGCTGTGTGGCGGTCGCCGGGCCCGCCGCTCGTGCGCGACCGGACCGCTCTCCGGAGCCCCGGATCAGAAGTGCTCCTCGTGTTCGCAGCAGATCGTAAGCGCTCCTCGCCTCCGTGCTGGATCGGAAGTGCCCCGCGCACGCTCCGGATCAGAAGTGCTCCTCGGATCCGGGTGGGAGGTGCGTTCTTGATCCCGGGAAGGGGTGCGGTGGCCCTCGGGAGCGGCAGTGTGGCCCGTTCGCGCCGTCGTTCACCCCGGTGCGGGATGAGAAGGGTGCCGAAAAGGCGTCGCCGAGGGGTGTTTCTGATCCGGTCGGACGGGTGGGCGCAGTGGCGGGATCAGAAGTGGGCCGCGCGGGGAGGGCAGGGGTGCGTTATTGATCCCGGTACCCGCACCTGCACCCGCGGGGTGCGGGCGGGTGGGGTACGGGATGCGCCGGGGTGTGCGCGGGGGAGCAAGGCGGGTGCGCGCTGAGGCATCGGTCCGCGCGGCCAGAGGGCGAAACGCGCTTGCGCTCTTTTTCCACGCATGTAGACTAACCAGCACGACACATCGAAGTGGCGTCGGTCCCGGTCTCCGGTCAGCGGCTCTTCGAACCTTCTTCACCACCCCCTGCACCCGAGAGAAGGAACCATGAAACGAATGCCCCTCGCGGTCGCCGCCGCCGTCGCCGCGACCCTCGCGCTCGCCGGCTGCAGCGGCGGCGGAACGCCCTCGCCGTCCGAGGGCGGTGGCGCCGAAGGCCCCGACGCCCTCAACATCGGCAACTTCCTCGACGTCACCTCGTGGGACCCGTCCCTCGCCGACATCGGCTTCGACGGCCCCTACCTGTCCGCGGTGTACGACGCCCTCATCGCCCTCGACAGCGACGGCACCCCGATCCCGTCGCTCGCGACGAAGTGGACCGTGGCCGACGACGACCTCAGCATCGACCTCGACATCCGCACCGACGCCGTGTTCAGCGACGGCACCCCGGTCGACGCCGACGCCGTCGTCGCGAGCCTCGAGTACCTCAAGGCCGGCGCCCGGTCCGGTGAGGCCTACGTCAAGGCGAAGGGCTTCGAGAAGGTCGATGACGACACCGTCCGCATCGCCCTTACGCAGCGCGACGACACGATCCTCTACCTGATGGGCCTCGGCCGCAGCTACGTCATGCCCCCGGCGTCCATCGAGGCGGGCACGGTCGGCAGCGACCCGATCGGCTCCGGCCCGTACGTGCTCGACAGCGACACCAGCGTCGCGGGCGCCGAGTACCACTTCACCAAGACCGAGGACCACTGGGACGCGAAGACGTACCCGTTCGCCGAACTCGCGATCTACCCGATCACCGACGCGACCGCCCGGCACAACGCGATGCTCAGCGGACAGATCAACGTGCAGTACGGCGACGTGGCCAACCTCGACCAGGCCGAGCAGCAGGGCTGGAACACCGCCCAGCGCGTCTCCGGGTGGGCGGGCCTCGTCATCACCGACCACACCGGCGCGAAGAGCGAGCCCCTCGGCACGCTCGAGGTCCGCCAGGCGCTGAACTACGCGTTCGACGGTGCGGCCGTCCTCGCGGCGGTCGGCAGCGGTGCGGGCGTGGCCACCAACCAGGTCTTCCCCGACGGCGGCGACATCAACGACCCCGAGCTCAACGATGCCTACGCGTTCAACATGGATAAGGCGAAGGAGCTCCTGGCCGACGCCGGCTACCCGGACGGCTTCGACATCTCGATGCCGATGTCCCCGATCTTCGAGATGTGGAAGCCGTCGGCCGAGCAGGCCCTCAACGAGCTCGGCATCACCGTCACCTGGGACAACATGCAGATGCCGGACTACCAGCTCAACGCCCCGAACTACCCGATGTTCATCTCCTTCCTCGCGATGGACGGCAACGACGTGGCCACCGTCTCCCGGCAGCTGACGAGCGTGCAGTGGTTCAACCCGGAGCCCGACTACGCGAAGAACGAGGTCATCGCCCCGCTCGTCGAGAAGGTGCAGACGGAGCGCGGCGACGCGCAGACCGCCGCCATCAAGGAGCTCAACGAGGCCCTCGTCGACCAGGCCTGGTGGTCGGTCTGGTACCAGGCGAACAACATCTACTACACGGCGCCCGGCATCCAGCTGCAGCCCGTCGTGGGGATGATGTTCCCGACGCTGCGGTACATCACGCAGGGCTGAACGCCCGCCGGGGCGGTCGCCACGCGGCCGCCCCGGCACCCCTTCCCTCCTCCTCACCCTCGAGAGGCCCCCATGCTCCTCTTCACGGCGAAGCGGGTGCTGTCCGGCATCCTCCTGCTCGTCGCGGTCTCGATCGGCACGTTCTTCCTCGCCCACCTCGCGATCAGCGACCCGACCGCCTCGCTCCTCGGGACCACGGCGAGTCCCGCGCAGCAAGAGGCGCTGGCGGCGAAGATCGGACTCGACCGCCCCCTGATCGTCCAGTTCTGGGACTGGTTCTCCCACGCGGTCCTGCTCGACTTCGGCGTCTCGTGGCGCAACTTCCAGCCGGTCGGCGCGCAGCTCGCGGTGAAGGTCCCCGTCACTCTCTCCGTCGTGACCCTCGCGACCCTCATCACGGCGGTCATCGGCGTCGCCTTCGGCATGATCACCGGACTCCGCCCCGGCACCTGGTTCGACCGCATCATCAAGGGGATCTCCGTCGTCCTCTTCGCACTTCCCGGGTTCTGGGTGAGCCTGGTCCTGGTGATGTGGCTGGCGGTGCAACTCAAGTGGTTCCCCGCCGTGGGCTACGTCCCGCCGACGCAGTCCGTCGAAGGCTGGCTGCGCTCGATCACGCTGCCGGCGATCTCCCTCGCCCTGGGCGGCATCGTCGCCGTGTCGGAGCAGCTGCGCAATGCCGTGATCGCCCAGAGCCGCCAGGACTGGGTGCGCACCCTCCGCAGCCGCGGCCTGTCCGCCGCCCGGGTGAACCTGCACATCCTCCGCAACGCCTCGCCCGCCGCGCTCACGGTGATCGCCCTGATGTTCGTGGGCCTGCTCTCCGGGGCGATCGTGGTGGAGCAGATCTTCAGCCTCCCCGGTCTGGGGCAGCTCACGAACCAGTCGTCGCAGAACGGCGACATCCCGATGCTGCTCGGGATCACGGTGGTCTCCATCGTCTTCGTCGTCCTCATCAACCTCCTGCTCGACCTCGTGCTCGGCTGGATCAACCCGAAGGTGCGCGTCGCATGACCACGACAGACATCCGCGTCGCCTTCGACCGGGCCGCCCAGAAGCGCCGGTCGAGCCTGTTTCGACGCTTCCTCCGTCACCCCGGCGGCTACATCCCGCTCGCGATCTTCGTGCTCATCGTGCTCGTCGGGGTGTTCGCGCCGTTGCTGGCGCCGATGGACCCGAACCTCGTCGACCTCGCGGCAGCCAAGGCCCCGCCCTCGCCGGAGCACCTGCTCGGCGGCGACTCCACCGGCCGCGACATCCTCAGCCGCCTCATCTACGGGACGAGGACGACACTGTGGGGTGCGCTCATCACGATCGTCACCGCGCTCGTCGTCGGGGTCCCGTCGGGTGTCGCAGCCGGGTACTTCGGCGGCGTCTTCGACCGGGTCGCGACCTGGATCAGCGACGCCCTCCAGTCGATCCCCGGGATGATCATCCTCCTCGTGGTCGCCGCCGGC
Organism: Microbacterium sp. NRRL B-14842; assembly: GCF_050470785.1. Classification (NCBI taxonomy): domain Bacteria; kingdom Bacillati; phylum Actinomycetota; class Actinomycetes; order Micrococcales; family Microbacteriaceae; genus Microbacterium; species Microbacterium sp. NRRL B-14842. The sequence goes on along the minus strand of NZ_JBFLUM010000017.1, from coordinate 12,139 downwards.
AGCCGCAACAACTTCGAGCTGCTGATGGTCACCGTCGGTGTCTTCATGGTGCCGGGGTACTTCCGCATCGCGCGGTCGCAGACGCTCGCCGTCCGCGGCGAGGCGTACATCGACGCCGCCCGCGTGTCGGGCCTGTCGGACGCGCGCATCATCTTCCGGCACGTCATCACGGCCGTCTACCCGCCCGTCATCATCCAGACCGCGCTCACGGCCGGCATCGCGATGGGCATTCAGGCGGGGCTCCAGTTCCTCGGCATCGGCGACTCGAACGTGCCGAGCTGGGGCGCGATGATGCTCGAGGGCTTCCGGCTCATGCTCACCTACCCCCTCATGCTCCTGTGGCCCTCCGCCGCGCTCGGTCTCACGATCGCCGTCCTCGCGATCATGGGCTCCACGCTCGCCGAGCTCGTGCAGGTGCGCACGCCGCGGGCGGCCCGACGGCGGCGGCGCGGTGTGCTCGAGACCGGCGACGAGGTCGCCGCGGCTCCCGCCACGGGCAGCGTCCGCCACGAGGCGCCGGCGTCGGCCCTCCGCGTCGAGAACCTGCACGTCGTCCACGCGACGCCGACGGGGGAGACCGAGGTCGTGCATGGCGTGACCCTCGACGTCGCGCCAGGCGAGGTCGTCGGGATCGTCGGCGAGTCCGGGTCGGGCAAGTCGCAGACAGTGTTCTCGGTGCTCGACCTGCTCCCCGCGACCGGCCGGGCGACCGCCGACGCGATCTGGGTCGGCGGCGCGGAGGTCACCCACGCGACGCCGAAGGAGCGCCAGGCCCTGCTCGGACGCACGATCGGGTACGTGCCGCAGGAGCCGATGAGCAACCTCGACCCCTCGTACACGATCGGGCATCAGCTCATCGAGCCGCTGCGCCGGACGCACGGGCTCGCGAAGGCCGCCGCCCGGCAGCGCGCGCGGGAGGTGCTCCTGCGGGTCGGGCTGTCCGATCCCGATCGCGTGATGCGCAGCTACCCGCATCAGGTGTCCGGCGGCATGGCCCAGCGCGTGCTCATCGCCGGCGCGATCGCCGGTCGACCGTCGCTCCTCGTGGCGGACGAGCCCACCACCGCCCTCGACGTCACCGTGCAGGCCGAGGTGCTCGAGCTGCTGCGGGAGCTGCAGGCCGAGTACGGGATGGCGCTGCTCATCGTGACGCACAATTTCGGCGTCGTCGCCGACATCTGCGACCGCGTGATCGTCATGCGCGGCGGCGACATCGTGGAGTCGGGGCCCGTGGACGAGCTTTTCGCCGCGCCCACCCAGGAGTACACGCGCGAGCTCATCGCCGCGTCGCTCGATGATGCCGAAGGGCGCGCCGCGCTCGACAGCCGCCGGACGGAGGTCCCCGCATGAACGCCGTTCCGGTGAACCCCCTGCTGCAGGTCGACGACCTCGTGGTCGAGTACGGCCGCGGAAGACACGCCTTCCGCGCGCTGCACGGCGTCTCCCTCGACATCGCCCCCGGTGAGTGCCTCGGCCTGGTCGGCGAGTCCGGATCGGGAAAGTCGACCCTCGGCAAGGCCATCCTCGGCCTCGCCCCGGTGACCGCGGGCCGCATCCGCTTCGACGGCCGGGACATCGGCGGCCTCGGCCGCAAGGCCCGACGGGAACTCGCCGATGATGTGCAGGTCGTGTTCCAGGACCCGTACGGTTCCCTCAACCCGGCACTGACCATCGGCGACATCCTCGCCGAGCCGCTGCTGACGACGGGCATCGGAGCGAAGGCAGCCGACACGCGCGTGCGCGACATGCTCGACCGCGTGCGGCTGCCTTCCACGAGCATGGACCGGTATCCGAGCGAGTTCTCCGGCGGGCAGCGGCAGCGCATCGCGATCGCCCGCGCCCTGGTCCGCGGACCCCGGCTGATCGTGTGCGACGAGCCGGTCAGTGCACTCGACCTCACCACGCAGGCGACCATCCTCGACCTCTTCATCGAGTTGCAGCGCGACACCGGCGTGGCCTACCTCTTCGTCTCGCACGACCTCGGCGTCGTCCGGCGGGTCTGTCACCGGGTCGCCGTGATGTACCGGGGGGAGATCGTGGAGATCGGGGACGGCGAGCAGGTCACCCGCGCGCCGCGTCACCCGTACGCCGAGCGCCTGCGACTGGCCTCACCCGTCGCCGACCCGGTGGCGCAGCGGGAACGCCGGGCGCAATGGCTCGCTCTGCGGGAGGTGCCCGATGCGGCGGTACGGTAGCTCCAGGCCGGAACACGCCACACCCCGGACTCGGCCGGAAGGACGCCATGCCGAAGATCATCGACCACGACCAGCGGCGACGGGACATCGTCGAGGTGGCCAAGAGCATCATCCTGAAGGGTGGGTTCGAGGCGGCGACCATGCGCAGCATCGCCGCGGAGGCGGGCTTCGCGAACGGCGCGCTGAAGCACTACTTCCCCGGGAAGGAGAGCATCGTCGCGGCGACGTTCGAGACGATCCTGCAGCAGATGTCCGAGGGCGTGGAGGCCGCGGGGCAGGAACCGGTGGCGGCGGACGACGCGCTGCGGGGCTTCCTGCAGGCCACCGTGCCGCGCGACCCGGAGCAGATCGCCGCGGGCCGGGTGCTCCTGGCGCTCTGGGAGTACGCGATGGCGAACGAGTCGCTGGCCGAGCTCTACCGCGGACACCTGGGTTCGTGGCGATCCTCGCTCATCGCGCGCATGGAGGCGGCCCGCGACGAGGGATCGATCCGCGATCAGGACTACGGCCCGCTCGCCGACGAGTACATCTCCGCGGCGGTCGGGGCGACGGTCATCAACCTCATGTACCCGGACGGCGACCGCATCGCCGACTACGAGAACTACATCGACCGGTTCCTCGCGCGGCTGCGCTGAGGGCGAGGGGCCGGTCCCGAGAGGACGGCCCGTCATGACCCTTCCCCCTGAACGACCCGTGGTGTTCTTGCACGGCCTCGCCTCGCGCGGCACGCAGGACTGGCCGGAGAGCGAGTGGGCGGCGGTGCTCGGCGACCGACCGCGCCGCGTCCTCGACCTGCCGGCGCACGGCGACGCCCCCGGGCTCGGAGCCGTGCCGACCTCCGCGGTGCTCGACGCGCTCGCCGCAGCGATCGGCCCGGACGAGGTCGACCTCGTCGGCTACTCGCTCGGTGCCCGGCTCGCGTGGGACCTCGCCCGGCACCCGGGTGTCGCGGTGCGGCGTCTCGTGCTCGGCGGCCTCAGTGCGGGGGAGCCCTTCGCGCTCGTCGACCTCTCCGCCGCTCGGGCCGCGATCGCCGGCGGACCGGCTCCCGTCGATCCGCTGTCCGGGATGATCGTGCACATGGTGAGCCTGCCCGGGAACCGCCCGGACGATCTGCTCGACCTCATCGAGGGGCTCGCGACCGAGCCGTTCGCGCCCGAGGCTGCTGCCCCGGCGATGCCCGTGCTGCTCCTGGGCGGTACCGATGACCCGATGGCCGCGGGCATCGACGAGCTCGCCGCGCGGCTGCTCGACGTCCGGGTGCGACGCGTCCCCGGGGATCATCTCGCGGCGCTGCACACCGCCGCGTTCCGCGACGCTGTGCGCGGGTTCCTCGCGGACTGACCCGCCCGATCGACGCCCAGCCCCCTCCTGTCCTTTATTTCCAACATTCGTAGACATATCGAAAGGCATCCGCCATGACCGACACCCCCACTCCCGACACCCCCACTCCCGACGCCGCCCGCATCCTCGACATCGCCACCGGCTACATGGCCGCGAAGCAGCTCTTCCAGGCCAGCCGCATCGGTCTGTTCGCCGCCGTCGCCGCCGGCGCCGACACGGCCGTGGCGATCGCCGAGCGCTGCGGGGTCAGCGAGCGGATCGCCCGGCTGCTCGCCGACGCCCTCGCCGCGAAGGGTCTCCTCGTCCGCACCGAGGGGCGCTACGCGCTGGCCCCCGACGCGTCCGCCTACCTCACCGGGGAGGACGCGGTGATCGACCTCGCCCCCTTCCTCACCTTCCTCGACGAGATCAGCTACCCGCACTGGCTGCAGTTCGCCCACACGGTGGACACCACCCAACCGGGCGACCTGCAGATGGACGACGCGCGGTGGGGCACGTTCATGGCCGGCGTCATGACGTACAACCGCCTGCACGCGCAGGAGTTCGGCCGGCTCGTCGACCTCGCCGGCGCGACGAAGGCCCTCGATTTCGGCGGTCTGTCCGCCGAGTTCGCCCTCGCCGTCATGGCACGCAACCCGCAGCTGCACACGACCTTCGTCTACGCTCCCGGGTTCGAGGACGGCGTGGCCGAGGCGGTCGCGGCGGCGGGCGTCGCCGACCGGGTCGCCATCGAGGTCGGGGACACGGCGACCACGGCTCCCGAGGGCGCGTACGACGCGGTGTTCGCCAACCACGTCATCCACCGGTTCTCCGCGGAGGAGAACGCGCAGATCTTCCGCCGACTCCGTGCGGCGGCGGCCGACGGGGCGACGCTGACGGTGCTCGACTTCTTCCTCGACGACGACGACGAGCAGCGCGCCCTGGATGCCCTGCACGCGGGGGAGTATCTCGTGATCGACGGCACCGTGGTGTACCCCGAGTCCGAGGTGCGCGGTTGGCTGTCGGATGCCGGGTGGGCGGTGCGCGACACCGTCGCCCTGCCGGGGAGCCCGCGCGTGCTCCTGGCCACCGCGGTCTGACGACCGCGGTCCGAGACTGGTCCGAGGGGGATCAGAGGCGGGCGGCATGCGTGAACATGCCGCCCGCCGTTTTCGTGGGCGCGGGTGGTCAGTCCCGGGTGAACACCGTGCGACCGTCGACGATCGTCCGCTCGACCTGGAGGGCGGCGAACGGGCGCCCCGGGGTGCACGGATCCTCGTCGAGCACCGTGACGTCCGCGACCCTGCCGAGTTCGAGGGTTCCCTTCCAGGTCGCGGCACCGTCCTGGATCGCGGCGTCCGCCGTCATGGTGCGCAGCAGCCGGCGCCGAGTCGCGGCGTCGTCCGCTCGACCGTCGGCGGCGAGGAGGGCGAGGGAGGCGTCGAGGCTGGGTCGCCAGTCCGGCGTGGCGATCGGCGCGTCGCTGGTCACGGTGGTCAGCGCCCCCGAGCAGAGCATCTCGGCCAGCGGCCAGGCGGCGGCGACCCGGGCCTCTCCGAGCTGCACGGCCGCCCAGGAGTGCGTGTGCGCGGCGATGAGGGGCTGCACGGCGAACCCGACGCCGAGACGCTCCGCGCGGCGGATCTGCGCCGGCGTCGCGAGGTCGCCGTGCACGACGTGGTGGGGTGCCGGCGGCGGGGGAGTCTCGCCGGCGCGTTCCAGTGCGGTGAGGAACTCTTCGATCGAGCGATCGCCGGTGGCGTGCACGGCGATCTGGAGTCCGCGACCGGCGGCCAGGGCGATCATCTGCTGGAAGGCGCTGAGCGGATCGGCGTCGCCGCGGGTGAGCAGGTGCCCGGTCGTCCCGTCGGGGTACGGGTCGGACGTCCATGCGGTGGCCATCGGCGGGATGCCGTCGGCGAAGATCTTCACGCCGGGGATCGCGAGCCAGCGCGGGTCGGTCGTCGGCGGCGGCACCGGGAGTCCGGCGGCGAAGTCCTTTAGGGAGCTCTCTCCGTCGATCGTCCCGAACAGGCGCAGCAGCGTGACGCGCGAGGTCTGGGCCCCCTCGCGGTGCAGCTCCACATACGACTCGAGCATGTCGGTGCCGAAGCAGCCGGTCTCCCCGTCGTCCTCCCCGGGGCCGATGCCCGGCTCCGTGTAGCTCGTGATGCCGAGCTCCGCGAGCAGAGCCCAGGCGCGGCGCAGGGCGCTGCGTCGCTCACCGGCCGTGGTCACGAGGCGGCCGGTCGGCTGCTCCTCGGGCGGGGTGTCGGAGAAGAAGAGGTGCGGCCAGCGTGCGCCCAGCCACGCGGCGTGGAGGTGCGCGTCGTTGAGGCCGGGGATCGCGGTGCGGCCGTCGAGCTGCACGATCTCGCGGGCTGGGAGGGCTTCGGCCGCGGCATCGGTGGCGACGATCATCCCGTCGCGGACGGCGATCGCGGTGGCGACGGAATCGGTGGCGTCGAAGGTGTGGATGCGGCCACCGCGGAGGAGGAGGTCGGCGTCGTCGCCGAGGAGTGCGCTGCTCATTATTCCACCAGTGTAGACGTAAAACTCGCGCACTCGGGATGTCCCGCGCCGACCGATTCGGCGCGCGGTTCCGCGGCTTGTACCCTGGAGTCATCCCCCGAACACCCCGGCAACCTCGCGCGCGCCGGCGACCTCGGCGCGCGCTCACACATGCAAGGACGCAGATGAACGATTCCGCGGCACACCGCGACGAATGGACGGCGAGCGAAGAGCTGGCGGAGCGGATGATCCCGCTCATCGGGGCTCTCAAGCGCGAGCGCGACGTGGTCACCTCGCTGCACGGCCACCGCCTGCTCGGCCTCTCGGCCACCGGCCTCGTCGAGGTGCACGAGCGCGTGGCCCAGCTCGGCCACGAGCGCCTCGAGGTCGAGGACAGCCTGGCGGTGCTCGAAGGCATCCACGCTCTCGCCCCCGGCGCCTCGTCGATCGACGTGGCCCGCCTCGTGGAGGGGCATGCGGAGAGCGGCCGCCCGCTGGAGGAGTACCTGGCCGAGACCCTGGCCCCGGCCGTCGGCGCGGTCCCGGCGCCGCCGACCGACGTGGTGCTCTACGGCTTCGGGCGCATCGGCCGGCTGCTGGCCCGCATCCTCATCGCGCACACCGGCGGCGGGAGCGGACTCCGGCTCCGCGCCATCGTCGTGCGCCGCGGCTCCGAGAACGACCTCGTCAAGCGCGCGTCGCTGCTGCTGCGCGACTCGGTGCACGGCCGCTTCGCGGGCTCGGTCACGGTGGATGAAGAGGCCGAGCAGATCATCGCGAACGGCACGCGCATCCAGGTCATCTACTCCGACGACCCGGCGGCGGTCGACTACACCGCCTACGGCATCGATGACGCGATCGTCGTCGACAACACGGGCCGCTGGCGCGACGAGGCCGGACTCTCCCAGCACCTCCGTGCGAAGGGCGTCGCCCGCGTGCTGCTGACCGCCCCCGGTAAGGGCCCGCTGAAGAACATCGTGCAGGGCATCAATGACGACACGATCACCGACGAGGACCGCATCGTCTCCGCGGCGTCGTGCACGACCAACGCCATCACCCCGGTGCTCGCCGCGATCGACGAGGCCTTCGGTGTGGTGAAAGGCCACGTCGAGACCGTGCACTCGTTCACGAACGACCAGAACCTCATCGACAACTTCCACAAGGGCGACCGTCGCGGCCGCTCCGCCGTGCTGAACATGGTGATCACCGAGACCGGGCGCGGCGAAGGCCGTGGCCAAGGCCCTGCCCCAGCTCGAGGGACGGCTCACGGGCAGCGCGATCCGCGTCCCCACGCCGGATGTCTCGCTCGCGGTCCTGCACCTCACGCTGGAGCGCCCCGCCACCAAGGATCAGGTCAACGACTACCTGCGTCGTGTCTCGCTGCACTCGAAGCTCCGTCAGCAGATTGACTACGTGGAGAGCCCCGAGGTGGTCTCGACGGACTTCGTCGGCTCGCACCGCGCCGGCATCGTCGACGGTCTGGCCACGATCGCCGACGAGGACACCCTCATCCTCTACGTCTGGTACGACAACGAGTTCGGATACTCCTGCCAGGTCATCCGGGTGCTGGAGACCATGGCGGGTTCGCACCCCGTCGTCCTCCCCACCCGCCGCGAAGTCACCCTCTGACCTCTCCCGTCGACCCACCCCTTCCGCTCGACCCGGCCCCCTGCGTCCGCACGCACGGGGCCGGGGCACGCGAAAGGGGGTGGGTCGCGGCATGATGAGGGGCATGAAGACCTCACAGTGGCGGGAGGAGCGGCTGCGGTGGCAGGGGCTGACGGCGCCGGAGGCGGACGTGGCGGGGGCGGCGGCGCGGCTGCTCGCGGTGCAGAGCCAGGACTTCACGGCCGGACGGTGGGCGCTGGCTGTGCGGACGAAGGGCGACGTACGCCTCCGCGACGTCGATGCCGCGTTCGACCGCGGGGACCTCGTCCGGGCCTGGACCATGCGGGGGGACGCTCCACACGATCCCCGCGCGGGATCTCGGGTGGGTGCTGGAGGTCACGGCCGCGCGACAGCAGCAGCAGGCGGCCTCCCGACAGCGGCAGCTCGGCATCGACGACGCCATGATCGACGCGGTCGTCCGGGAGCTCACGCCGCGGCTCCGTGACGGCGGCTCACCCGGAGCGAGATCTTCGCGGTGCTCGAGGGCATCGGCATCGACCCATCGGGGCAGCGCGGCATCCACCTGCTGTTCGCGATGACAGTCTCCGCGTGCTCGTGCAGGGGCCGGTCGTGCCGCGGGAGGGCATCACGCGGGAGCAGCGGTTCGTGCTCGCGGCGGACCACATCCGCGACCACGCCCGCCCGGACGACCCGCTGGCCGAGCTGTTCGTCCGCTATGTCGAGGGGCACGGGCCCGCCGGGGTCGCGGACTTCGCGTGGTGGTCGGGGCTGACGCTCGGGCGGTCCCGGGAGGCGGCGGAGCGGGCGGCCACCCCGGGTGACCGAGGTCGAGGAGGGGGTCTTCGTCGGGAGCACCCCCGCCCCGGCGCGCGGCGGGCCGGCCGTCCGTGTTCGCCCTCGGTGCCTTCGACGAGTACTACATCTCTTATGCCGACCGCACCGTCGTGTGCGCTCCGGAATACCTCGCCGCCGTCGGGCCGGGGAAGAACGGGATGGTCCGGGCGACCGTGGTGGAGCACGGCCGCGTGATCGGCTGCTGGACCCACGCCGCCGCCGCGCACACCACCCCTCCGACTCTCTTCGAGCCCCCCGAGGACCCCGCCGCCGTCACCGCCGCACTCGCCCGCTTCGCGGCCTTCATCGCCTGAGCCCCTCGTCGACCCACCCCTTTCCGTGCCTCCCGGCCCCCTACGGCAGCGCGTAACGGGCCGGGGTGGACGCAAGGGGGTGGGTCGGCGGGTCACTCACTCGCGTGGCGGCCGAGGAAGTTGTAGACCTCGTTGTCGTCCACGCCGGGGAACATGCCGCGGGGGAGCGGCGAGAACATGTGGGGTGTGCACGCGGGCGCTCGGCCACGCCCGTCCCTTCAGCGCTCCGTGAGCTCGGCCGACGGGCGGCGGCAGCACGCCTCGTCGGGGCAGGTCGACACCGCCCTGTCGTTCGTCTCGCGTCCCCGCCACCACCGGGCGTCGTCGAACGGCACGCCGACCGTGACGGAGAACTCGCCCTCGCTCGACGACCCGGTCTGCGTGGAGCACCAGAACGTGCCGGACGGGGTGTCCGTGTACTGGTGGTGCTCGACGGTGCGGTTCTGCTCCGTGAAGGCGGAGCGGGCCTGGAACTTCCGGCACACGCGCTGCCCCTCCACCGCTCCCGTCACGTCCATCGGCAGGGGCAGGTCGTCGTTCTCGTAGACGCGAGTGATGGCTCCGGTCGAGTCGACGCGCAGGAAGTGCAGCGACATGCCGAGGTGCTGCGTGAGCAGGTTCGTCATGCGCATGCCGGCCGCTTCGTGCGTCACGCCGAACCCGTCGCGGAAGTCCTCCACCGCGAGGTTGCGGTCCTTCTTCGCCTGCTGCAGGAAGGCCACCGCGGCGGTCTCCGGCATCAGGCAGCACGCGGCGAAGTAGTTGATCTCCAACCGCTGCTGCAGGAAGTCGGCGTAGTCCGTCGGCGGGGTGTGCCCGAGCAGTCGATGCGCCATGGCCTGCAGTGCCATCGACCGCAGGCCGTGTCCACCGGGGATCGAGGCGGGGGGCAGGTAGATGCGGCCGTTCTCGAGATCGGTGACCGAGCGCGTCGAGTGCGGCAGATCGTTGACGTAGATGAGTTCGAAGCCGAGCTTCTCGGCCATGATGCTCACGGTGCGGTGGGTCAGAGCGCCCTGCGAATGGCCGGCGGCCTTGAGCTGCTTCTCCGCGAGCTTCTCGATGTCCGGGAGGTAGTTGTTCTGCGCGCGCATCCGCAGTCGCAGCTCCGTGTTGGCGCGGCGGGCCTCCTCCGGGGTGGCGATGGCCTCGCGCTCGCGGCGCTGCAGCTCGCGGTGGAGGCCGAGGATGGACTCGATGGTCTCGTCGCTCATGCCCTTCGTGACGCGGACCGGGGAGACACCGAGCTGACGGAACACCGGGCTCTCCTGGGCCCGCTCCAGCTCGATCTCCAGAGCGGCACGCCGGTTCGGCGGCTCGCCGGAGATGAGGTCGGTCACTTCGGTGCCGGTGGCCTGGGCGATCGCCTGGAGGAGGGAGAGCTTGGGCTCGCGCTTGCCGTTCTCGATGAGGCTGAGCTGGGAGCCGGCGACGCCGACGAGGGGCGCCGAGCTCGTCGAGGGTGTACCCCTTCTCCAGGCGGCGGTGCCGGATGCGGTGGCCGAGGGTCGTGAGGTGGATGCCGGAGGACGCCATTGTTTGAGTCTAGCGAAAGAACAGCGATTCTTATCGTTCGGTTTGGCCGAAAGTCCGCGTCAAGGGCGAAGAAGATGGAAGCAACGCCCCACACTTCGAAGGAGCAGTCATGGCCATGGCCGAAGTCCTCACCCCTCGCACGTCCCCTGTCGCCCCGACGCGCACGTTCGGCACCGCCCCCTTCCTACGACACCCCCGCAATGGCCGAGCTCGCCGCCTGGGTGGAAGAGATCCGCGCGCTCACGCAGCCGGACGCCGTGCACTGGGTGGACGGCTCGCGCGCCGAGAACGACTGGCTGCTGCGCGGACTCGTCGACGAGGGCAAGCTCATCAAGCTGAACCCCGAGTGGCGCCCCGGCTCGTACCTGGCGCGCTCGCACCCCAGCGACGTCGCCCGCACCGAAGCCCGCACCTTCATCGCCTCGGAGCGCGAGGAGGACGCCGGGCCCACCAACAACTGGGCCGACCCGGAAGAGATGCACGCGAAGATGGACGAGATCTTCGAGGGCTCGATGCGCGGCCGCACGATGTACGTCGTGCCGTTCTCGATGGGTCGCGTCGGCGGACCCCCTGTCGCACATCGGCGTGCAGATCACCGACAGCGCCTACGCCGTCGCATCGATCGGCATCATGACCCGCGTGGGCGACGAGGTCACCCGCCCAGATCGCCGAGGGCGCGCCGTGGGTCAAGACGGTGCACTCCGTCGGTGCTCCGCTGGAGGGGCCGGCGAACCGGACGTCGAGTGGCCCTGCAACGACGACAAGTACATCGTGCACTTCCCGGAGACGCTCGAGGTCTACTCGTACGGCTCGGGCTACGGTGGCAACGCCATCCTGGCGAAGAAGTGCTTCGCGCTGCGCATCGCCTCGGTGATCGCGCGTGATGAGGGCTGGCTCGCCGAGCACATGCTCCTCATCCGCGTGATCGACCCGCAGGGCAAGGCCTACCACGTGGCTGCGGCCTTCCCTTCGGCCTGCGGCAAGACGAACCTCGCGATGCTCCGCCCGACGATCCCGGGCTGGAAGGTCGAGACCTCGGCGACGACATCGCCTGGATCCGTCCCGGCGAGGACGGCCGCCTGTGGGCCATCAACCCCCCGAGGCCGGCTTCTTCGGCGTCGCGCCCGGAACGGGTGAGTCGACCAACGTCACCGCGGTCGAGACGCTGTGGGTGCAACACGATCTTCACCAACGTCGCGCTCCGCCCCGACGGCGACGTGTGGTGGGAGGGCCCTGACCGACGAGGCCGCCCGCGAACCTCATCGACTGGGAGGGCAACGACTGGACGCCCGACTCCGGTCGTCCCGCGGCGCACCCCAACTCGCGCTCTTCACGGTGTCGGCGGCTCAGTGCCCGCAGATCTCCGAGGACTGGGAGGAGGCCGTGCCGCTCGACGTCATCCTCTTCGGCGGACGCCGCGCGAGCAACGTGCCGCTCGTAGTCGAGGCCACCGACTGGACGCACGGCGTCTTCCTCGGCTCGAACATCTCCTCCGAGCGCACGGCGGCGGCCGAGGGCACGGTCGGCGAGCTGCGCCGCGACCCGTTCGCGATGCTGCCGTTCTGCGGCTACAACATGGCCGACTACTTCGGTCACTGGCTCAAGGTCGGCCGGGGCCTGCGCTTCGACCGCGCGCCGCGCATCTTCCAGGTGAACTGGTTCCGTCGCGGAGCGGACGGCCGGTTCCTCTGGCCCGGGTTCGGCGACAACTCCCGCGTCGTCGACTGGATCATCCGCCGCGTGGCCGGTGACGTGCCGGCGGTGGACAGCCCCATCGGACGCCTGCCGCGCGTGGAG
>NZ_JBFLUM010000016.1:0-19437 GCF_050470785.1 Microbacterium sp. NRRL B-14842 | reverse complement strand
CGTTGCGCTCTATCCGATGACCTCAACGAGGCGCTCGGGCACCCCACCGAGAGTCATCGCAGTGATCTCCTGCAGCTCAGGGACCACTTGCTCCGAGCGGACCGCCCCACTAGCGTCCTCACCTGGATTCGCTCCGCCAAGGTCAGGTCGGTGCTCGGGGCTCTCGCGGAAGCTCAGAGTCCGCCGGACCACGCCATTCTTGACGCCCTCCCGCAAGGTGGCGCCGTCGCCCACATCAGAGCGTTGCTCGTTGAGGTGGGCGTCCTTGCCCCTCGCGACGAGGCGTTCACACGTTTCGAAGCATGGATCCGCAATAAAGTTGAGTCGTTCGAAGGCGAGCACAAGCGCGCGCTCGAACGATACGCGGTCTGGTATCACCTACACCGCATCAGACGGATTCAGAGCAACGACGGCGACGTTCATTCCGCTGCACACAACGCGAAGCAACAAATCACGGCAGCAGCGAACTTCCTGAACTGGCTCCAGGAGCAGGAGATCTCACTCGAGGCCTGCACCCAATCCCTCGTCGACATCTGGCTCACGACGGGAAACTCGAGTCGATACACAGTCCGTGGGTTCTTGCAGTTCGCGAAGGAAAGCAAACTCGCTCCCCCACTCCACGCCCCCACGCGCCACGCTCGTGCGCAGACTAGGCGCATTACCGACGGCGAGCGACTCGAGTGGATTCGCTACTACCTGACGGAGGAGTCGCTCTCACCCGCGGCGCGTTCTGCCGCCATGCTATTGCTGGTCTTCGGCCAACCGCTGACGCGCATCGCCACGATGCGGCTGGACGCGGTCGACGATGACGCCGTCGAGGGCATGAGGATCAGGTTCGCGGAAGACCCGGTCCACGTCCCAGAGCCGTTTGACGGCATCCTCCGCCAGCATCTGGCCTCCAGAGATCGAACACGGACTGGCTCGGTCGACACCAACCCCTACCTCTTTCCAGGAGCGCGCGCAGGGCGGCACATCACGCGCGAGCGGCTCAAGGCGGAGCTCAACTCACTAGGCGTTGACGTCCTCGCGACGAAGAACACCACGCTCGACGAGCTAGTAGCCGCGATGCCAGCGCCCATGGTGGCGGACGCCCTCGGATACAGCTACACGGCTCTCGGGCAACACGAGCAGCACCGGGGAGTCCGGTACCGGAGCTACGTGAGCGGCCGCTACGACGGCTAGGGCAAGCCGGACCTGCGAAGCTAAAGGGACCAGCCACAACCAGGCAGTCCCGCAAGCACTTTCTCAGCGCATCGGTGGATCAAGGCTTATGGTCAAGAGCTCCATCTGCTCGGGCTATCGTGAGGCGGCCATTCCGACGGAAGTGCGTCATCGGCTGGAACGGAGATGGTCCCCTGGAATGGGCTCAACACGACCCATCCGTCGTCGCTCTTGCTCAGGAAGACTGCGACTCTGCCTTCGTCTCCTGCCTGGAGAAGTGGATCACTCGATGAGTAGGGTGTCGGCAATGGACCACACGTGTCTGGAGGCGACGCCACTTCTATTTGCGTCGGACCAGACCCCTTGATCCAACTTTCGATGTCCATCTGCCAAACGTTGATCTCTACGCCGTTCCAATCCTCCGTTCCAGACTGGTTCACTAAAGTTCCAATGACCACCGCGTCCGCGTCCTTTGCTGCTTCCTGTGGCGTGTCGTAGATTTTCCATGTTTTGCATAGGGGATTAGCTGGAACAGAGCAGCCTGCAAGGCTCATACACGCTGCGACGAGGCCCGCGACAAGCGCGCTGAATGCCCGTGGGCGAGTGTCCGATTGAGATGCGCGTGGTTCCATGGTGTCGGTTTCTTCCGCTTCGTCGTTGTCGCAGCACATTCGCCAACGCTGATTTGTTCAGGCTATCTGACTCGCCCCGGTGTGTCCGGAGACTCAGCGCGTCGAACGATCAGCCGTTCAGTGACGGCAGCCCTGGCGTTGCGCACGACACCGACGAGGAGATCGCGCAGTCCGGCATGCACCAGGCCGTCGCCGACATTCTGTTCAGCCCATCTGGTGTCACTGCCTCAGCCCGCCGCGCCCTGCCACGGCTGAAGCCACGCCCCTCACCGTGGCGGGGTGGCTATCTCCGACTGGCTTCCACTATCGAAAGCTCGAGCACGACGCTATGGACGAGGAATACTACTCATCCGGGTAATGCTCATCCCCAGTAGAGGAAAGTGACACTCTCCTGGGTCTCCAGCCGCGGTGACACGGGTGGATGCTGCATGATGGGCCTGTGCCCACCCGTCCATCCCCTCGGAATCGCGGCCGCGTCGGTGCGCTCGCGTTCTTGACCGCATTCATGCTCTCGTTGGCGGCGTGCGGGACGTCGGACTACAGCCTGACGGAGGCCGATGCGTACGGGACATGGCGGGCGGGAAGCGACCTGCCGACGACGCTCGAGCTCGCTGAGGACGGTACCTTCCAGGCGACTGCGTGGCCACGGGATGTGGGGTGCGGTGGGAGTCCGCCGCGCACCGCGGTGGAGCTGCGCGGGGCAGATGCCGTTGACTTCTCCGGGACCTGGGAAGAGGGTTCAGGCGGCGCTCTGAATGAGATCACGCTGGCCACGGATCCGGATTCACCGTGCGGGACGACCTGGATCTACGCCGGTTTCCGAAGCGAAGACAGCGTCCTCTATACCTGCATGCTCCTGGATGTGCACGTCGACGAGGCGACGGCGGCAAACTGGTTCATCTCTACAAGGGTGAGCCGGAGTCGACGCCGGACTCGAGTCGGTGCTTCAACTACAACTAGCCCGCTCCCGTGCCGTCACCGTGACTCCCTCCGGATCTCCTCCGCCCGCGCCACGATGTCATCCACTCGCGATTGGAGGAACGGACCGGACACTCCGTTCCCGACCATGTCTCCTGGTGGGTGATGACGTGCTCTCGGTCGATCCGGAAGCGCACCGGAACGCCGTCCAGGGTCCGGCCGTCGAAGCCTGCGAGCCACGCGATCATCTGCGCGATCTCCTCCACCTGCGCGGTGGTCACCGTGTACTCCGGGGCTCCGGTGAAATCCAGCGTCTCACCGCCACGGACCGCCAGTTCCAGTCCGCGCCGGTGGACGACGGCTTCGCTCCCGGGCGGATGGTCTCGATGACCGATCCGTCGTGTCGCAGATAGAAGGTGGGAGCCGATGATCTCCGGTTGCAGCGGGAGAAGAACTCCAACTGGTCGGAAGTCGTGCCGGTGTGGTGGATGATGAAGCGGTCGATGACAGGGCTCACGGTCCGGCGATCACTCCCCGCGATGCTGCGGTCGGCGCGGACCGTGGGATCGGCACAGTCCTCGAACCGAGCGGTACCTCGAGACCCGTGACCGCGCGGTCGTAGACCGGCTCATACTCGGGCAACCCTCGGGGATTGTCCGGGCGGCGTCCGGTGTCGTCTGCCTCTTCCCCGGAGTTCGCGGAGAGCCAGATGCCGACGCCGGTCACCGCGACGCCGGTTCCGGCAGCGATGAGGAATCCCCGCCGCGTGTGCGTCGGGACGTGCTCATCGGCGTCCCGTGCTCCCGGGTCCTCCGGATGCTGACCCTCCCCGCGTGTGCTCACGCGGCCTGGTCGTCGTTTCGGGGTGCTCGGGACTCTCGCGGCCGGCGTGGCCCTGGCCAGACGAAATGCGCGACCGAGAAGGCGAGGACCGTCCACGAGATGACGAACGCCCACCATGGGGACGCCGCTCCCCCGCTTCCGCCCGCCAGCACGACCGACACGATGCAGGCGCCGAGTCCGACGACGACCCCGAGGACGGTGATCTCGCCATGGCGAGCCACCGCGCGCGCAGCGCCGAGACGAGGCGAAGGGGCAGGCCGACCACCAGGGCGGTGATCATCGACACGACGGACAGCACGACGGCCATGATGCTCGCCCCGATGAAGGACGTCACCCCGTCGTACTCTTCCGCAGCACCGAGTGCGAGGAAGAAAGCCACGATGAACAGGAAAAAGCCACCGACGAAGAACTGGCCGAGGATGAGCGAGGCGGTCGATTCATCGGCTCCTCGAAAGCCCCCGCGTTTCCGCAGGTCTGCAGGGACACGGCGAGGGGAGGTCATATCGCGATCCTACGAGGTGCACGCCTTCGCTGGGAGCGCACTCGCGCTACTCTCATCCTCAGGGACAGGCACATTTGGGCCGCGGCTGGATCGATGGGCCTGATCCTCCGCCTGCAGTCTGGGGAGAGGTGGGGCGAGCGGATGGGCGCTGGCGATGAGAAGGGCGAAGGGCTGCTGACGCCCATCGTGGTGGGCGTGGCGCTGGCGATGTTCAGCGCAGCGGTGGCGGTGGCTTCGACATTCCTGATCGCGGATCCTCGAATCGGCGTTCTGGCGGCAATGACGCTGTCTTTCGGATGCGTCGGAGCGGCGGCCGGCCTCCTGCTCACCAGGCGAAGGACCTGGGGCGACCCCTCGTGGCCTCCAGGCACGGAGCCGAAGCCCTGGACGGCCCGCCGCTCCGTCGGGTCGTCTTGCTCTACGGAGTCTTCCTTCTCCTCATCTCCGTGGGTGGGGTTTGTCACACTGGCGGGGACGGATCAGAACGAGACCGACGATCCGCTGCGCGGATGGGTGCTGTCCACCGTGTTCGGTGTGGTGGGCATGACGCTGATCATCAAAGGAGTGCGGCGGCAGCCTCAACCGGTGCACTCGTCCGATCGCCCGGAGAGCGAGCCGAACGTCGACGTGCAGGAGTGGATGCCGTTGGGGCCCTCTCGTTCGCGGGCTCTCTTCCCCTGGTGGGCTCTTCACGTCTTCTCCGGACAGCCGCTTCTCCTTGCGATGATGATCGGCGCGTTCCTCATCCCCGTGGCGGCGGGACCGCTCGGCGCATGGACGTGGCCGCTCGGGGCTGTGCTGCTGGCGGTCGTGGCGATCATCGTCAGCGCCGTCGTGCGGCGACGTTCGCGACCGCCGCGCATCTCACGCGACGCCACCCGTCTGCTCGTCGGCACGAAGGAGATCCCGACCGCGACCATCACGACGGCCATGGTTATCGCGCACCCCTGGGAGCCGGACGCCACAGCCCGGAGTGTCGCGGTCGTCCTCACGGCATCGGATGACTCGCGAGCAGCGGTGGGCTTGCGAGAACGAGGGCTCCTCGTGTTGACCGATGAGCAGACGGAAGTCCTCATCGCGGCGATCGAGCGAACCCACATCGATCTCCCCCGCGACAAAGACGATCCGCGGGGAAGGTTCTCACGGATGCTGTACCCCAACCATCTGACGAAATCTGAGGCCCTTCACCTCGTGCGGGAGCCCCCGAGTGACGGCGAGGCGCTGCCGGTGGGGTCCTCAGTCACGTGAGGCAGAGCGCCGGCTCGGAGCCCGCCCTCTCACTCGGCGAAGAGAGTCCTGACGGTCAGGATATTTCGACCGTGGGCGGAGGACGGGCGTTCCCATCCGGACTCGACGAAGCCGAGCTTCTCGAGCACCCGCCGGGACGGGAGGTTCCATTCCCAGACGCCGGCCCAGACGCGGTCGAAGCCCGCCCCGTCTGCCCATGTCAGGACGGCTTGAGCAGCTTCGGTGGCATGCCCCCGGTTGTGCTCGGCGCGCAGCAGCTCGAACGCGAGCTCTGGTTCGGTGCCCACCCCCTCGCCGCCGTAGACGAGACCGCAGTACCCGATCGGATCCCCGGTGTCGATGCGTTCCACGGTGAGCAGCGACGACTCCTCGGCATCGCGGATATGCGCTCGGATGTCGTCCACGTCGGGGCGACCGTCCGGGTCGAGCCGCCGGTGCGGGGGGACTCGTTCGTCGCGTTCGGTCCACAGGTGGCGGAACACGGGCGCGTCCTCGATCGCCTGCCTGCGCAGGCGGAGGCGCGAGGTGTCCATCTCCGGGATGCGGGGCACGTGACTCATCCTCGCAGTCTGGCACTCCTCCGCCCCCGCGCTATGATCTGCAGCGCCTAGTGGGAGGACCAGACGCCGAGCTCGTTGCCGCTCGGGTCGGCGAAGTGGAGGCGCCGGCCGCCGGGGAACGCATACGGCTCCTGTAGGATCCGGCCGCCTGCGTCCTGGATCGCCTCCCTCGTCGCATCGAGGTCGTCGGAGTAGAGCAGCACGAGCGGACCGCCGACGGGTCGCGGCGCGTCCGCGAGCAGGAGTCCGCCGACCTCGCTCCCGTCTCCGCGGGGCGAGAGGATGCCCGCATAGCCGGGGCCGTAGTCCTGAAGCTCCACCCGAAGGCGGTGGTGAAGAAGCGTTTCGCCACATCGAGATCCGTGACGACGAGCTCGACGAAGTCGAGGGCATGGTGCTGCGAGGAGGCTGTCATGCGGGCACTCTAGCCACGGCGTCGGACGTCGCCACGCAGGAGTAGCGTGGAAGGGTGCCTCAGGTCTCCCACTCCCCGTCTCCACGCCGGGGTGGCGGGCCTGGGCGATCTGGTCCGTCGGCGTCGCGGCCTACGTGCTCGCCATCACGAACCGCACATCGCTGGGTGCCGTCGGTGTCGAGGCCGCCGACCGCTTCCAGGCGGACGCCTCGACGCTCGCACTGTTCGCCGTCGTGCAGCTCGCGGTGTACGGCGGGATGCAGATTCCGGTCGGCGTCCTCCTCGATCGCTACGGATCCCGTCCGATCATCACGGCGGGGATGCTGCTCATGGCGGCCGGACAGCTCACCATGGCCCTCTCCCCCAGCATCGGCATCGCGATCGTCGCGCGTGTCCTCCTCGGAGCCGGCGACGCCGCCGTGTTCCCCGCCGTGCTGCGACTGGTGGCCACATGGTTCCCCGCGCAGCGCGGCCCCGTCATGGTCCAGTTCACCGGGATCATCGGGCAGGCGGGGCAGCTGATCGCGCTGGTGCCGGTCGCCGCCCTGCTGCACGCCACCACCTGGTCGATCACGTTCGGCAGCATCGCCGGTCTCGGCCTGCTCTTCACGATCCTCGTGTGGCTCATCGTGCGCAACAACCCCGCCGAGAGCGGTCCGGACGTCTCGGTGAACACGGACACCGGAGTCGTGCGTGTCGTGACGTCGGCGATCGACACGGGCGTCGGCATCCGGGCGGCCTGGGCACATCCCGGCACACGGCTCGCGTTCTGGTCGCACTTCACCACACCGTTCGCCGGCACGGTGTTCGTGCTGCTGTGGGGCATGCCGTTCCTCACGGCCGGCGAGGGCCTGACCACCGCCCACGCGGCGGGGATCATCTCGATCTACGTGGTCGCGGGCATGATCCTTGGCCCGATCATCGGCGATCTCTCCCGCCGCCTGCCGAACCACCGCTCGCTCGCCCTCGTCCTCCCCGCGGTCGGCGTGCAGATGGCGGCCTGGATCGCGGTCATCGCCCTCCCCGGCCCCGCCCCGGACTGGCTGCTCTGGGTCCTGGCGGTCGCTCTGGCGACCGGCGGCCCCGCGTCGATGATCGCCTTCGACCACGCCCGCACGCACAACCCCGTGCATCGCCTCAGCACGGCCACCGGCGTGACGAACGCGGGAGGCTTCATCGCTGCCCTGATCGCCGTGTTCGTGATCGGTCTCCTCCTCGACGCCCAGGGCGCCGGCACCCCGGACACCTACACGCTCGACGCGTTCCGTGTCGCGTTCCTCACCCTGATCCCGCTCTGGGTCCTCGGAGTCGTGTTCATCCTGATCGAACGCAAGCGGACGCGGATCCGCATGGGGCTGGATCCCGACCGGCGTCGCTGAGCGCCCCTAGGATGAGGCATGGCCTCCGCTCCCCCGTCGACCGCCGCCCTCCCGAGCGCCCGAGACGGTCGCACGAGGCCGCCGTCGACGGCGGGGCTGCTCGCCGGGCTGCTCCTCGGCGCACTGTGGATCGTCTCCGGCGCCATCGCCCGACTGACCGGTTCCGACATCGTGCTGACGCGAGTGCTGAGCTTCGTCGGTATCGGCCCGCTGCAGAGTCACGCCTGGCTGCTCCCCGGCGCGTGGGACGTCCCGGTGCTGGCCATGACGGCGGCCGTCCTGTGCAGCGTCGTCTGGGTCGTGGCACGCGGCGCGCAGGGCGTCGGCCGGGCTCCCGCGTTCCTCGTGCTCTGGTTCGGCGCCGTCCTCGCCGGTACGGCCGTCGGGCTGTGCGACGACGTCACCCGGGTGCTGTCCTTCCTCCCTCTCTCCGGCGTGCACGGTCTGACCGCGGCGGTCGTGGAGTCCGCTCCAGACACCGCCTACTGGGGACTCGCCTGGGGCTGGATCCCCGCCTGGGCGCTTTCGCGGAGAGCCTGCGGAGAACCCGCGCGGCCGTGGTCCCCGCGCCTCCTCGGTCTCGCTCTCGCGAGCGTGGTCTCTCTCGTCGTCGTCGGGAGCCTGGCCGATGCCGCGTGGCAGCGCCAGATCATCGAGGAGAACGCCGCGCTGCAGGGCACCACCGACGATTCCGGAGCCTTCGTCGATCCGACGGCCATGGGCGATCCGGTGCCGGAGCGGGCCCCGGGGGCCTCGACACCGCAGCTCCCCGCGGACGCTTGCACCCCCGACCGGGCCACGCTGCTGCTCGGCACCGCCGACGGGGCCACGGGGCACCGTGCCCAGAGCATCCGTCTGATGAACGTCAGCGAGGAGCCGTGCGTGGTCGAGGGGTATCCCGACATCGCCTTCGCCGACCAGAACGGTCATGCTCTCGACGTCGAGGTGCGGTCCGGTTCGTCCTTCCTGGCGACCGACCCCGGCTCCGCGCCCGTCACCGTGCCGCCCCAGGGCGAGGCGACCGCGGTGATCGGATGGGACGCCAATGCCACGGACGGCGCTCTCGTGGCACGTGCGCTACACGCCGCCCTGCTCCCCGGTATGACCGCGGCTCGTGGCCGGTCGAGCTCGACATCGTGTCGGGCTCCGAGGTCGAGATCACCGCGTGGCACCTCGGCGCCGCACCCGCCGCGCCGTGACCGTACGCAGCGCCGTCAGCGCAGCAGGTGCTGGACGGTCTCCACGATCAACTCGACGCTGACGCGCTCGGGCACCTCCGCGTCGCCCGCCTCGAACTCGGCGAGTTCCACGCCGCGGACGTCCGCCGACGGGATCGCGGCGAACAGCGCGGCCACGTGGTGCGGGAGCAGACCATCGCCCACGCGATAGGCCGCAGGGATGTAGCCCGGCTCCAGGACGTCCCAGTCGACATGGATCCACACCGGTCGCCCGGCGATGAGCGCGCTGAGCCGCTCCGGGGTGCTCTCCGCGGGGCTGAGGACGGTCACTCCCGCGCCGCCGAGCAGCTCCCCCTCGGCGGGATCGATGTCGCGACCGCCCACGACGATGACCTGCTTGGGGTCGATGCCCGCCCCGTGGCCGCTGTCCCACAGCCCGCAGGCGGCGGCGAGGACCATGCCGCCGAGGTAGCCGGAGTCGGTGGTGTCGGGCGTGTGGAAGTCGCCGTGCGCGTCGATCCACAGCACCACTGCGTCGGGGTGGTGCTCGGCGACACTCGGCAGCGTTCCGAGGCTCGCCGCACAGGTGTTCGTCACGAGGAGCGGCGTCGCATCCGCGGCGATCGCCTCCTGCACCGCGTCACGCAGGCCCGTGAGCGTCTCCGCAGCTTCGGGCAGCGCGACCGACCAGTCGTCCATCCGGCCCGGCTCCGGGGGTACCGACCACGACGGGCTCCCGCTGCAGGAGCGCGGACAGCGCGTCGGCGACGCGGCGTGCCCCGACGAGGGCTCCGTCCGTGCGGTCGGCGACGCGACCCTGGTTGAGGATGAGCGCGAACGGCGTGGTCATCCCTTCAGTCTCCCACCGCGCAGAGTGGGCGACCAAAACCGCCCGGCGCGGGCTACCGTCGGCGTGGGGTCCAGCCCGAGGGCAGACCGCCGTCGACGAAGGCCCGCTCCCGGTCCGCGGCCGCCGACCAGCCCTGCGCCTCCTCCTCGGTGTCGAAGGCGCCCCGAGCAACGCGGAAACCGACGTCCTCATGGTGTATGCGCGGCGCTCCCCCGCGGCGAACGGACGCGCGCACGCTCCAGGCGTCGTCGGCGAATCCTCCGCCGCGAAAGACCCGATAGTCGTCGTACCGCGCGGGGTCGAGGAGATCCCAGCACCATTCCCACACGTTGCCGAGCGTGTCGAAGAGCCCGTGCAGGTTCGGGAGCTTTCCGCCCACGTCCTGCGGCGTGCCCACTCCGTCGGCCGCGGTCCAGGCGGCCTCCGCCAGCGGCGCATAGTGTGGCCCGGTGGAGCCTGCTCGGCAGGCGTACTCCCACTCGGCCTCGGTCGGAAGGCGGTAGCCGTCCGCTGTGGTGTCCCAGGCCACGTCCTCACCCTCGAAGTGGTACACGGGATCGAGTCCCTCCCACTCCGAGGCGGCGTTGCAGAAGTGGATGGCCCGCAGCCAGCTCACGTCGGCGACCCGGGCGACGAGGATGCCGTGATGGTGTGCCCAGGACTTCGGTGACCTGTTCCTCCGTCACCGGGAAGGCGGCGAGGGAGAACGGCTCGAGTTCGACGGTCCGGCGGGTGCGGCGCCGGGCGTCGTGCAGCGTGACAGTCCCGGCGGGGAGACGGACGAGTTCGATGTCGCTCATCCGCGGGGCGTGGCGGCGCTCATGCCGGGGTCCGCTCGACCCAGGTCGGATACTTCGCTGCGCGGCCGTCCCCGGATGAGGTCCTCGTCACGCGCCGTCGCACCCACGGGCCGACGAACTCCCGGTAGTACGCCAGGCCCCCGGGCCCTGCAGTCCAGCGGTCGAGCGGCGCCCACCAGGCTGCTGGCGGCTCGAAGCCGAGCCCGTGCAGCACGCGGGCCGCGACGCGGTGGTGGCCCGCCGCGTTCATGTGCAGCCGGTCCTCCGACCAGTACGCGGGTTTCGACAGCTCCGTGTCCGGCCAGTTGAGGGCACGGATGACGTCGGGCCGGTCCTCGATGCGCCGCAGGACCGCCTCGGAGAGCAGATCGCCGCGGCGTTGCACGAGCGATCCCATCGGAAGCTGCCCGCTGGGGTTGGCACCGGAGAGCAGGATCATCGTCACACCCTCCTCGTCGCACCGCCGCAGCACGCGGCTGAACGCGTCGGCGATGTGCTCGACGTCTGTCCGCCGCCGCAGCATGTCGTTGCCCCCGCCGTTGAACGACAGGTGCGTGGGACGCAGAGCCAACGCGGGCTCGAGCTGCTCCTCGACGATCGGCCACGCCAGCTTCCCCCGGATCGCGAGGTTCGCGTACTGGATGGGGTGCCCCGCAGCATCCGCCCATCCCTGCGCGGCGATGTCGGCCCAGCCGCGCTCGCGCCCATCGGGGAGCACATCGCCCACGCCTTCGGTGAAGGAGTCGCCTATCGCGACGAAACGTACATCAGCCACGCGCCCAGCCTATTCCCGGTCCCGGACGTCACCGGTCGTCCAACGCCGCTCCGCTCCGATCGACGAGACCCCAGGCCGCCGCGGCGGCGACGAGGAAGCAGGCCGCGAACACGACGAACAGCAGGGGCGCGCCGCCGGCACCGAGGAGGACGGGAACGGCGAGGGGCGCCACGATGGAGGCGATGCGGCCCACCCCGGCGGCCCAGCCGGCCCCCGTGCCGCGCAGCGAGGTCGGGTAGATCTCCGGCGTCACCGCGTACAGCGCGCCCCACGCACCGAGGGTGAAGAACGACAGGGCCATGCCTGCGCCGATGATCATCGGCACGGTCGTGGCGGTGCCGAAGACCACGGCCGAGGCGGTCGCCCCCAGCAGGAAGACCGAGAGCGTGACCCGGCGGCCCCACACTTCGATGAGCCAGGCGGCCACGCCATAGCCCGGAGTTGCGCGAGCGTGATGATGAGGGTGAAGCCGAACGAGCGGACGAGGTCGAATCCCGCGTCGACGAGGATGCTCGGGATCCAGATGAACGCCCCGTAGTAGGCGAAGTTGACGGCAAGCCACACCAGCCAGAGGCAGGCGGTCCGCATCCGGAACTCGACGCTCCAGAGCGCAGCGAGCCGGGCCCGCGCCGTCATCGCGATCGCCCGCGACGCCGGCTCCTTCCGGATCTGCGGGGTGTGCTCGACACCGGCATCGGCCTCGAACGCGGCGACGATGCGGTCGGCTTCCGTGATTCGTCCGCGGGACGCCAGCCAGCGCGGCGACTCGGGCAGACCCCACCGCACGACGAGGGCGTAGACCGCGGGGATCGCGCCGAGCGCGAAGGCCCACCGCCACCCCGACTCGGAGGCGGGGATGACGAAGAACCCGATCAGGGCCGATGCCGTCCAGCCGACGGCCCAGAAGGCTTCGAGGATGACGATCAGCCGTCCCCGGATGCGCGCGGGTGCGAACTCGCTCACGTAGGTCGAGGCGACCGGCAGCTCCGCTCCCAGGCCGAGGCCGACGAAGAACCGCAGCACGAGCAGCGCCGCCACTGATCCGACCAGCGCACTCGCTCCGGTGGCCACGCCGTAGATGAGCAGCGTGAGGGTGAACACCTGCCGGCGGCCGAAGCGGTCAGCGAGAAGACCGCCGAGGGTCGCGCCGACCGCCATGCCGACGAAGCCGAGCGAGGCGATCCAGCCGGCCTCCCCCTTCGTGAGATCCCACTGCTGTGAGAGCGCCGCGATGATGAAGGAGATGAGTCCGACGTCCATCGCGTCGAGCGCCCAGCCGACGCCGGAGCCCGTGAGCAGGCGCAGGTGCCGGCGGTGTGAACGGGAGGACGTCGAGGCGCTCGGCGAGCGAGGTGCGGCTCGGCAGGGCGGTATCGGCCATGATTCTCATCGTAGGGCCGCCCGTCCCGCCGAGCCGCGACATGACGCCGGCTCAGTCGCGGTCGGCGAGGAGCTTCCGCACCCGAGGGATCACCTCGGTGCCGTACAGCTCGATGCTGCGCATCATCGACTCGTGCGACAGGGTGCCGGTCGCGTACTTGAGGTCGAAGCGGCCGAGCCCGAGGGTCGTGATCGTGTCGGCGATCTTCGCCGCGACGCGCTCCGGCGAACCGGCATAGAGCGAGCCCTCCGGACCGATGTCGTTCTGAAAGCGCGCGCGGCTGTAAGGCGGCCAGCCGCGCTCGCGACCGATGGTGTTGTTCATCGCCTCGAAGCCCGGGTAGGCCTCGTCCCACGCCTCCGCGTCGGTGGGCGCGATGTGACCGGGTGAGTGCACGGCCACCGGGTGGGCGGTCGTCCCGAAGGAGGCGACCGAGCGGTGGTAGAGGTCGACGAACGGCTTGAACCGCCCGGCCGGGCCGCCGATGATCGCCAGCATCAGGCCGAGACCGTGACGCGCGACACGCACGACGGACTCAGGGCTGCCACCCACGCCGACCCACGTGCGCAGGCCCTTCTCGGTCTTCGGGAAGACGTCCGCGTTGTCGAGAGACGGCCGCAGCGAGCCGGACCACGTGACGGGCTCTTCCTTGAGGAGCTCGACGAACAGCTCGAGCTTCTCCTCGAAGAGCCGGTCGTAGTCGCGCAGGTCGTAGCCGAACAGCGGGAAGGACTCGATGAACGAACCGCGCCCGAGGACGACCTCCGCCCGGCCGCCGGACAGGGCGTCGAGGGTCGAGAAGCGTTCGAACACACGCACCGGGTCGTCCGAGGACAGCACGGTCACGGCGGTGCCCAGCCGGATGCGCTCAGTGCGCGCCGCGATCGCCGCGAGCACCATCTCCGGGGACGAGACCGCGAACTCGCGCCGGTGGTGCTCCCCCACCCCGAAGAAGTCGACGCCGACGGTGTCGGCCAGCTCCGCCTGCGCGACGACGTTCCGGATGGTCTGCGCGCCGCTGAGCAGCTCGCCGTCCTGATCCCGGGTGATGTCGCCGAACGTGTCCAGCCCGAATTCGATGTCCATGTCACACCTTCCTATTCAGGTGAATGGAACACGCGGACTCGGACCGGCATTCCCGTCACCGAGGGAGCAGCGCGCTGCGCAGCGTGTCGAGTCCGACGCCGCCGAGATCGAGGGCGCGCTTGTGGAAGCCCTTGAAGCTGAACGCGTCGCCCTCCGCCTGCTGCACGGCGTCGCGGACCTGCTCCCAGATGCGCTGACCGACCTTGTACGACGGCGCCTGACCCGGCCAGCCGAGGTACCGGTTGACCTCGAACTGCACGAACTGGTCCGACATGTTCACGTTGCGGCGGAGGAAGTCGAGCGCGTACTCGGCATCCCAGACGCCCTCGCCCTCGAGTCGGGGCTTGCCGAGGTGCACGCCGATGTCGAGGACCACGCGCGCCGCCCGCATCCGCTGCCCATCCAGCATGCCGAGGCGATCAGCCGGGTCATCGAGGTAACCGAGCTGCTCCATCAGCCGCTCCGCGTACAGCGCCCAGCCCTCCGCGTGCCCCGACGTGCCGGCGAGCAGCCGCCGCCAGGAGTTGAGCTCGGCGCGGTTGTAGACGGCCTGGGCGATCTGCAGGTGATGCCCCGGCACACCCTCGTGGTACACGGTGGTGAGCTCGCGCCACGTGTCGAACTCGGTGACGCCCTCGGGGACCGACCACCACATGCGACCGGGGCGCGAGAAGTCGTCGGTGGGACCGGTGTAGTAGATCCCGCCCTCCTGCGTCGGCGCGATCATGCACTCCAGCGTGCGGATCGCCTCCGGGATGTCGAAGTGCGAGGCACCCAGCTCGGCGACCGCTCGATCGCTGGTCTCCTGCATCCACCGCTGGAGCGCCTCGGTGCCGACGAGCTTACGGGCGGGGTCCGACTCCAGATGCGCGACGGCCTCCTCGACGGAGGCTCCGGGAAGGATCTCGTTCGCGATCGCCGTCTGCTCGGCCACCATGCGGGCGAGCTCTTCTCGGCCCCACTCGTAGGTCTCGTCGAGGTCGATGGTCGCGCCGAGGAAACGCCGGGAGTTGAGGGCGTAGAGCTCGCGCCCCACGGCGTCCGTCTCACCGGCTTCGGGGGCCAGCTCCTCGGCCAGGAAGCGCCGCAGCTCGCCGTAGGCGACCCGGGCAGCCGCGGAGTTGTCCGCCAGCGTGCGGGCGAGCGAGGCGGGAAGCTGACCCTCCTCGGGATCGGCGTGCGCGACGAACGCCGCGAAGAAGCCGTCGTCGGCGATGTAGCGGTCGATCTGCGTCGCGACCTCCGCGACCTGGCGACGGGCGGGAGTGACGCCCTCGGCGATGCCCAGACGGAGCGTCTCGATGTACCCGCGCAGCGCCCCCGGCATGGCAGAGAGTCGGGTGGAGACGACCTCCCAGTCCTCGACCGTCGCGGTGGGCATCAGGTCGAAGGCGGAGCGGACGTCCTGCGCGGCGGATGCGATGACGTTCAGATCACGCAGGTGCCACTTCGCGTCGTGCAACTCGAGGTCGAGGCGCAGCTCGGCGCTGAGATCGGTCTTGGTGACCTCGTCGATCGCGTCGACCGGCTCCAGCGCGGCCAGCTTGTCCAGTGTGGCCCGCGTCGCCGCGGCGATCTCCTCGTGACCTTCCGGACTCAGGTCGCCGAATCGGTCGTTGACCTCGGAGCGGCCGATGTACGTGCCGAGAGTCGGCGCCAGCACGGCGATCGTGTCGACCCATTCATCGGCGACCCTGTCGATGGCGGAGGGGGTGCGGGGTGCGGAAGTCATGCCTTCCAGCCTAATCCCCGCCCCTTCCGGCCACCGGGATCAGTGCGCGGCTTCGTTCCAGTCCCGACCGCGGCCGACCTGCACGTCGAGCGGCACGGAGAGCTGCGCGGCGTCACCCATCCGCGTGCGGACGATCTGCTCCACCGCGTCCCACTCCCCCGCAGCGACCTCGACGACGAGTTCGTCGTGGATCTGCAGCAGCACCCGCGACTCCAGCTTCGCGGCGTGGAGGTCGTCGTGGATGTGGAACAGCGCGATCTTCATGATGTCGGCCGCGCTGCCCTGGATCGGGGCGTTGAGCGCGGCCCGCTCGGCGTTCTCGCGCAGCACGCGGTTGGGGCTCGCGAGATCGGGGAACGGCCGCCGACGTCCGAAGATCGTCTCGGTGTAGCCGACCTCCTTGGCCTTCATCACCGAGGCCCGCAGGTAGTCGCGGACCGCACCGAACCGTGCGAAGTACTCCACCATGAGCTGCTTGGCCTCCGACTGCTCGATGCGCAGCTGCTTGGACAGCCCGAACGCGGAGAGCCCGTAGACGAGGCCGTACGACATCGCCTTCACCTTGGTGCGCATCGCCGGCGTGACCTCGGACGGATCGACGCCGAACACGCGGGCGCCGACGAAACGGTGCAGGTCTTCGCCGCTGTTGAAGGCCTCGATCAACCCCTCATCACCCGAGAGGTGCGCCATGATCCGCATCTCGATCTGCGAGTAGTCGGCGGTGAGCAGGGTCTCGTACCCCTCGCCGACCTCGAAGGCGCTGCGGATGCGCCGTGACTCCTCGGTGCGGACCGGGATGTTCTGGAGGTTCGGGTCGGTGCTGGACAGGCGCCCGGTCTGACTGCCGGTCTGCACATAGGTCGTGTGCACCCGGTGGTCCTCGCGGATCGCAGTGTCGAGGGACTCGATGATCTGACGCAGCTTCGTCGCCTCTCGGTGCTGCAGCAGCAGGCTCAGGAAGGGGTGCGGGTGCGACTCCTGGAGGTCGGCGAGCACGGCCGCATCGGTCGAGTACCCGGTCTTCGTCTTGCGCGTCTTCGGAAGCTGCAGGTCTTCGAACAGCACCTCCTGGAGCTGCTTCGGCGACCCGAGGTTGAACTCGCGGCCGACGACCGAGAACGCCTCCTGGGCCAGCGCATCCGCGCGTGTCGCGAGCTCGGCCGAGAACGTCGACAGAACCTCGTGCGAGACGGCGACGCCGGCGAGCTCCATGTCGGCGAGAGTGCCGAGCGTCGGCAGCTCGATGTCGCGGAGCACGGCGTCGACCGGCTCGGGCAGATCGTTCCGCAGGGCCTCGGCCACGCGGAGGATGAACCACGCCTCCTGCGACGGGGTGGCACCCTCGGTCTCCGGCACGAGCTGCGACGGATCGGCCTCGGGGAGCTTCTCCCCCAGGTAGCGCTGGACGAGGTCGGACAGCGTCTTGTCCGGGAAGCTCGGACGCAGCAGCCAGCCGGCGAGGCTCGTGTCGTAGGCGAGCCCGCAGAGACGGATCCCGTGACGGAGCAGCGCCTTCACCTGCGGCTTGGCGTCGTGCAGCACCTTCGGCGCGTCGGACTCCAGCCACGTGCGCAGCGCCGCGGCCGCCTCCTCCGACCAGTCGAGCTCGCGCAGCTCGCTCCCGGTGGCGACGCCGACGCGCACGGGGGCGCCGGACTGCACCACGACCCGTAGAGCGATATCTCCGCTCTGAGCCGCGGCCCAGGTGGCCAGATCGGAGGCGGACACCTGTGCCGGCGCCGGCATCTCGACGACGGAGGCCGGGTCGTCGGCCACCTCGCCCGCACCGACGGCCTCGAAGACTCGCGGTAGCAGCGTGCGGAACTCGAGTCGGGCGAAGATGTCGCGGACGGCCTCGGCATCGATCGGGGCGACCGCGAGATCGGCCGGTGCCACCGGCAGCTCCACGTCGGTGAGCAGGCGGTTGAGCTTGCGGTTGCGGCGGACGTCTTCGATGTGATCGCGGAGGTTGCCGCCGACCACGCCCTTGATCTCGCCGGCACGCTCGAGCAGCTCGTCGAGGGAGCCGAACTGCGTGAGCCACTTGACGGCCGTCTTCTCCCCCACCTTCGGCACACCGGGGAGGTTGTCGCTGGTCTCACCGACGAGGGCGGCGATGTCGGGGTACTGCTCGGGACGGACGCCGTAGCGCTCCTGCACCGTCGTCGGGTCGTAGCGCTTGAGCTGCGAGACACCCTGCACGGACGGATACAGCAGCGTGACGTCGTCGGTGACGAGCTGGATGGTGTCGCGGTCTCCGGAGACCACGAGCACGTCGTAGCCCTGGGCGGCGCCCTGGGTGGAGAGGGTGGCGAGGATGTCGTCGGCCTCGATGCCCTCCTGCGTCAGCACCGGGATCGACATCGCGGCGAGGCAGTCCTGCAGCAGCGGGATCTGGCCCTTGAACTCCTGCGGCGTCTCGGATCGGGTGGCCTTGTACTCCGGGTACTCGTCGGTGCGGAACGAGTGGCGGGAGGTGTCGAACGCGATCGCGAGGTGGGTGGGCTGCTCGGCCTTGATGAGGTTGACCAGCATGGACAGGAACCCGTAGATGGCGTTCGTGTGCTGGTTGTCCTTGGTGGTGAAGTTGTCCACCGGGAGGGCGAAGAAGGCCCGGTAGGCGAGCGAGTGGCCGTCGACGACCATGAGGGTAGGCTTTGCGGAGTCCGTCACCCTGTCAGCCTAACGAGGAGCACGGACACCCGCAGAGGAGGATGCATGAGCGAGGTCGCCACCAGCGAAGGACTCGAGTGGGCGGCCGCCCGCGGCATGGGAGCCCTGGCCGAGAAGATGGGCATGGAGTTCGTCGAGTTCGGCGTCGACCGGTGCGTGGCGACGATGCCGGTGGAGGGCAACACCCAGCCGGTCGGTCTCATGCACGGCGGCGCCTACGTCGTGCTAGGCGAATCGCTCGGCTCGATGGCGGCCAATCTGCATGCGGGAGCGGGCCGCCTGGCGGTCGGGGTCGACATCAACGCCACGCACACCCGGTCGGCCACCTCGGGCGTGGTCACCGGGGTCTGCACGCCCGTGCACCTGGGCCGGAGCATCACGGTGCACGAGATCGTCGTGACCGACGATCAGGGCCGGCGCTGCTCCACGATCCGCATCACCAACATGATCAAGGACGCTCCCGCCGGGCGCTGAGCGGCTCCTCCAGCAGCAGCTGGAAGAGGATGTGGTCCTGCCACTCCCCCGCGATCCGCAGGTACTTCGGGGCGATGCCGATGCGCTCGAAGCCGTTGGCGGCGAGCACCCGCTGGGAGGCCACGTTGTGCAGCAGCGTCGAGGCCTGGAGCCGGTGCAGCCGCAGCTCGTCCCGCGCGTGCTCCGCGATGAGGGCCACCGCGCGACCTGCGAGGCCGCGGCGCAGCCGGGTGGAATCGATCCAGTAGCCGAGATCAGCGCTCCAGAACGCGCCGCGCACGATGGTGTTCAGGTTCATCCGGCCGCGGATCTCGCCGTCGTCCGAGAGGATCACGAACCGGGAGCTCCGGCCGAGCGCGGCTTCGGCGACGCACTGCTGGGCGTTCTGCTCCTGCCACTCCTCGGTGAAGAACGCCTCGGAGCGCACCGGCTCCCAGGGGGCGAGATGCTCCTGTTCGCCCGGTACGCACGCGCGAGTGCGGCTCCGTCCCCGGCACGGACCGGCCGCAGAACATGCTCTGCGTCCAGCCGGAGCACCGGAGTGCCTTACTTCTTGGAGCGAGCTGCTCGATGATCGCCTTGGCGACGTCCTGCATCGTCAGCCGGCGATCCATCGACGCCTTCTGGATCCAGCGGAACGCCTCGGGCTCGCTCAGGCCCATCTTCTCGTTGAGGAGCCCCTTGGCCCGGTCGACGAGCTTGCGGGTCTCGAAGCGCTCGACCATGTCGGCGACCTCGGCCTCGAGAGTGATGATCTGCTCGTGGCGGGCCAGAGCGATCTCGATCGCGGGAAGGAGGTCGTTCGGGGTGAAGGGCTTCACGACGTAGGC
>NZ_JBFLUM010000015.1:0-20805 GCF_050470785.1 Microbacterium sp. NRRL B-14842 | reverse complement strand
CTCGATCGCGCTGAGAACGCACGATCTGCTGCTTCATGAGGTCTCCAGACGGCCGGGGCAGGCGACGACGATGTCGACGCCGCCCTGCAGCGCCTGCTCCTGCGGACGCTGGCTGACGCCGCCGAACACGGTGGTGACGCGCAGCCCGACGGCCTCGGCCAGGGGGGCGACGGTCGCGGCGATCTGGGTGGCCAGCTCGCGGGTGGGGGCGAGCACGAGGCCGCGCGGCAGGCCGGAGCGGCGCTTGTGGCCGGACGCAGCCAGGCGGGCGACGAGCGGGAGCGCGAAGGCGATGGTCTTGCCGCTGCCCGTGCGTCCGCGGCCGAGGAGGTCACGGCCGGCGAGCGAGTCGGGCAGGGTGTCGCGCTGGATGGCGAACGCCTCGGTCTTTCCGGAGGCGGGCGAGAACGGTGCGAGCTCGGCGGGAACGCCGAGATCGAGGAAGGAAGACATGCAGAGAACTCCGTCAGCGCACGAGAACGGCGCGGGATAGTGGGGTGAGGTGGGCGAAGACGCAGCGAGTGCGCGTCCGTTCGGCCGTGCGAATGGCCAGTTCGGGGCTGGAGAGGGGAGCGCAGGCGCTCGCTTCGGTCCTCGGAGACCCCTAGACGACGACGATGCTGACCGGCCGGCGGCGCGGGCAACGACCCCAGTCTACCAGCGGCGACCGGTCGAAGGCTGCAGGTGCGCTGTCAGGCGTGGAGCGCTTCGTTGAGCGTCACGCCGACGCCGGCCCGGCGGACGGCTCGACGGCGCCCGTGAGGAGTTGCGACGGAAGAGCAGGCCGTCCTCACCCGAGAGATCGGCGCCCTTGACGGTCTTCCGTCCGCCGTCGGCGGTCGCGGGGCCGTCGGCGAGGACGATCTTCGTGCCGGCGGTGACGTAGAGCCCGGCCTCCACGACGCAGTCGTCGCCGAGGGAGATGCCGATGCCGGCGTTCGCGCCCGAGCAGCGTGCGGGCGCCGATCGACACACGGTGCGGACCCGCCACCGGAGAGCGTGCCCATGATCGAGGCCCCGCCGCCGATGTCGCTGCCGTCGCCGACCACCACGCCTGCGAGATACGACCCCGACCATCGAGGCGCCGAGGGTTCCGGCGTTGAAGTTCACGAAGCCCTCGTGCCATGACGGTGGTGCCGGGGAGAGGTGGGCGCCCAGCCGCACGCGCGAGGCGTCGGCGATGCGCACCCCGGCGGGCTGCACGTAGTCGGTGAGGCGGGGGAACTTTGTCCAGACCCTGGATCTGGATCCCGGCGCGCTGGAGCTGCGGGCGCAGGCGCGCCGCATCGGCGGGGCGCAGGGGGCCGGCATTGGTCCAGGCGACGTTCGGCAGATGACCGAAGATGCCGTCCAGGTTGAGGGCGTATCGGCCGCACGAGCAGGTGCGACAGGGCGTGCAGGCGCAGATAGGCGTCCGCCGTGGAGGCCGGAGCCGCGTCCAGATCGATCGTGAGCTCGACGACCGCGATGGTCACGTCGCGCCGCTCGTCCTGGCCCGTCTGCGCGTCGAGCGCGGTGCGGGCGGTGGCGACCTGGTCCGCGGACGGCGCGGACGAGCGGACCTCCGGGTACCACGCGTCGAGGACCGTGCCGTCGCTCGCGGTGGTCGTCAGGCCCAGTCCCCAGACAGATCGTGCGTCCGCTCATGCCTCCACGGTATCGCGCCGACGACGGTGTCCCGTCCCGCATGACGGGCATCAGTAGGCTGGGGGCATGGTGCTCGATCTGACCGCGTCCTCCGCCGACATCACCCGCGCGATCTGCGACGTCCCGAGCGTCTCCGGCGATGAGAAGACCCTGGCCGACCTGATCGAGGAGGCCGTGTCGGTCTGCCGCACCTGGAGGTCATCCGCCACGGCAACACGGTGGTCGCCCGCACGGATCTCGGCCGAGCGCAGCGCGTGGCGATCGCCGGGCACATCGACACCGTGCCCCTCAACGACAACCTGCCCACGCGCGACGTCGAGATCGACGGCGTGCCGCATCTGTGGGAAGGGGCAACCGTCGACATGAAAGCCGGGGTCGCGGTGCAGCTCAAGCTCGCCGCCGAGCTCACCGACCCCGCGATCGACGTGACCTGGATGTGGTACGACAACGAGGAGGTCGCGGCCTCCCTGAACGGCCTCGGGCTTCTCG
Organism: Microbacterium sp. NRRL B-14842; assembly: GCF_050470785.1. NCBI lineage: Bacteria > Bacillati > Actinomycetota > Actinomycetes > Micrococcales > Microbacteriaceae > Microbacterium > Microbacterium sp. NRRL B-14842. The sequence continues at coordinate 18,669 of NZ_JBFLUM010000015.1, read as the reverse complement.
CCGCGGCACGGCCCGACCTGTTCCAGGCCGACTTCGCCATCCTCGGGGAGCCGTCGAACGGACAGGTCGAGGGTGGGTGCAACGGCACGCTGCGGGCGATCGTGCGGACCACGGGCGTCCGCGCGCACAGTGCCAGGGCCTGGATCGGCGAGAACGCGATCCATCGCGCGGCCCCCATCCTCACGCGACAGTCCGAGTATCGGGCGCGCGAGGTGATGGTCGAGGGTCTGCTCTACCGGGAGGGGCTCAGCGCGGTCCGCATCGCAGGAGGGGTCGCGGGCAACGTCATCCCGGACGCCTGCGAGGTCGAGGTCAACTACCGCTTCGCGCCGAACAAGTCCGCGGCCGGACGCCGAGGCCCACGTCCGGGCGGTCCTCGCCGGATTCGACGTCGAGATCACGGATGCCGCCGAGGGCGCGCGCCCGGTCTGGACGCCGACTCGCGCGCCGCTTCGTCGCGGCCGTCGGCGCGGAGCCGCAGCCGAAGTACGGGTGGACCGACGTGGCCCGCTTCTCGGCCCTCGGCATCCCGGCCGTGAACTACGGACCCGGCGACCCGCATCTCGCCCATCACGACGAGGAGCGCGTGCCGCTCGCCCAGATCGACGCCGTCGAGCGGGGTCTGCGCGCATGGCTCACGTCGCACTGACGCTCACGCGGCGCTGGGCGCGGATGCCGCCTCGCCCTGCGCATCGGCATCGTCTACGTCCTCGCACGGGTCGTGACGACCGGATTCCTCATCGCCGCGGCCTCCCTGTCCACGGTGTTCTCCCGCTTCGGCGACGACGCGGGACTCATCGACTTCGTCCTCGGATGGGATGCGCAGTGGTAACTGGCAGGTGGCCGTTGCACGGCTATCCCTCGGACCTCCCGCTGACCGACGACGGGCAGGTGGCCGAGAACGCCTGGGCGTTCATGCCGGTGTTCGCGTACGCCGCGAAGGCGTTGGGCTTCGTGCTCGGTTCCTGGGCGGCCGGCGCCCTCGTGCTCTCGCTCGGTGCCGGCTACCTGGCCTGTCTCGCCCTGCATCGGCTGCTCCGCGACCGCGTCGGGAACGCGGCCGCGTTGTGGGCCGTCGTCTTCTTCGCATCCGGTCCGCTCGCCGCCCTGTTCCAGGTCGGATACGCCGAGACGCTCTTCTGCTGCTGCTGTTCCTCGCCCTGGACGCGAAGATCCGGCGGAACTTACGCCTGCTGTACGTGCTGATCCCCGTTCTGGGGTTCACCCGTCCCGGCGTGCTCGCCTTCGCGCTGTACCTCGGCCTGCACGGGATCCTTCGCTGGAGGCACCGCCGCACCGATCCGCTGGGCGCCAGGGAAGTGGTGCACATCGTGGCACTCGGCGCGCTGGCGACGGCCACCGGATTCGCCTGGCAGCTGATCGCGGCGTCGTGACCGGAGACCCCGGCGCCTACCCTCGCCACGGAGCTCGGCGTGGCGACGGCACTGGATCGTCGGCGGCGTCGAGGGCTTCGTGCCCTTCGAGGGATTGGTGCAGGCGTCGCACTTCTGGTTCGAGCTGTGGGGTCTGCCGTCGGGGATGGGGGCGGTCGCCCTCGTCGTGCTCGTGGTCGCCGCGGCCGCCGCGCTGCTGCGGTCCCCGCAGGTGCGCGCGCTCGGCCCGGATCTGCGTCTCTGGAGCGCGAGCTACCTGCTCTATCTACTCGCGGTGTTCTTCCCCCAGTCGAGCACCTTCCGCCTCTTGCTGCCGCTCAGCCCGGCGTGGGGAGCGGTCGCGGTACCGCGCTCCCGTGCCTGGCGGCTCGGCGTGCTCGCGCTGTGCCTGCTGGGTCAGTGGGTCTGGATCTATCACGTGTATGCCCTCGGCAGTACGTTCTGGCAGGTGCCCTGACGACGCGGCGACGCGGATTGTGTCGGTGACGTCCACGGCGCGCCGCACCGATAAACTCGTCCCATACCACCGGAGGAAAGGGAGCCACGATGGCAGCGATGAAGCCGAGGACCGGAGACGGACCCATGGAGGCCGTGAAAGAGGGACGACTCATCATCGTGCGTGTTCCGCTCGAAGGAGGAGGCCGCCTGGTCGTCTCCGTGAACGACGCCGAGGCCAAGGAGCTTCACGACGTGCTCGGTGCCGTCGTGGCCCCGGCCTGATCGAATCTGGTCCGCTGCGGCGGAACCGAGAGGGCGATGGATCCGCGGATCCCTCGCCCTCTCGCGTGAGCGGCGTCCGATCAGGCGCGGTCGTCGAGGCGGATCAGCTGCAGCAGACCCTCGCCCGCGGGGGAGACGGTCGCCAGCACCGCCGACGACTCTGGGTCTCCTGCACGAGCGACCGGTAGGGCGGATGTGATGTCGTCGCGCTGGACGGGGTCGGCCACGCGGCCCCCCGCGAGGATGCGGGGCACGAGCACCAGGCCGCCCGTGCGGGCGAGGCGGAGGCCGTGCGAGACGTACTCGATGACGTTCTCGGGGTCGGCGTCCACGAAGACGATGTCGTACGACGCCTCGTTCATCCGGGGGAGCACGTCGATCGCGCGACCGGCGATGAACCGGGCACGAGTGGCGGGCACCTTCGCGTCCGCGAACGCCTGGCGGGCGGCGGCGAGGTGCTCGGGCTCGTTGTCGATCGAGTCAGCACCGCGGTCGGCGCGCCGCGCAGCAGCCAGAGTCCGGAGACGCCGGCGCCGGTGCCGATCTCGACGATGGAGCGGGCGGTGCCTGCGGCGGCGAGCACGGCGATCTGCGAGCCGACGACCGCGCTGATCGGGGCGGCCCCCAGCTCGACGGCGTGGGCGCGAGCGCGGGCGATGGTCTCCGGCTCGACGATGGACTCCCGAAGGAAGCGCGCGTTGGCGTCGTGCTCGCTCATGACCTGCCTCTCCTGCGTGCATGGCTGATGTGTCCAGGGTATTCGCTCACCGCGCGCAGAGCCTGCAGGCGCGGCGGTAGCCTGGTCACATGACGTTCGGCCTCACCTTCGAGAAGCTGCTGCTCATCGGCCTGATCGCCGTGCTGATCATCGGCCCCGAGCGTCTGCCGCGTGCCGCGGAGGGCTTTGCGCGGATCGTGCGCAAGGCCGGTGAATACCTCCGCGACACGAAGTCCCGCGTGCGCGAGGAGATGGGTCCGGAGCTCGACGACGTGGACTGGCGCAAGCTCGACCCGCGGCAGTACGACCCTCGGCGCATCATCCGCGACGCGCTCCTGGAGGAGCCGGAGCCCGCGACCCCCGCGCAGGCCACGGCGACGATCGCGGAGCCGGTGGCCCCGCGCACCGCGCCGCCGACCTTCAGCGCGGAGAACCGTCCGCCGTTCGACACCGAGGCGACCTGAGCCGCCCGGGTCACGAGATCCGCGTCCGCAGCGTCGCCAACTCCTCGTCGCTGAAGAGGGAACGCGGAATGGCGGTGGCGACGGAGGCGTCGCGGACTTTGAAGATCACCGCGTCCCGGCCGACGCGCAGGCTCTGGAACGTGCGGTAGGGGATCTCGGAACGGCGGCGATCGCTGCCCAGCTGCAGACGATCCTCGTCGAGCGCGACCCACACCACGCTCTCCACCGGCATTGCGGCGCGCACGGCCCGACGGGCGCTCGAGGTGGTGAGGATCACCGCATACGCTCCCAGAGCGATGGTCACCGCGGGCATCCAGGCGACGAGCGCGCTCACCTCCTCTCCGGCGGCGAGACGGTCGTTGAGGGTGAGGACGGAGAGCACGAGGCCCGCCGTCAGCGCGACCCACATCACGATCGCGACAGGCCTGGTCAGCGCGTAGACGGCCGCGTCTCTGGCCATCCTCCGCAGAAGCCCTTCATCCACGGTCACGGAGCGATGCGGCATCCGTCCATCCTCCCACGCGCCCTCACCCGATCGACATGGGCAGCGTTCGGCCGGCCAGGCCTCGCCCTCGACGCGCGAGCGCCTCCGCCAGCGCGCGGATCGCCCCCGCGGCGGCATCGTCCGGCGCAGAGGTGACGACCGGAACGCCCTCGTCCCCGCCCTGGCGGAGGGCCGGGCTGAGCGGGATGGAGGCCAGCAGCGGCACCGCAGCGTCGGGCACGGACAGGGCCTCCGCGACAGATGCGCCGCCGCCGGCCCCGAAGAGATCGACGACGGTGCCGTCGGGGAGCGTGTATGCGGCCATGTTCTCGACCACGCCGATCACGCGCTGTCCGGTCTGGCGTGCCACGAGCCCGCTGCGGATGGCCACGTCGGAGGCCGCCGCCTGGGGTGTGGTGACCACGAGCACCTCGGCGTGGGGGAGGAGCTGCCCGATCGAGATGGCGATGTCCCCGGTGCCAGGGGGCATGTCGATGAGCAGGACGTCGAGGTCGCCGAAGAAGACGTCGGTGAGGAACTGCGAGACCGTGCGGTGCAGCATCGGTCCGCGCCAGGCCACCACGGACTCCCCGTCGCGCAGGAACATCCCGATCGAGATGGTCTTCACCCCGTGGGCCACCGGCGGCAGCATGAGGTCGTCGATGCGCGTCGGCTGCGTGCCGGAGGGGATCCCGAGCAGTCCGGGGATCGAGAAGCCGTGCACGTCCGCATCCACCAGGCCGACGGCGAGGCCCTGGTCGGCGAGGGCGACCGCGAGGTTCGCGGTGACCGTCGACTTGCCGACGCCGCCCTTCCCGCTGGAGACGAGGATCACGCGGGTGAGCGAGTCGGGCCCGAACGGCATGTGCCGCGCCGGGCGGCCGGCGCGGAGCCGTTCGGTGAGGGCCTTGCGCTCGGCAGGCGTCATCACGCCCACCTCGACCGCGACGTCCGTGATGCCGGGGACCGCGGCGGCGGCGCCGCGCACGTCGCGCTCGATGCGGTCGGCGGCGGGGCATCCGACGATCGTCAGCACGATGCCCACACGCGCGACCCCGTCCTCGACCGAGATGTCGCGCACCATGTCGAGGTCGCCGATCGGTCGCCGCAGCTCCGGGTCGGTCACCGCCGCCACTGCGGCTCTGACGTTCTCGGCCGCGGTCATGAGGCGGTGCCGCCCGCGGACTTCTCCTCGGTGTCGCCCAGCTCAGCCAGCAGGGCACGGAGCTCCTGCCGCAGCACGTCGCGGGTGACCACCTGCGCGTTGCGCTCCTCCAGCGACATCCGCAGCGCGACGATCTCGCGGGCCAGGTACTCGGTGTCCGCGAGGTTCCGCTCGGCGCGCTGCCGGTCCTGCTCGATCTGCACGCGGTCGCGGTCGTCCTGGCGGTTCTGCGCGAGGAGGATGAGCGGCGCGGCGTACGACGCCTGCAGCGACAGCATGAGGGTGAGCGCGGTGAAGCCGAGCGCGGCGTCGTCGAAGCGGACCTCGCGCGGCATCAGCGTGTTCCAGCCGATCCAGAGGATGCAGAAGAGACTGAGGATGACGAGGAACGCGGGAGTTCCCATCGCGCGGGCGACCCACTCCGTGAAGCGGCCGAAGCGGTCGCGCGAGGTGGAACGGGGGCGGGTGCTCGTCCGTCCTGGCGCGTCGAGGCGGGCGGCCCGCTCCTTGCGCGCCATCAGTGCGCCTCCGTCACGGGCGGCGCCACGTCGTCGCTGTCGTGGGTGCGCCAGTCGTCCGGCAGCAGGTAGTCGAGGACGTCGTCGATGCTGATCGCGCCGACGAGGCGGTGCGCGGCGTCGATGACCGGCAGCGAGACGAGGTCGTAGCTGGCGAGCATGCGGGCGACCTCGGCCGCGGAGGCGGTGACCGGCACCGGCTCGAGGCTGTCGTCGAGGATGGCGCCGAGACGCTCGTGCGGCGGGTAGCGCAGCATCCGCTGGAAGTGCACGAGCCCGAGCAGGCGGCCGGTGGGGGTCTCGAACGGCGGGAGCGTGACGAACACGGCCGCGGCGAGGGCCGGATGCAGCTCGTGACGGCGGATGAGCGCCAGCGCCTCGGCGACCGTGGCGTCGGCGGAGAGGATGATCGGCTCCGGGGTCATCAGACCGCCCGCCGTGTCCGGGCCGTAGCGCAGGAGCATCCGCACGTCCTCCGCCCTCTCCGGCTCCATCCGCTGGAGCAGCTCCTCCAGCTGGGTGGGTGGGAGCTGGGCCAGGAGGTCGGCGGCGTCGTCCGGCTCCATCTGGTCGAGGATGTCGGCCGCGCGCTCCTCGCCGAGGCGGTCGAGGATGTGCACCTGCTCGTCCTCGGGCATCTCCTCGAGGGCGTCGGCGAGGCGGTCGTCGGAGAGCTCCTCCGCCACCTCGATCATCCGCTGCTGCGGGAGGTCGAGGAGCGTGTTGGCGAGGTCGGCGGCGTGCAGCTCGGAGTAGGAGGCGACGAGCTGCTCGGCGGACTGGGACTCGCCCGGCGCCTGTTCCTCGGTCACCTCGCTCCAGGCGGCGAACGTCGTCGGGCCCTTGGCGAACGGCGACGCGCCGGTCTTCGGGCGACGCAGGAAGAGCTGGCTGATCGCCCACTCGCCGAGGCGGTTGGGTTCGATCGCCACGTCCTCGATCACGGCCGTGCCGCTGCCGTCGGTGAGGCTCACCCGTCGGCCCAGCATCTCGGCGAGGACGCGCACTTCGCCGGCGCGCGGGGAGAAGCGGCGCACGTTGATGAGGCCGGTGGTGATGACCTGCCCGGACCGGATGGACGTCACCCGGCCGATCGAGAGGAACACGTGCCGGCGGCCGGGGATCTCCACGACCAGCCCGATGACACGCGGGGCCGCGGTACTTCGATAGACGACGACGACATCCCGGACCTTGCCGAGGCGGTCGCCGACGGGATCGAAGACGGCGCACCCTGCCAGGCGCGCGGCGAAAACCCGTTGTGTGCTCACTCGACCAGCGTAGCCCGCGGCGTGCCGGGGCGGCGGCTGCGGCGGTCGCTCGGCCGGCCGCGGGGCACGACGTGGAAGAATAGCCGGATGAGCATGCTGAATCGCCCCGCGAGCGGCACGGACACCGGTGAGATCGTCGCCTCCATGCGCGACTACGAGAGCGCGCAGAAGGCGGTGTCGAAGCTGATCGCCGGAGAGGTCCCCGCGCGCGACATCGCGATCGTCGGGCAGAGCGTGCGGACGGTCGAGCGGGTGACCGGACGACTCGGCTACGCCGCCGCCGCGCGCTCGGGAGCGATCAACGGGGTGCTCATCGGACTCTTCCTGTCGGCGATCCTCGTCCTGGGTAACCCCGAGGTGCCGATCCAGCTGTTCGTCGGCTTCGTCCTCATCGGCGTCGCGGTGGGCATGCTGCTCAGCCTCATCACCTACGCCATCGTGCGCCGCCGCCGGGACTTCGCGAGCGTGACGCAGTTCGCCGCGGATCACTACGAGGTGACCGTGCAGCCCGGCTCGCTGGCGAAGGCGCGGCAGGTCCTCGGCGCGCAGCGGGTCGCCCCCGTGCGTCCTCCGGTGAACCTGGACGAGCCGCCGAAGTACGGCGAGCGGATCCCGCAGGGCGCTCCGGCTCCCGCTCCTGAGCCTGCTCCCGCTCCCGCTCCCGACCCGGCACCGGCTCCCGCTCCCGAGCCTGCCCCCGCTCCGGAGCCGGCACCGTCTCCGGAGCCGGCACCGGCTCCCGAGCCGGGTCTTCCGCCGCGGCCGGCCGACCCGGAGACGGGCACCCCCGGGTCCGTGCGGTGACCACGGGGGCCACCGCCCTGCGCATCGAGGTCGCTCTGCCCGCCGGGGCGACCACGGTGTCCGCCGAGTGGACGCCGGGTACCCGTGATGACGTCGTCCTGATCGCGCACGGGGCGGGGGCCGCGAAGGACCACCCGTTCCTCGTCGGGTTCGACCGCGCACATCGCGGCGCTCGGGTACTCGACTCTGCGCTTCAACTTCCCGTACATCGAGCAGGGGCGTCGCATGCCCGGTCCTGCCGCCCACGCGGTCGCGGCCTGGGAGGCCGCGGTCGCCGAGGCCCGCGCGCGGGCGCCGCGATCCGCCGTGTGGGCCACCGGGAAGTCCTACGGCGGCCGCATGGCGTCCATGGCCGTCGCCGAGGGCCTTGCCGTGGACGGCCTCGTCTACCTCGGCTATCCGCTGCATCCGCCGGGCCGCCCGGATAAGCCCCGCATCGCCCACCTGCCATCGATCACCGTCCCGCAGCTCTTCGTGGAGGGCACCGCGGACCCGTTCATCCAGCCGATCGCCCAGCTCGACGAGGCCGTCGCCGGCTGTCAGGACGCGCGGGTGCACTGGGTCGAGGGCGGCGGGCACTCCTTCGAGGTGAAGGGGCGGAGGCGTCCGCCGGCGGAGGTCGCTGCGGACCTCGCACCGGTGGTCGACGCCTTCGTCACCGGGCAGCGGGACTGAGCGGGGCCGCCGCCCCGCTCCCGCCCGTCGTCAGCCCTGCAGACGCGCCATCCACGCCTCGACCTCGTCGGCCGTGCGGGGGATGCCCGCGGAGAGATTGACCGGGCCGTCCTCGGTCATCAGGATGTCGTCCTCGATCCGGACGCCGATCCCGCGCAGCTCGGCGGGAACCGTGAGGTCGTCGATCTGGAAGTACAGTCCCGGCTCGATCGTGAAGACCATGCCGGGCGTGAGGATGCCGTCGTAGTACATCTCGCGGCGCGCCTGCGCGCAGTCGTGCACGTCGATGCCGAGGTGGTGCGACGTGCCGTGCACCATGTAGCGACGGTGCTGGCCGCCCTTGTCCGCGTCCAGGGCTTCCTCCGCGGTGACGGGGAGGAGGCCCCACTCCGCGGTGCGCTCAGCGATCACGGCCATGGCCGCCGCGTGCACGTCGCGGAAGCGGACGCCGACCTTCGCCGCCGCGAGAGCCGCGTCCGCGGCCTCGCGCACCGTCTCGTAGACCCGGCGCTGCACCTCGGTGAACGTTCCGGACACCGGGAGCGTGCGGGTGATGTCGGCGGTATAGAGGCTGTCGGCCTCCACACCCGCATCGACGAGGATGAGGTCTCCTGGCACGACGGCGCCGTCGTTGCGCGTCCAGTGCAGGTAGCAGGCGTGCGGTCCGGACGCGGCGATCGTGTCATAGCCTTCGCCGTTGCCGTCCTCGCGGGCGCGGCGGTGGAAGACGCCCTCGACGACGCGCTCGCCACGGGCATGTGCCACCGCGGCGGGGAGCTCGCGGATGATGTCGTCGAAGCCCTGCGCCGTGATCTCCACGGCCCGACGCATCTTGGCGATCTCGAAGTCGTCCTTGATGAGGCGCAGCTCCGAGACGACACGGGTGAGGGTCTCGTCCTCCTCGAGGACCAGCTCGCCCTCGACCGGGGCGAACTCGTGCAGGTGCGCCGTGGCCAGCTGCAGGTCGGCGGCGACACCGGCGAGCGACGGACGCGGCCCGATCCAGAACTCGCCGACCGTGGCGTCGGCGTAGAACTCCGTCGTGGTGCGGTCGGCGCGCTCGCGGAAGTACAGCGTGACGTCGTGCCCGTCGTCGGTCGGCTCGAAGACGAGCACCGAGTCCGGTTCGGCGTCGGACGCCCAGCCGGTGAGGTGCGCGAAGGCGGAGTGCGCACGGAAGACGTAGTCGGTGTCGTTGCTGCGCTGCTTGAGCGAACCGGCGGGGATCACGAGCCGCTTGCCGGGGAACGCGGCCGAGACGGCAGCGCGGCGGCGCTCGGCGTACGGAGCCTGGGCGCGCGGCGCGGGCAGCGTCTCCGGACGCTCGGCCCACCCGGTGGAGATGGTGTCGAGGAAGCCCTGCGGGAAGGGCTGCTTGCGATTGGTCGAGCTGTTCTCGACGGGGGTTTCGACGGTCTCGTCAGCGATCGTGTCGTTTTCTCCGGTGCTCATCCGTCCAGTCTCTCACCTGGAGGCCGCGCAGCGTGATCAGCCGGCCGGCTCGAGCTGCACGATGAGGGCGCGGTGGTCGCTCCCGCCGGCATCCTCGAGGACGGCAGAGCCGGTGGGGCGCCAGTTGGCGGACGCCATCACGTGATCGATGGGGGCACCGGCGAGGGCGGGGAACGAGCTCGGCCAGGTGCCGGACATCCCGTTGCCGGTCCGGGAGGCGACGTCCCGGCAGTAGCCGATGTCGCCGCCGTCGACGCCGAGGGAGGCCATGTGATCCACGGTCGCGTTGAAGTCTCCGGCGAGGATGAAGTCACCCGCAGGGCACTGGTCGGCGATCCACTGCAGATCGCTCTGCCATTGCTGCATCTCCTCCATGCGCGGCGCGACGGCGTGCACGGCGACGATCGTGGGGCCGTCCCCGTCGATCGGCATGAGCACGGCGCTCGGCACGGATCCGGTGTTGTTGCTTCCGTCCTTGGAGGACTCGATCACGGAGTACTCGCCGAGCTCGGGAGCCACCAGGACCGTGGTCTGCCACGACTGCGGGCCGTCCTCCACGTCCGGGCGGAACTGCACATGGTGCACCCACATCGGATGGCCCTGCTCGCGCAGCATGAGCGCGATCCGCTCGCCGACCTCTTCGGTGGTCTCCGGCAGCGCCACCACGTCGGCCTCCTGCTCGAGGATCTCCCGGGCGATCTGCTCGGCGGAGACGGCCTCACCCGCCGTGTTCCAGGTGAGCACCCGCAGACTCGTGTCCGTCCGCTCAGGCAGGGCCGCCACCCCGAAGCCGCGGGTCGCTCCGATCGCACCCGTCGCCGCAGCACCGAGGAGGGCGACGATCAGGACCGAGGCCGCGAACCCTCGCAGCGGTCGGGCGAGGAGCAGCAGCAGCGCCAGCACCGCGATGACCAGGAACCCGCCGAGCACGAGGCCGCGGGCGGCGACGAGCTGAGCGAACGGGTAGGTCTGCTCGAGGTGGAAGAACTGCGGCCACACCACGATCGCCGACGCGATCGCGAAGAGCACGGTGAGCAGGATCCCCAGGAGACGAAACATCCCCTCCAGCCTAGAAGCGCCGCCTGTGAAGTCCCTGCCTCGCATCGCCGGTCCGTCCACGCGATCCGGGTCCGGTTTCCGCGCCACGCGCGTCGACGCTCGGTACGCTCGGAGGATGCCCGTTCCACCCGCCGGTCCTGCCGACCTGCACCTGCACTCCAACCACTCCGACGGCACCGAGTCGCCCGCCGAGGTCATGAGGCAGGCGCATCGGCACGGCGTACGGACCGCCGCGCTCACGGACCACGACCGCACCACGGGCTGGACGGAGGCCGGCGACGCCGCCGTCGCGCTCGGCATGACCTTCCTCCCCGGGATGGAGCTGTCAGCCAAACACGAGTGGCGCAGCGTGCACGTGCTCGGCTATCTCTTCGATCCGGAGGATGCGGCGCTGCGGGCGGAGACCGACCGGATCCGGAACGACCGGATCGGACGAGCGGAGCGCATCGTCCGCAACATCGGCCGCGATTACGACCTGCACTGGGATGACGTCCTCGCCCAGACGACGCTCGACGCGACGGTCGGTCGGCCCCACATCGCGGACGCGCTGGTGGCGCGCGGCATCGTTCGGGATCGGGGCGAGGCCTTCGACGGCATCCTCCATCCGCGGGAGGGCTACTACGAGCCGCACTACGCCCCGGACCCGCTGACCGCCGTGAGGCTTCTCACCGAGGCGGGCGGCGTGGCGATCATCGCGCACCCTGTGACGGCGGGCCGTGATCGGATGATGCCGGTGCCGTACATCGAGCGTCTGATCGACGCGGGGCTGGCCGGATTCGAGGTGGACCACCGGGAGAACACCGCCGCCGGCAAGCGGCTGCTGCGCGAACTGGCAGCCCGGCACGGACCTCATCGTCACCGGGTCCAGCGATTACCACGGCACCGGAAAACCGAACGTGCCGGGGGAGAACACCACCGCGGCGGACATGGTCGCCCGGATCATCGATCGCGCCTCCGGCTCCGGCCCGCGGCGTCCCTGACCCCGGCGGACTGTCGGCGGTCTCCCGGCATTCTGTCGAGGCGGACCGATACGGTCCGAGGCATGCAACGTGCCACCTCCCTGGAGCGCCGCGTCGACGCGATCGCTCGCCGACTCCTCCGTGCGGTGCCGACATCGGGCTTCCGCGCCGGGCTGGCCGAGTTCCTCGTCTTCGTGCTGAAGCAGGCCTGGGCCTGCGTGTTCGGTGCGGCGCTGCTGGTGGTGATCGTCGCCGCCCGCCTCTGGTACCCCGACGACGCCGCGCTCGCCCGCAACGATGCGCTGACGATCGCGGCCGTGCTCATCCAGGTGGCCATGCTCGTGTTCCGCCTCGAGAGCGGGCGGGAGCTCTGGGTGATCGTGCTCTTCCACATCACCGGCACGGCGATGGAGCTGTTCAAGACCGACGTCGGTTCCTGGGCGTATGCCGCGGACGGCATCCTCCGCATCGGGGGAGTCCCGCTGTTCAGCGGGTTCATGTACGCGGCGGTCGGCTCCTACATGGTGCGCGTGTACCGGCTGTTCGACCTCGGGTTCACCCGCTACCCGCGCCGGTGGTTGACGGCCGTCCTGGCCGCCGCCATCTACGTCAACTTCTTCACCCACCACTGGTGGTGGGATGCCAGGTGGCTGCTCCTCGCCGGGGTGGTGGTGCTGTGGCTGCCCACCGTCATGCACGCCCGCGTATGGCGCCGCACCATCCGGCTGCCGCTCCTCGCGGTCTTCGCCGGGGTGGCGGTGTTCATCTACCTGGCCGAGAACATCGGCACCTGGGCAGGCGCGTGGGCGTATCCCGACCAGGCGGCGGGGTGGCAGCCCGTGTCCCTGAGCAAGCTCAGCTCCTGGTTCCTGCTGATGATCATCTCGGTGGTGCTCGTCGCCTGGGTCTACCCGCCGCAGGTTCCGGCCGACCTCCTGCACGACGAAGGGCGCCCCACGGTAGACCGTGCGGGCGCCCCTCGGACGACGATGACGCGGGTCAGGCGCCGGTGACGGGTGCCGCCCCGGTGCCGGAGCCGCCGCGACGACGGCGGCGACGGCGGGCGGGGGCGGGCTTGCCGTCGTGGTGCTCCTTGCCGGCGCCGTCGTGGGTGCCGGCACCCTCGGCGCCGCGGTCGGCGGTCTGCGCGGCGGAACCCTCGCCGGACGACCCTTCGGGCGTGCCCTCCGCGAACGTGGAGCCGACAGACGACGAGCCGGTGCGGCGGCGGCGACGGCGGCGCGTGCCGCCCTCTCCGGTGCCCTCTTCGGCGGCGTCCGCGGCGCGCTCCGGACGACGGGTGCGCTCCGTCTTGACCGCTTCCTTCTTCGGCGCGCTCACGAGCCGCCCCTTCGTCCCCTCGGGGATGTCGAGGTCGGTGTACAGGTGCGGGCTCGACGAGTAGGTCTCGACCGGCTCGGGCTGACCGAACTCGAGCGCGCGGTTGATGAGGGCCCACTTGTGCAGGTCCTCCCAGTCCACGAACGTCACCGCGATCCCGGTCTTGCCCGCGCGGCCCGTGCGTCCCGCGCGGTGGAGGTAGGTCTTCTCCTCGTCGGGGATGGTGTGGTTGATGACGTGGGTGACGTCGTCGACGTCGATACCGCGGGCTGCCACGTCCGTCGCCACGAGGACGTCCTTCTTGCCGGCCTTGAACGCGGCCATGGAGCGCTCACGCTGGTCCTGTCCCATGTCGCCGTGGACGCCGCCCACGTTGAAGCCGCGGTCGCTCAGCTCGTCCACCAGACGCTGCGCTGCGCGCTTCGTGCGCGTGAAGATGACCGTCTTCCCCCGGCCCTCGGCCTGCAGGATGCGAGCGATGACCTCGTCCTTGTCCAGCGAGTGGGCGCGGTAGACGAGGTGCTTGATGTTCGCCTGCGTCAGGCCCTCGTCCGGGTCGTTGGCGCGGATGTGGATCGGGTTGGTCATGAACCGCCGTGCCAGCGCGACGATCGGACCGGGCATGGTCGCGGAGAACAGCTGCGTGTGCCGCACCGCGGGGACCTTCTGGAAGATCTTCTCGATGTCGGCGAGGAAGCCGAGTCGAGCATCTTGTCGGCCTCGTCGAGCACGACCTCGGTCGCGTTCGAGAGGTCGAGGAGGCGCTGGCCGGCGAGGTCGATGAGACGCCCCGGCGTGCCGACGACGATCTGCGCTCCGGCCTTGAGCTGGTCGATCTGCCCTTCGTACGCCTTGCCGCCGTAGATGGCGACGACGCTGGTGGAGCGGTTGCTCGTGAGCAGATCGATGTCCTCGTAGACCTGCACCGCGAGCTCGCGGGTCGGGACGACGATGAGGGCCTTGACCCCGTGCTCCGGATCCTTCCCGAGGCGCTGCACGACCGGGATGCCGAAGCCGAAGGTCTTGCCGGTACCGGTCTTCGCCTGTCCGATGATGTCCTGCCCCGGGAGCCCGAGGGGGATGGTCTGCTCCTGGATCGGGAAGGCATCGACGATGCCCTTCGCGGCCAGTGCGTCGACGATGTCCTGATCGATGCCGAGTTCGGCGAAAGTTGTCACTGTTGTTCAGATGCCTGTCCGGCGACCATGCGCGATCGCCTCGTAAACGGAGCCACGCCGTCTCGTGTGCCACAGGCGCGGGGCCCCGCTCCGACGGCGGGGACACGCCCAGCCTACCGGAGGGGCGGCTCCGGGCAGGGAGGACGTCTTCTGCCGAGTATTGTGAACGACGTGGCCGACTCGGGAGGAACACCTCGTGGTTAAGTGGTTCTGGCAGCGCGACGCCGCGCCGCGACGCACCCTGGCGCTGCGCAGCCGCGGCGAGCAGAGCGATGCGACGCGTGTCGACTTCGCGGAGCTGGCGCCGGAGCTCGACCGATTCCTCGGCCAGGCGGCCTACCTCCAGCTCGGCTACTTCGAGACGCTGACGCGGCTCATCCGCGCGACTCCCGAGCTGGCCGAGAAGGAGTCGCTGTCCCGGGCCGCCGGTGCGGCGCTCACCAAGCACCGGGGCATCGTCGACATCATCGCGGCGCGCGGTCAGGACCCGACGCAGCTCATGCTCCCGTTCCGCGAGCACCTGGACGCGTTCCGGCGCAAGACCATCGGGGCGCGCCCGCGCGAGACCCTGCTCGCGGTCTACATCACGGCGGGCATGCTCGACGACTTCTATCTCGCGCTCGCTTCGAGCTACGGCGAGACGGGGCGGCGGGTCGCGGAGATCCTGCGCGAGGACGACGCGCGCCACGAGATCGTCGCGATCATCCAGGAGACGATCGAGAGCGACGAGGAGTGGCGCTCGCTGCTGTCCATGTGGGCGCGGCGTCTCGTGGGCGACACGATCCTCGTCTGCCGCGCGGCCCTGCGGCCGGAGCTCCTCGCCGTGGAGGAGGCCCGCATCGAGCCGGTGTACACCGAGCTCATGGGGGCGCACGCCCGGCGCATGACGCGATGGGCCTCGCGTCCTAGCTCAGATCCCGAGCGCGGCTCTCCGCTGCTCGTCGCCGCGTCGACGCGCTGCGGTGAGAGCCGCGGCGGCGAGCGCCGCGACCGCGGCGGCTCCGAGGGTGCTCGCCAGCCACAGCCAGACGCTGTCCTCGCCCACGCCGGACCACTGCAGAGCCGTGTAGACGATCGCCGAGACGGCCGTCGCGATCGCCGGGGCGAGTGCGACGCCGCGCCGTTCGCGACCGCCGATCAGGAAGTGCGCGGCGATGCCGAGCACGCAGGCGCCGACGAGGGCGAGGAGGATGTACATGCGCGGGTCAGGCGACGAAGCCCACGCGACGCGACTCCTCGGTGCCCAGCTCGATGTAGGCGAGGTTCGCGGTCGGCACGATGTAGGAGTTGCCCTTCACGTCGGCGAAGCTCAGGTGCGAGGCGCTCTGCTCGAGCGCGGCGGAGACCTGGGTGCGGACCTCGTCCGCCGTGGCAGCGGTGTCGAAGCTCAGCTCGCGGCCGGTGTTGATGATGCCGATGCGGATTTCCACGGGTGCTCCTTGCAGGTCGTCGGACTCGGCCAACTCTATCGCGCACCGAGCGGGGGAGACCGGCGGCGTCGGTCGTTTCGCCCTGAGCGCACAACCCGCGAGGAGGTTCGCCCTCGACGCCGATGTCCGCGCCTCCCGATAGCGTGGAGGGATGATGTCGGATGCCGCGCAGCGAGCCGTGATCACGGCGCCGCCGACCGCGTCGGGCGTCGTGATCGGTGCCCCCGGCACCGGTAAGACGCGCACGCTCGTCGACCGTGTGGTGCAGCTCCTCGAAGTCGAAGGGCTGCGGCCGGAAGAGGTGCTGGCGCTCACGCCGAGCCGACAGGCGGCCACCGCGCTGCGCGACCGGATCGGCGTGCGCATCGGCCAGGCGACGCCGGGACCGCTGGCCCGGTCGCTCGGGTCGTTCGCGTTCCAGCTCGTCCGCGGCGCGATGGTGAGGGAGGGCGCGGAGCCGCCGGCTCTGCTCACCGGCGCCGATCAGGACCGCATCATCGCCGAACTGCTCGCCGGCGATGCCGAGGACGCCCGCATCGCCTGGCCTCCGGCGCTCAGCGAGCCCGTCCGCGCCTCGAAGGGCTTCCGCTCCGAACTCCGCGCCTTCCTCGCGGAGTGCACGGAGCTGGGGGCGAGCCCGGCCGAACTGCGCGCCACCGGCGATGCGGTGTGGACGGCGGCGGCCGACTTCGTGGAGGAGTACCGCGCAGTGCTCGATGCCCTACGGGCCGCGCACCGCGACGCCGCCGATCTGCTCAGCGAGGCAGCGGGGATCCTCCGCACGGCTGACAGCGCGACCCTCGGGCCGCTGTCGCCCCTGCGGGTGGTGCTCATCGACGACGCCCAGGAGCTGACGCGCGGAGGCATCGGCGTGGTGCAGGCGCTCCTCGACCGGGGCATCGCGGTCCACGCATTCGGCGACCCGGACATCTCCTCCGGTGCCTTCCGCGGAGCCAGCCCCGAGCTGTTCGCGCAACTCGCCGGCGCGCTCACCACCGTGCACGTGCTCGACGGCGCCCACCGTCAGCGCCCGCTGCTGACCGCGTTGACGCGCACGGTGACGCAGGCGATCGGCGTCTCGGGACGCGTCGAGCATCGGCGCGCCCCGGCGCCCACCGCGGGGGACGACAGCGCGGAGGTCTCGACCTTCCTCGCGCCGTCGCCCTACGAGGAGTTCGACCGCATCGCGGGAGTCATGCGCGACTGGCATCTGAGCGCCGGCATCCCGTGGGAGCGGATGGCGGTCATCGCCCACGACACCCGTCAGGTCACAGCCTTGGAGACCGAGCTGGCCGCGCGCGAGATCCCGACGAGGGCCGCCGGGGTGCAGCGCCCGCTCGGGAGCGAGGGGATCGTGCGCGACATCGTCGGCATCGTGCGGCTCGCGCTGACTCCGGACGAGGACCGCACCGTGCAGGCCTGGGAGGAGGCGCTGCGGACGCCGTTCGGCGGAATGGACGCGATCGCGCTCCGTCGGCTGCGCGCGCGGCTCCGCCACCTCGAACTCGGTCAGGGCGGGTCGACTCCCGCGCGCGAGCTGCTGCGCGCGGCGATGTCGGCGCCGGCCACCCTCACGCTCATCGATGCACCGGAGTCGCGGACCGCCGAGCGCTTCGCCGAGACGGTCGCCGGCGTCGCTCGTGCGGCGGCGGAGGGGGAGACGATCCACGACCTCCTGTGGCGCATCTGGGAGCAGGCCAGGGCCGTCGACGGGCGGCGGCTGCAGGTCGCGTGGCGGGAGATCTCGCTGCTGCCGACCGGAGCCGAGACGGCGCGATCCCTGGATGCTCTCGTGGCTCTGTTCGACGCGGCCAAGCGCTTCGTCGAGCGCACACCCGACGAGCGCCCCGAGGTCTTCGTGCGCGACATCCTCGACAGCGAGGTGCCGGAGGACACGCTGTCGTCCCCGGACCGGCCGGGGACGGTCACCCTTCTCACGCCGGCCACCGCGCTCGGCACGGAGTTCGACGCGGTGGTCGTCGCCGGTGTGCAGGACGGCGTCTGGCCCAACGTACGGCTGCGTGGCGGGCTGCTCCAGACCTGGCGGCTCGCCGACGCGCTGACCGCGGCGCGCTCCGGCCTCCCGGCGGAGGTACCGGGCGTGCTCGACCGGCGTCGGGCGGCGCTCCACGACGAGTTGCGGCTGTTCGTGCGGGCACTCTCGCGGGCGCGCCATCGCCTCCTCATCACCGCGGTGGACGATGACGACCTGTCACCCAGCGCCTTCTTCGGATTCCTTCCCCCTCCGGAGCCGCCGGAGCGTCATGCCTCCGCGGAGCACCCGCTCACGCTGCGCGGGCTGGTCGCGCGGCACCGTCGGGTGCTCACCACGACACACGCCGAACCCGCGAGGCGCGAGGCGGCCGCCCAACTCGCCGTCCTCGCCCGGGAGGGCGTGCCGGGAGCGCATCCGCACGACTGGTACGGCGTCACGGCGCCCTCGACGGCGGCGCCGCTGCGCGATCTCGCTGCGAGCGGAGCCGGGTGTCGCCCTCGGCGGTGGAGTCGTACGAGGAATGCGGGCTCAACTGGGTCGTCTCGGCTCTCGGCGGCGACACCGTCATGCCGCCGACGGCGGGCATCGGCACGATCGTCCACGAGGCGATGGAGCGCGTGCCGGACGGCGACCTCGCGCGCATGCGGGAGATCGTCGAGGAGCACTGGCCGGAGCTCGACTTCGAGACGGCCTGGATCGGGCGCAAGGAGCGCCGTCGCGCCGACCTGTTCGTCGACCGGCTGCACAGCTACCTCGGTGAGGTGACGAGGGACGGCGGGCGCGTCCTCGGCAGCGAGGTGGAGTTCCGGTTCGCCGTCGACGTGTCCGGCGAGACCGCCGAGCCGAGCGTCTACCCGGTGGGGGAGGACCGCGGTCACCGCGCCATCGTGCACGGCTACATCGATCGGGTCGAGGCGTATCCGCCCGGCGCGGGCGAACACGGACCGGCGCGCGGCCGCGGCTGGCAGTCGATGGCCGGCGGGCCGGAGGGGACCACGGTGGTCGTCGACCTCAAGACCGGGAAGACCGATCCGGAGGCGGACG
>NZ_JBFLUM010000014.1:0-18231 GCF_050470785.1 Microbacterium sp. NRRL B-14842 | reverse complement strand
GCGGCGAGCGCCGTGACGGCGAGGTAGGCCCCGGCGGTCACGCCGAGCGTGTCGGGTGACGCGAGGGCATTGCGGGCGAGGGACTGCAGCAGGATGCCGGCGACGCCGAGGGCCACGCCCACGCGACGCCGGCGGCGAGCCGCGGCACCCGCGATCCCCAGAGGACGTCGGCGTCGGCGAACACCGCGCCGCTCGTGCCCTGCGTGAGGTGCCAGCAGGCGACCGCCACCAGCACGACGGCGAGAGCGACGAGCACGCCGACGCCCGTCCACACCGCGGGCTTCCGACCCTCCGCCCCCACGCGGACGGCGGACGCCGGGGCGTCAGGCTCCGCGGTCGCCGTCGCGTCGTCGAGGCGGAGGGTCTCCGTCACTTCGAGAGCACCTCGAGGTAGCCGTCGATGATCTGCGCGGTCGAGCGCGGGCCGCCGAAGGTCCAGATACCTGCCGGGAACGCGGTCAGGCGGTCCTCCGCCACCGCGGGGAGCGAGGTCCACGCGGGGTTGTCCGCGAGGGCGTCGACGAAGCTCTCGGAATCCGGGTCCGCGGTGCTGGTGTAGAACAGGTTCGCGTCGCCGACCGTCGTCATGCCCTCGACATCGGTCTGCCCGAGGCCGTACACGGGGGTCGACCTCGCCGGTCCAGGCGTTCGTCAGCCCCGAGCTCCTCGCCCACCTCGCCGACGAGCGAACCCTGGCCGAACGGACGCAGCGCCACGTTGCCGCCGTCGACCCAGCCGTCGAAGAACACGAAGTCGGTGGTGGCGAGGTCGCGGTCGGCGAGCTCGGCCTTCGCGGTGTCGAGGTGCTCCTGGAACTCCTCGGTGACGACGTCGGCCCGCTCCCCGCGGCCGGTGACCTGGGCGATGAGGTCGAAGGTGTTCAGCATCTTGGCGATCGGGTCCTTCGCATCGGCGCCGATCGTCGCGAGCACGGGCACGTCGTAGGCCTCGAGCTGCGCGACGATGGGGTCGTCCGCGGCACTGACCTCGACGATCACGAGGTCGGGTCGGTGCCGAACAGCGTCTCCAGGTTCGGCTCCTGGCGGGTGCCCACGTCGACGATGCCCTCCGGCAGCTCCTCCGCGGTGACCCAGGTGCTGTACCCCTCGGCGTCGGCCACCGCGACCGGCGTCACGCACAGCGACAGGGCGTCCTCGATCTGCTGCCACTCGAGCACCGCGATCCGCTCGGCCGGCGTGTCGAGCTCGACCGTGCGGCCGAGGTCGTCGGTGACGGAGACCGCCCCGGTCGAGGTGCTCGTGGTGTCGTCCGTGCAGCCCGCGCTCGTCGAGGTCGGGCGTCCGATCCCTCGGCGGACGGCGTCTGCGTGGTGCCGCAGCCGGCGAGCGCGAGGGTGAGGGCGCCGCCCAGGGCGAGCACGGCGAGGGAGGTCTTCTTCATCGGTGGTTCCTTCAGGGGTCGGGATCAGGAGGCGGAGGGGGCGCGGAGGCGACCGTGGTGGCGACCGCGCGGACGCACCCGCACCAGCCCGGTCTCCTCGTCGAGGGCGGTGTCGATGCGCAGGCCGTACACGTGCGAGAGGTTCTCGCCGGTGAGCACTTCGGCGGGCGCCCCCGCCGCGTGGACCCGGCCGCGGTGCATCAGCACGACGTCGTCGGCGACCGAGGCGGCGTGGTCGAGGTCGTGCAGCACGACGCCGAGCGCGGTGCCGTGGTCGTCGGCGAGCTCCCGCACCAGGTCGAGGGTCTCCACCTGGTAGCGCAGGTCGAGGTGGTTGGTCGGCTCGTCGAGCAGCAGCACCCCCGGTGTCCTGGGCGAGTGCGGTCGCCAGCCAGACGCGCTGCAGCTCGCCGCCGGAGAGCTGGTCGACCGACGGGCGGCCATGGCGGAGAGGCCGGTGAGGGCGAGGGCGCGCGCCACGGGCCGCTCGGTCGGCGTCGCTCACGCCGGAGAACCGTCCGCGGTGCGGGTGGCGGCCGTAGGCGACGACGTCGGAGACCTCGATCCCGGACGGGTGCGGCCGGGACTGCGACAGCATCGCGACGGTCTTCGCGAACTCCTTGGCGGAGAGGGCGGCGGCGTCGCGCGACTCCGCGCCGCCGACGCGCACGGTCCCCGCCTCGATGCGGTGCAGCCGCGCGAGAGCGCGGAGGACGGTCGACTTGCCGCTGCCGTTCGGTCCGATCAGCGTGGGTCACCCGGCCCGGCGCGAGGCGCAGGGATACGTCGTGCACGACCCGGGTGCGGCCGTAGCCGAGGACGAGGGACTCCCCCTCCAGGCTGTGGCGATCGATGGCCTCGGTCATCTCAGCCCCGCATCGCGACGCCGCGGCGCCAGTAGCCCATGAAGGCGACCTGCGCGCGATCGACGCCGAGGTCCTTCACGAGGTGCCGACGCAGCGTCGTCACGACACCGCTCTCGCCCGCGATCCAGAAGTAGCGGCCGGCGCGGTCGTCCTCACGGGGGATCTCCTCCCCCAACCTCGAGTACTCGGGGGTCTCCCACAGGAGGTCCTCCCCCTCGATGTCGGTGAACCCGGATCTCGTCCCCGCGTCGTCATCCCCAGATACTCGAGCACCGCGGGGATGAGGCCGAAGGCCGTGGGGCTCGCCGATGTCGCGCGGGAGCCAGTGCACGTCGACCCCGGCCGGCACGTCGATCGCGAGCACGTCGGCGGGCGACGGCACCTCGATGAAGGCGACGCCGCGGAGGTCACGCGGGGCGTCCTCCAGGATCCGGGCGATGGCGGGGGCCGCGGTCTCATCGCCGACGAGGACCACCGAGGTCGCCGCCCCCGGCGCGTACTCCGCCCCGCCGTGCGCGACGACGCCGCGGCGCGGGCCGACCAGCCACAGCTCCTGACCCACCGCGGCGGTGCTCGCCCACCGCGAGGCCGGACCGGTGAGTCCGGGCTCGAGGTGCAGCACGAAGTCGATGTCGACCTCGGTGCGGCCGTCGTCGGCGACCCGCAGCTCGCGCACGGAGTAGGTGCGCATCGAGCCGCGCTCCTCCTCCGGGACGGCGAGGTACGAGCCCCACCAGTCGTACGTCGACCGGTCGATCTCCGCGAGCACGCCGGACGCGGGCGGGAAGACGAGCTTGACCCGGCTGTCGTAGACCGCGCCGGGGGTCCCCAGCTCGCTGAGCTCCTCGCCGCCGAGCGTCACCCGCACGAACGACGGGGAGACGCGGTCGACGCCGCGCACCTCGGCGCGGGTGAGAATGTAGGTCGGGCGCTCGGTCGTGGTGGATTCAGCGGACATGATGCCTTCCGATGGGGGTGACCATCGGCTTGCCGGAGACCGGGTCGATGGTGATCTGATTGGGGAGGCCGAAGACCTCCTGCACGAGCTCGGCGGTGACGACGTCCTGCGGGGCGCCGATCGCGTGCACGCGGCCGTCTTTCATGGCCACCAGCTCGTCGGCGTAGCGTGCGGCGAGGTTGAGGTCGTGCAGCACCATGACGATCGTGGTGCCGCGCGCGACGCTGAGGTCGGTGAGCAGGTCGAGCACCTCGACCTGGTGGGCGACGTCGAGGAACGTCGTCGGCTCGTCCAGCAGCAGGATGTCGGTCTCCTGCGCGAGGGCCATCGCGATCCAGACGCGCTGCCGCTGACCGCCGGAGAGCTCGTCCACGCTGCGGTCGGCGAGGTCGCTGATCCCGGTCGCGTCCAGGGCGTCGGCGACGACCTCGTAGTCGTGCGCGCTCCACCGCGACAGTGCCCGCTGATGGGGATGACGCCCGCGACCGACGAGGTCCGCGACGGCGATGCCCTCGGGGGCCACGGGCGACTGCGGCAGCAGACCGAGGATGCGCGCGACCTCCTTCGTGGGGCGGGCGTGGATGGACTTCCCGTCGAGCACGACCTCCCCGTCCCCCGGCGACAACAGGCGGGCGAGGGGCGCGCAGCAGCGTCGACTTGCCGCAGCCGTTGGCGCCGACGATCGTGGTGATCTTCCCCGGCGCGATCTGCAGGTCGAGGCCCTCGACCACGGTGCGGTCGCCGTAGGAGAGGGTGACCCCCTCGGCGGACAGGCGGTGGGCGGCGGTCACAGCGAGCCTCCGGTGCGGTTGGTGCGGATGAGCAGGTAGATGAGGTACGGCGCGCCGACGACGCCGGTGACCACGCCGACCGGGTACCGCGCGCCGAGCGCGAACTGGGCGATGAGGTCGCCGCCGAGCACGAGCACCGCGCCGACGAGGCCGCTGGGCAGCAGCAGCGTGGCACCGGGACCGGTGAGCCGCGCGGCGATGGGTCCCGCCATGAACGCGACGAACGCGATCGGCCCGGTGGCAGCGGTCGCGAAGGCGAGGAGGGCCACGGCGCCGAGGATGAAGACGAGGCGCGTGGCGGTGACCCGCACGCCGAGCCCCGCGGCGGACTCGTCCCCGAGCTGGAGCGTGCCCAGCGCCCGGCCCTGCGAGAGCAGCAGCGGCACGAGGATCGCGGCGGCGATCGCCATCGGCAGCACCCGCTCCCACGACGCGTTGTTGAGGCTGCCGGTGAGCCACTGCATCGCGGTCTGGATGTCCCAGTTCGCGGCCCGGGACAGCAGGTAGGAGATGACGCTCTGCAGCATCGCCGCGACGCCGATCCCGATGAGGATGAGGCGGGTGCCCGCGAAGCCGCCCTTGATGGCGAGGAGGTAGATCGCCAGCGCGGTGACGAGGGCACCGACGAGCGCGAGGAGCGAGACGGCGGGGCCGTTGAGCGAGAGCACGACGATGCCGAACACCGCGGCGGCACCGGCGCCGTTCGAGATGCCGATGATGTCCGGGGAGGCGAGCGGGTTGCGCAGCATGGTCTGGAAGGTGACGCCCGCCATGCCGAACGCGAGGCCGGTGAGGATCGCGAGGACGGCGCGCGGCAGGCGCAGGTCGCCGACGGTGAACGACGCACCGGGCACCGTCTCGCCGAGGATCACGCGGACGACCTCGTCGAGCGGGTAGAACGTGTTGCCGACCATGAGCGCCACCGTGAAGAGCACGACCACGACGGCCCCGAGCGCGACGGTGACCACGGCATGACGGCGGTGGCGTGCCCGGCGGCCGGCGATGACACGCGCGGTGCGGGCGGCGGCGGACTCGTCGCCGCGGACGAGGGTGTGCTCGGTCGTGCTCACAGCTCCCGCACCTTCTGTCGGCGGACGATCCAGATGAAGAACGGCGCCCCGATGATCGCCGTGATGATACCCACCTGGATCTCCTCGGACGACGGCGAGATCACGCGTCCGACGATGTCGCTCGCGGTGAGCAGCGCGGCGCCGGCGAGGGCCGAGAACGGCAGCAGCCAGCGGTGGTCTGTGCCCACGAGCATCCGGCACATGTGGGGGACGATGAGCCCGACGAACCCGATCGGCCCTGCGATCGCCGTCGCCGCGCCGGCCAGGATGACCGCACCGAGGGCCGACAGCATCCGGGTGCGCAGCACGTGCTCGCCGAGCCCCTTGGCCATGTCGTCACCGAGGGCGAGGGAGTTCATGCCGCGTGCAGACAGGAAGCAGATGAGGGCGCCGACCGCGAGGACCGGGGCGGTGATCGCGATCCGCGGCCACTCCGCCCCGCCGACGCCGCCGATCTGCCACGACTGGAACGTCTGGAGCAGGTCGACCCGCGGCAGCATGACCGCGCTGATGAGCGAGGCGAACGCGGCGGAGGTCGCCGCCCCCGCGAGGGCCAGCTTGAGCGGGGTGGCCCCGCCACGGCCGAGGGAGCCGACGGTGTAGACGAACACGGCGGCCGCCGCGGCGCCCACGATCGCGAAGGCCATCTGCCCGTAGGGATTGCTGAGTCCGAAGAACGCGATGCCGAGGACGACCGCGAACGAAGCGCCGTTCGAGACCCCCAGGATGCCGGGGTCGGCGACGGGGTTGCGGGTGACGGCCTGCATCGTCGCTCCCGCGAGGGCGAGGGCCGCCCCCACGAGGAGCGCGAGCACCGTGCGGGGGATGCGCTTGACGACCGCGGCCTGAGCGATCGTGTCCGACTGCCCGGAGAGCGCCGCGAGGATGTCGTCGAGGGTGACCGCCCGCACCCCGAACGACACCGAGAGCACGACGAGCACGAGGATCACACCGACCCCGGCGAGCAGCCAGAGGGTGCGTACCACCGCCGGACGCCGCAGGGTGGCGGCGTCCGGCGCGAGAACGGGTGCTGAGATCACGACGACTCTCCGCTGGGGGGCGGACGCGGAGCTTACTTCGCGAGCGGCGCGGCGAGGATGGCCAGGTAGTCCTCGAGACCCCACGGGATCGACAGCGCCGACGGGTTCGCCGATGCGGCGATGGGGGTGGCGTCGGGAGGATCGCGACGCGGCCCTCCGCGATGGCCGGGATCTTCGACAGCAGCGGGTCGGCCTGCAGCGTGGCGAGAGTGGAGTCGTCGCCGTAGGTCACGAGCACGTCGACGTCGTCGAACTTCTGCGCCTCCTCGGCGCTCACCTGCAGGTAGAACTGGTCGCTGTCCTCGTTCTCCTCCACGATCGCGGGGAGCGGCAGGCCGAGGTCGTGCAGGTAGCCGGGGCGCGTGTCGGCCGCGGTGTAGTAGCCGATCTGGCTCAGGTCGCTCGGGTCGAAGTAGGCGAACAGCACCTTCTTGCCCTCGAGCGCGCTGTTGGCCGCGAGGGCCGCGTCGGCGTCGGCGTGCAGGTCCTCGATCAGGGCCTCGCCCTCAGCATCGAGCCCCAGGGCCTTGGAGTTCATCTCGACCATGTCGTCGACGGACGTGCCCCACGCGACGTCGGGGTAGGCGACGACCGGGGCGATCTTGGAGAGCGTGTCGTACTCCTCCTGCGTGAGGCCGGAGTAGGCGGCGAGGATGACATCGGGCTCGGTGTCGGCCACCGCCTCGTAGTCGATGCCGTCGGTCTCGTCGAAGAGCACCGGGGTCTCGCCGCCGAGCTCGTCGAGCTTCTCCTCCACCCAGGGCAGGATGCCGTTGTCGTCGTCGTCGCCCCAGGTGGCCTTGCTCATGCCGACCGGGACGATGCCGAGGGCCAGGGGCACCTCGTGGTTCGCCCACGCGATGGTCGCCACGCGCTCGGGCTTCTCGTCGATGGTCGTCTCGCCGTAGACGTGCTCGATGGTGACCGGGAACGCGTCGTCGGAGGCCGGGTTGCTCCCGGCGGACGCGGTCGACTCCGGCGCGGAGGACGAGCAGGCGGAGAGCGTCACGGCGAGCGCGGCGGCCGCGCCGAGGGCGAGAAGTCGAGAGGTGCGCACAGGCGTTCCCTTCGGGATGGGAGATGGGGTGTCGACGCGAGAGCGTCCGGCCTTTGGTAAGCCTCGCCTAATCTAACACGGAGGTTAGGGCTGCCTCACTCCCGTTTCGAATCGCTCACCTTGTCCCATCCGGCGCCCGGATGCCGCAAAGTGGGCGATTCGAAGGTGTCGGGGCAACGAAAAAGCCGGCCGGACCCGTACGGATCCGGCCGGCTTCAGGAAGTCAGCGCACGCTCAGAGAGCGCGGATGTTCGCCGCCTGCATGCCCTTGGGGCCACGCTCAGCGTCGAATTCGACCTTCTGGTTCTCGCGGAGCTCCTTGAAACCGGAGCCGGCGATAGCCGAGTAGTGGGCGAAGAGGTCCTCGGTGCCGTCATCGGGAGCGATGAAGCCGAAGCCCTTCTCTGCGTTGAACCATTTCACAGTGCCAGTGGCCATGTGTTTTCTACTTTCTGTTGACCGGCCGCTCGCGCGGCCTGCATCATGCCGATGATCCGACATGCATGCTCGGTCACGCTACCACGGCCGACTGACCGGATGCCGCCTCTTCGGCCGTGCGATGGGCGAGTGCCGCTTCGGTGCGCGTGCTGACACCGAGTTTGCGCAGCACCGCCGAGACGTGCACGCTGACGGTCTTCACACTGATGAACAGGCGCTCCCCGATCTGGCGGTTGCTCAGGCCCTCAGAGATCAGGGCGAGTACCTGCCGCTCCCTGGCCGTCAGCTGCTCCGCGTCGGCCTCGCGGGGTCCGGTCGGACGTACCCCGGACGCATCGCCGAACCGTGTCAGTGCCTTCTGCAGCGGCACGTGGCCGAGGCGCTCAGCGATCGCCGTCGCCGTGGCCAGCACGGCAGCCGCCTCGGCGCGCTCCCCGGCGGCGACGTGCAGCCGGGCCCGCTCGAGCCGGAGCACCACCCGGAACGTCACCGGAACGTCGTCCCCGTCCGCACACACCAGCGCCTCGTCGACCACCGCCGGCTCCGGTTCGAGCAGGGCGTGCAGCACCGTCGACCACGCGTCGTCCTGGAGTTCCGGCGGCTGCGCCTCCCACGCCGTCCGCACCGCCGCGGCCGCCGCCTCGACGTCCGCGCCGCCCGCACGCAGCGCCGTCACGAGGGCCCCCGCCTCCAGGAGCAGCCGCCGCTGATGCAGCAACGCCGGACGCTCGTCCTCCAGCATCGCCAAGATCACGTCGAGCGCTCCGCGGAGGTCGCCCTGACTCTCGGTGACGGCGACCTGCATCGTGATCCGGTCGTACCAGATCTGCCGCTCCGAGACCCCCGTCTCCTCGAACGCCGGCAGCCACTCCCGCAGGGTCTCCGCGGCTTCCGCGGCCCGGCCCCGCCAGGCGAGCACCCGCACCCGGGTCATGCTCACGTACATCCGGAACACCCGCAGCGTGCCCTGCAGGAAATCGCGGGCCAGCATGTCCTCGACCTGGTCGATCTCCCCGAGCTCCAGCAGCGGCACGATCATGTTCTGCGCCATGATCGAGCCCGAGGTGCGCTCGACGCGGAGCTCACGGGCTCGCCGCAGACCCTCCTCCGCGACGGCGACCGCCTCCCGGTAGCGGCCCAGCAGCGTCAGCAGGTCGGAGTAGTTGACGCGGTAACGCATCTCGGCCGTCGATCCGGCGGCGAGGTCGCGTGCCCGTCCGTACTCGCGCACCCCCTCCGCGACCCGTCCGAGGTGCGCCAGCGACCCGCCACGGACGTTCGCGGCGATCGAGAGCTGGTCCGTCGTCGGGGCGCCCGCCGCCCGGCGCTCCGCCTCGTCGGCGAGGCGGATGGCTTCCTCCCGGTCACCCGCGATCATGCGACGACTCGCGAGCTGATTCAGCAGTTCCGCACGGAACACGTCGTCGTCGACCCGCTCGGCGAGCGCCAACGCCTCCTGAAGCAACGGGACGGCTCCGAGACGCCCGAGGTTGACGAGGTACAGCGCCTTGTTGCGCAGCAGCCGGGCGTGCAGTCGCGGGTCGACCGTCGCCGCGTCGACCTCGCTCAGCGCGACGTTGGCGACCGCGAGCGCGCGCTCCCCGTCGCCGGCGTTGCGCAGGACCGACCCGAGCACGTGGAGGAGGTCGAGACGCGCGAAGCCCGTCGCCTCCGCCGCGTCCGGCACGAGCGGCCAGAGCTCGAGGACGAGCTCCCCGAACCGCGCCGCGCTGGCGAAGGCGTACTGGGCCTTCGCCTGCCGCATGGCGTCGGCGGCGGCCGCGATCGCACGACGATCGTCCTGCGCGAGCTGCCAGTGGTAGGCCGACGCCGCCGCGTCGTCGCCCCCGCCCTCCTCCAACGCCTCGGCGTAGGCCCGGTGCAGCCGCGCCCTCTCGCCGGGGAGCAGATCGCCGTGCACGGCCTCCCGCAGCAGTGCGTGGCGGAACCGGTAGTCGTCTTCGCCCACGACGATGATGCCGCTGCGCACGGCCTCACGGACGGCGTCTTCGACACGATCCTCCGGAAGATCGACGAGGCGCAGCAGCAGCGGATCCGTGAGCGGCCGCTCGGCGCCGGACATCACCTGCACCACCCGGCGCGCGTCGTCGCCGAGGCGGTCGAAGCGGGCGAGCAGCAGGTCGCGCAGGCTCTCCGGCAGGGGGCCCTGGGCGCACCCGGCGATCTCCTCGACGAAGAAGGGGACGCCCTCCGCGCGCACCTGCAGCCGCTCCAGCGCAGTCGCGGTCGGCGCGCGTCCCGTGATCTGTGCAACCAGCTCGCCGACCGCATGGTCGTCGAGGCGCGGCACGGTCATCCGTTCGAGCAGCCGCGCCCTCGTGGCCTCGCCGATGAACCGGCTCACCGCGTCGCCTCGGCGCACATCGTCGGTGCGGCAGGTGATGAGCAGCAGGAGGCGGCCACGGTCGAGCGTGCGCAGCAGGAAGGAGAGGATCGCGAGGGTCGAGTCGTCGGCCCAGTGCAGGTCTTCGACGACGATGACCTGCGGCGCCAGCTCCGTGGCGGCCTCGATGAGGGAGGCGATCGCGTCGCGCAGGCGTTCGGGGCTGGTGCGGTCGCGAGCGGCGGGAGCGTCGACGAGCTCGGGCAGCAGCATGCCGAGAGCCTCGACGCCCACGCCGACCGCCTCGCGCACACGCTCCGCGCCCAGCCGCTCCACGAGCGAGCGGAGGATGCCGGCGAGCGGGCCGAACGGGGCGCGCGAGGTGCCGAGGTCGAGGCACCAGCCCCCGTGCACGTCGGCCGCGGTCGCGATCTCGGCGCTGAACTCCCGCACCAGCCGGGACTTGCCGATCCCCGCCTCGCCCTCCACGAGCAGCGCGGCGGGCACACCCTGGCGCACGCCGTCGAACAGGCGGCGCATCCCGGCGAGCTCGGCATCACGCCCGACCATCGCGGCGGTGGGGGCTGGGGCCATGGACCCATCGTGCCACTGCCCGCGGACATCCGGAGGGCCGGGGAAGGACAGGACGACGCCGTCCGTCATCGGGCGACGGCCGGATCGCACGCCGCTGTGCGCGGAGCCTGCGGCGCCGACGCTCGCCCGCGTCCGAGGCGCAGCAGCCGGCGCAGCGGACCCGCAGGACGCGGCACGATCTGGTCCGCGTGCTCGATGAGCATCCGGCGCCGGGCGACCGCGCGCTCGATCTGCTCCTGCTCGAAGACGGTGACCTGATGGATGAGGGAGGGGTGCTCGAACATGATGTCTCCTCGACGGTTCGGTGTATCCCTACACTCCGCTCTGAGGTGCCCCCTCGACATCGGACGGATGCCCTATCTTCCGCGCCCTCTTCCCGCCCACCTCCCTACGCCGACGCAGGCCCCCGCGCCGCATCAGGCTCCTGGTCCACCCACCCGCCTGAGCCCGCGCGAACGCCCGCCCTCCCAGAGCGAGGGCCGCGCGGACGGACGGGTCCCCTCCGGCACGACGATCGCGAGCACCCGCACGAGCGTCGTCATCCACAGCAGTCCGAGCCCGACGACGGCCGCCTCCACCGCGGTCACCGGGAAGAAGCCGAGCGGCCACCACAGCAGCACGGCCCCGACCACGAGCACCCCGACGGCGACGGAGGTCACCACGAGGGCCAGGGGCCGACCGGGGACGATCAAAGTCGTCGCCGCGGCAGCCCCGAGGAAGAGGAGCAGTGCCGCGACGGCTGCGATGTCGTGCGGCACGGGGGCTCGATACAGCGGCAGGACCCCGACCGCGGCGAGAGCGAGTCCGGCCGCCGCCCACAGCACGACCACGGTCGCGATCCGGGACAGCGCGTGGTCCCCGAGCAGCCGATGCAGATCGCGACCGATGTACGAGCCGACGGTGGCGACCAGCAGCCCGGCGACGACGAGGGTGCCGTTGAACGCCCACCCCACCCCGAGCTGCGAGAAGTTCTCCTCCCACCACCGGGGGTCGACGGCGGTCACCATCGCGAACAGCGTGCCGATCACGAGGAACCCGAACAGGAGCCCGGCGAGGTCCGCGGTCCGGAGCCCGATTCCCGCACCGAAGGCGAGTCGTCCGCCGACCGCGGCCGCGACCCCCGTGAGCAGCCCGCCGCCGATGGCTCCGAGCGCGAGGCCGCGCAGGCCCGCCGCGAGCACCTCGGCCGTGAGCAGCACGCCCATCGCCGTCACCGCCCCGAACGCGACGGTGAGGGCGGCGGCCGAGAGGCGCGACACGACCCGTTGCCAGCGCGGCATCGCGGCTGGCTCATCGCGACGGTGCAGGAGAGTGCTGACGACGAAGGCCAGGGCCGCGACACTGCCGGCGACCCCCGCAGCGGGCAGCGCCAGTCCTCCCTCACCCGTCAGCGGCCGCGGCGGGCCGGCGAGGAGCAGCGCCCCGGCGAGAGCTCCCCCGACGAAGCAGACCACGGTCGCGAGCACGGCACGCCCCTCGCCGCGCAGACGCTCCCTCGTGTCCATGCGCCCATGCAAGCACGCCCCTCCGACGCCCGCAGCCCTCACACGCGACGAGGCCCGGGCCGCGCGCAGCGGTCCGGGCCTCGAAGAGGATGCGTCAGGCGTCCACGTCACCGCGCCAGGCGCCGGTCTCGACGCCACGGCCCTCGATGAACTCCTTGAAGTTCTTCAGGTCCTTCTTCACCGCGTGGGATCCGGCGCCGACCAGGGCACCGACCTTCTCCAGGAGTCCCTCCGGCGCCCAGTCGAGCTGGACGGTCACACGCGTGGTGTTCTCGTCGATCTTGTGGAACGTCACGACGCCCGCGTGCTCGGTCTCGCCGCCGACGCTGTTCCACGCGACGCGCTCATCCGGGTGCTGCTCGGTGATCTCGGCGTCGAACTCACGCTCCGCGCCCCCCACGTTCACCTTCCAGTGCGTGTGGGTCGCGTCGATCTGCGTGATGGAGACGACCTCGTCGAGGAACTTCGGGAAGCTCTCGAACTGCGTCCACTGGTTGTACGCCGTGCGGACGGGAACGTCGACGTCGATGGTCTCGATGATCTGCACCATGGGGATGCTCCTCACTTGTTCGTCGTTCGTGTGCTTCCATTCAGCCCGCTGCGGGCGAGATCGGCGATGGGTTGACATCGGCGCGACTACCGTGGAGGTCATGCGCATCCCCGCCGCGATCCGCGCCTCCCAGCGCTCCCCCCTGCTGCAGGTGGTGAAGTCGGCCGCGGCGACCATCGCCGCGTGGCTGATCGCGGGCTTGGTCTTCCCCGGGCAGCTGCCGGTGTTCGCCGCGATCGCCGCGCTGCTGGTCGTGCAGCCCAGCGTCAACCAGTCGCTGTCGAAGGCGCTGGAGCGCAGCATCGGCGTGATCGTCGGCGTGGTGATCGCTGTCGCCTCGGCCTGCTCCTCGGCTCGCCGAGCTGGATCGTGCTGCTCGCGATCGTCGTCGCGATGCTCGTGGCATGGATCTTCCGGGCGTCCCCCGGCACCGGCAACCAGGTCGCGATCTCGGCGATGCTCGTGCTGGCGCTCGGGTCGTCGAGTCCGGAGTACGCGATCGCCCGGATCGGGGAGACCCTCATCGGGGTGGTGATCGGCATCGTCGTGAATGCGCTGATCGTGCCACCGGTGCTCGTCGAGCCGGCGCGGCGGGACTTGGGGCTGCTCGGACGGGAGCTCGCCGCGAGCCTCGACCGTCTCGCGGACGCCCTGCCCGCCCCGCAGACTCCGGCGCGGCTGCAGGAGCTCATGCTCGAGGTGCGGCTGCTGCGACCCATGAAGGACGCCGCCGAAGCCGCGATCGCCGCCGGGGAGGAGTCGCTCACGCTGAACCCCCGGCGCTCGACCCACCGCGCCGACCTGCAGGAGCTGAGGGCGCTGCTCGACCGGCTCTCGCCCATCGTCACGCAGACCATCGGCATGACGCGGGCCTACTTCGACCACTACGACGACCGGCTCGGCGAGGAGCCCGCGGTGGCCGCGATCGCCGAGCAGCTCCGCCGGGCCGGGCACGACGTGCGTCTCGCGGTGCAGACCACGGCTCCCGCCGCAGAGCCCGAACCGCTGACCTCCGCCATCCCCGCGCTGACCGCTCCGCTCGTGATCCGTCCGCCGTCCTCGCAGCACTGGATCCTCATCGGCTCCCTCATGGAAGACCTCCGTCGCATCCGCGGCGAGCTCCTCGACGAAGACTGAGTACCGACCCACCCCCCTTCGCACCTCCCGGCCCCTCTGTGCGTCCGCAACGGGCCGGGGCGCACCGAAAGGGGTGGGTCGGCGGGGTTACCCTGGCGGGATGACAGTCGAGGAGGCGCTGGCGGAGCTCGCGGCGCTGGAGGACCCGAAGCAGCGCGCGGCGAACGAGAAGCGCGGCGACGACCACGGCATCAACCTGAGCCGCATGCGCGCCCTCGCGAAGCGCATCAAGACGGACCAGGCCCTGGCGCGGGAGCTGTGGGCGACCGGCGAGACGTCCGCCCGGCTTCTGGCCCTGCTCGTGTGCCGTCCGCCGACTTCACCGCCGACGAGCTCGACACGATGCTGCGCGAGACGAGGCCCCCCAAGGTGAACGACTGGTTCGTGAACTACGTGCTCAAGAAGTCGCCCCTCGCCGAGGAGCTGCGCCGGCGCTGGTTCGACGACGCGGATCCACCGTCGCGTCCGCCGCGTGGTCGCTGACGACGGTCCGGGTGACGAAGGACGCCGACGGTCTCGACCTGCCGCACCTGCTCGACCTGATCGACCGCGACCTGCAGCAGGCCCCGCCGCGCCTGCAGTGGGCCATGAACGAGACCCTCGCGAACATCGGCATCTTCCATCCGGACCTGCGGGGACGGGCGGTGGAGATCGGAGAACGGCTCCAGGTGTTGGCCGACTACCCCACCGCCCCCGGCTGCACCTCGCCCTTCGCGCCCCTCTGGATCGGGGAGATCGTCCGGCGTCGCGAGGGCTGAGTACGCTGAGCGGATGAGCACGCACATCGCCGCGGAACCCGGTCAGATCGCCCCCGTCGTCCTGTTCCCCGGCGATCCGCTGCGGGCGAAGTGGATCGCCGAGACCTTCCTCGACGACGCCGAGCTGTACTCGGAGACGCGCGGCATGCTGGGCTTCACCGGCACCTGGGAGGGGCATCGGGTCTCCGTCCAGGGCTCGGGGATGGGGCAGCCGTCGATGGCGATCTACGCGACGGAACTGTTCACGGAGTACGACGTGCAGACGATCGTCCGGGTCGGATCCTGCGGCGCGCTGACCGAGAAGCTCGCGGTCCGCGACATCATCATCGCCAACGGCGCGAGCACCGACTCCGGGATCAACCGCGTGCGCTTCCACGGCCTCGACTACGCCCCGCTCGCCGACTTCGCCCTGCTGCGCGCGGCGGTGGAGGCGAGCGAGTCGGAGCCGGTGTCGTCCACGGTGCACGTGGGCCGCTGTTCTCGAGCGACCAGTTCTACAGCACCCGGCCGGAGCTCACGGAGCCCTTCGTGCGGCACGGCATCCTCGGCGTCGAGATGGAGGCGGCAGGGCTCTACACGCTCGCCGCGTTCCACGGGCGCCGCGCCCTCGCGATCTGCACGGTCAGCGACCACATCGTCACCGGCGAGGAGACCACGGCCCAGGAGCGCGAGCAGACGTTCGGCGACATGGTCCGCATCGCCCTCCGCGCAGCGACCTCGGTCTGAGACTGGCCCCCTCGTCGAGTAACGTTATACACTTCACAGGTCGCGCGGCGCCGGGGACGACCGCACAGGGCGGTCGCTGCTGCGCGCGATGAAGACGACTGGGGAGAACCATGGCCACGCAAGATCAGCTCAACACGCTTCTGGCGGACATCGAGCGCGACATCAACGGATTCATCGGGGCGTCGATCGTCGACCTGGAATCAGGGCTGCCGCTCGCCTCGAGCTCCGTCCGTCCGGACTTCGACCTCGAGGTCGCGA
The DNA here is from genome assembly GCF_050470785.1 of Microbacterium sp. NRRL B-14842. Taxonomy (NCBI): domain Bacteria; kingdom Bacillati; phylum Actinomycetota; class Actinomycetes; order Micrococcales; family Microbacteriaceae; genus Microbacterium; species Microbacterium sp. NRRL B-14842. Next base: position 2,738 of record NZ_JBFLUM010000014.1, on the reverse strand, counting down.
GCGCGTTCAACAGCGAGATCGTGAAGAACAAGAAGCGCACGATCGATGCCCTCGCATCGATGGCGAGCTCGAGGACATGCTGCTGACGCTGAACACGCAGCTGCACCTGCTCAAGATGCTCGACGACGATCTGTTCATCTACCTGGCCGCCGATCGCCAGGCCACGAACCTCGCCCTGCTGCGCTCCTCGGTGAACCGCCGGGTCGCCGCCCTCGGCGCGTGATCCATGAGGCCGTGGGGAGCGGCCTCGGGAGAGGGCGACAGCGAAAGACCGGTCCCGGGGAGCGGACGATGAGGCGCCCCCGACGCCGACGGACCGACCTGCCTCAGCGGTACCGGGTGATCTTCGCCGGTCCGGTGGGCGCGGGCAAGACGACCGCGGTCCGCGCTCTGAGCGACGTCGCGCCGGTGGACACCGACGTGCCGATGTCGTTCGCGAGCGGTGACGGCAAGACCACCACGACGGTCGGGCTCGACTACGGGACCTGGCGGCCGACGCCCGAGGTCTCCATCGCGCTCATCGGCATCCCGGGGCAGCAGCGCTTTGCGTCGGCACGGCAGCGCGTCTCGATCCCGGGCACCCGGGTGCTGCTCTGGCTGCGCGGCGACCGCGACACCCTCGTCGCCGACGCCGACGAGTGGCTGGACGTTCTCGCGGGCGAGGAGCATCGCGTCGTGATCGCCGTCAGCCACACCGCCGGACGAGCGATCGGCGATATCCGGCGCGCGCTCGCCGCCCCCCCTCGCGCGACACGGCATCCCCGCCTCGCGCGTCCTCGCGGCCGACGCGCGCGACCGCGACAGCGTGATGCGTGTCGCCGGCGCCGCTCTCGATCTTCCGGAGGAGAAGCCATGACCGGACCCGCCCGGCGGCACGACGCCGCCGCGACGCCCGATCCGTCCCGCATGCACCCCGACGTCGCCGGCAACTGGGCCCTGTGGTCGCGCATCGTCGGCCCGTCGGCGCAGACCCGTCTGCAGCAGTTGGAGGAGCGCTTCCCGGAGCTGACGACCGCGGTCCTCGGCACGGCCGACGGCCTCCACATCGCCTCGCTCGGCGTCGACCAGGACGGCGGCGAGCAGCTCGCGGCGATGAACGGCTCCCTGTTCGGGGTCGCGCGAGCCGAAGCCGAGATCATCGCCGGCGGGACGGAGCCGACCCTGTCGGCCATCGTGTCGCTGTCCATCGGAGAGAACCAGATGGCCCTGCTGAGCTTCCTCCTCGCGCCGTATGGCCAGCTCCTGCTCTCGGTGTCGGCCTCGTCGTCGCAGCTCGGGACCGTGATCGTGCACGCGCGCTCCACGGCGTACGAGCTGCTCACCGCGCTCGGGGTCACGGATCGGCGACATGACGCAGATGGGATGATCGAAGCACCATGAATCCCACGCCGCGGCTCGAACCCTCTCTCGTTCCCGACGCGGCGGACCCCGACGCGGTCTACCTGACGTTCGTGGAATGGGCGGAGTCGACCGGTATCCGCCTCTACCCCGCGCAGGACGAGGCGCTCATCGAGATCGTCTCCGGCGCGAACGTCATCCTGTCCACGCCGACGGGCACCGGAAAGTCGCTCGTCGCGGTCGGAGCCCACTTCGCGGCGATGGTCGGCGGCCGCCGCAGCTACTACACGCGCCGATCAAGGCCCTCGTCAGCGAGAAGTTCTTCGCGCTGGCAGAGGTGTTCGGCGCCGAGAACGTGGGCATGGTGACGGGAGACTCCGCCGTGAACGCGGACGCCCCCATCATCTGCTGCACCGCCGAGATCCTCGCGAACCTGGCGCTGCGGCAGGGTGATGCCGCCGACGTCGGCCTCGTCGTCATGGACGAGTTCCACTTCTACGGCGACCCGGACCGCGGGTGGGCCTGGCAGGTGCCGCTCCTCGAGCTCCCCCAGGCCCAGTTCGTGCTGATGTCCGCCACCCTCGGCGACGTCACCACCCTCGCCGCCGACCTGACGCGTCGCACAGGACGGGAGACCGCCTCGGTCACCGGAGTGGAGCGCCCGGTCCCGCTGCACTTCTTCTACGAGACGACGCCCATCCACGAGACCATCGACGACCTGCTGAACACGGGACAGGCCCCGGTCTACATCGTGCACTTCTCGCAGGCGGCCGCCATGGAGCGGGCCCAGGCCCTGTCGAGCACGAAGGTCGCGACGCGTGAGCAGCGGGACGAGATCGCCGCCCTCATCGGCGGCTTCCGCTTCACGACGGCGTTCGGCAAGACGCTCTCCCGCTTCCCTCCGGGCCGGCATCGGCGTGCACCACGCCGGCATGCTGCCGAAGTACCGCCGGCTCGTCGAACAGCTGGCCCAGCGCGGTCTCCTGCGCGTGATCTGCGGCACCGACACGCTCGGCGTGGGCATCAACGTCCCCATCCGGACCGTGCTGCTCACCGCGCTGACGAAGTTCGACGGCACCCGGATGCGCCAGCTCAACGCCCGGGAGTTCCATCAGATCGCGGGGCGGGCCGGACGCGCCGGCTACGACACCGCTGGTACCGTCGTCGCCCAGGCGCCCGAGCACGAGACGGAGAACCTCGCCGCGATCCGCAAGGCCGGCGACGACCCGAAGAAGAAGCGGAAGATCATCCGCAAGAAGGCCCCGGACGGGTTCGTGTCGTGGGGAGAGCCGTCGTTCCGGAAGCTCATCGATGCGACGCCGGAGACCCTGACCTCGCACATGCAGATCACCAGCGCGATGCTGCTCAACGTCATCGCCCGGGGCGATGATGTGTTCGGG
>NZ_JBFLUM010000013.1:0-28192 GCF_050470785.1 Microbacterium sp. NRRL B-14842 | reverse complement strand
GGGTAGCACCGGAAGAGGAATGTCGGCCGGTGCGAGGAACGTCTGCAGTGACGGGGGACTGTCCGGGATCTCGCCGCTCACACGCATGGTCGTGACGCGAAGCTCACGCCGCTCACTTCCGGATCACCTTGATCGTCGCAACCCGCTGCCAAGAAGACCACGGCCGCGACGGGCTGTGCTGTGGTCCACACGACACCGGAGAAGGGAACGGCATCACCGGATTCCAGAGCACGGCGATCGCGAGGAAAACCGGGATCCACCACCAGTGGCGTGCCTGCAGCGCAAACCACCCGACGATCAGCCCGAAAATCGAGGCGATGAAGAGGACGAGCGGTGCCCAGTTCGCCTGGAAGAGCGCCGGGGCCAGGAACAGGATCGCGGCGGCGACGAGGCTGGGGGCCAGGGCATTCCGCTGGTAAGTGGAGGGGACGCGTTCTTTGGGACTCATGGGTGAACCGTTTCTCGGCGGGTACAGGGTCGACGGGATCGGGGCGGGACGCGGGGTCTGGCCGGCGACGGCTTGTGCGCAGACCCGCGACGATGAGGAATACGGCACCGATGCCGAGAGCGACATCGGCGAGGTTGCCGATGAACAGGTTCCCGTAGGCGAGGAAGTCGGTGACGTGCCCGATCCCGAACGCGGGCGGCGAGAATAAGCGATCGATGAGGTTTCCGATCGCACGCCCACGATGAAACCGAAACCAACCGCCGACCAGACGTTCCGGGCTCGGATGGCGGCACCGATGAGGACCGCGGTGACAGCGACCCCGATGACGTGATGACCCATGTGGAACCTTCCCCGAGCGAGAAGATCGCCCCGGGGTTGAAGGCCAGTTGAAGACCGAGCCAGTCACCGATCAGCGGTATACGCGCATCTTGCCGCAACGTGTTCAGAGCAAGAGTCTTGGTGCCTTGATCGATCAGGATGACGATGGCGGCGACGATGAGCATCACGGCCGACCGGCGGACTCGATCACGCATCGGCGTCGTTCTCCGTAGCTGCGGCATCCTTGGCGGCCTGTGCGCGGTCGCGCTGGTGACGCTGGCGCCCGGCCATAACCACTCCACAACGCCGATCCCAGAATCAGTGCTAGACCCGAGAGGAAGAACAGGGGCAGCAGTTCGAAAGCGCCGCCGCCGGATGCCGTGCCACCGTATGTTTGCGCGGGTCGGGCCGGTTCCGGCTCCTCGGTTGGGGAGGTTTCAGGGGTGGGGCTTGTGGTCGGAGTGCTGGGTTCCGTGGCCATCGCGGGCGTGACGGTGTAGACATACTCTCCGCTGATCGGGTGTCCGTCGGCGGAGACGGTCTTCCAGCGGACGGTGAAGATGCCGGTTGCGGCGTCCGGGGAGAGGTGTTGGGTGATCGAGTCACCGCTCACCGTCGCGGGTCGACGGCGACGTTTGCTCCGCTTTCATCGATAACCTCGACGACCGTTGCGTCGTCACCACCGGTGAGGGTTCCGGTGAACATCAGAGAGATCTCGTCGGGGGATCCGTTGATGGTCGAGTCGGCGGTGGGGTACGACGAAACGAAGTCGTCATGAGCGGCGGCCGGAGATGCAGCCCCAAGTACGACGGATGCCGACAACAACAGGGTGGTGAGGACGCAGTGGTGCGTGCCGAGAGGCGTTTATGCATGGGTGTCGTGCTCTCCGGGGTGGGATTCGGGTTCAATCTGGAAGGTGGAGTGTACGATGCTCACGGCGAAATGTTCGCTGACGCATTGCTGAAGTGATGCCAGCAGTTCGGCGGAAGCTTCCATCGTGACGGTGTCATCGACCACAACATGGGCGGTGAGCGTGGGGAGGTCGGTCGAGACCTGGGTCGCGTGAGGTCGTGCACCGCGACCACGTGCGGAAGGGCAAGGATGTGGCGGCGAACATCCTCGAGGTCGAGACCGGCAGGTGTGGACTCCAACAGGACCCGGCCGGATGCTCGCAACAGGATGAGGTGCGGGAATGATGAGTAGCGCGATTAAGACGCCCGCGACAGCGTCCGCCTGATACCAACCGAAAACGGCGATGAGGATGGCGCTGGCGATGACGCCGACGGAACCGAGGGCATCGTTGACGACCTCGAGGAACGCGGCGCGCATGTTGAGATTGCGCCCGCGGCCGCTGAACAATACGAGCATGGAGGCGATGTTGGCGACGAGACCGACGATGCCGAAGAACAGCAGACTTCCCGAAGCGATCTCCGGGGGCTCGAACAGCCGACGTACGCCTTCCACGAGCGCGAAGATGCCCACTCCGAGCAGCAGAGCTGCTTGAGCGAGTGCACCGAGCACCTCAGTGCGTTGAAGACCGAAGGTGTACTTGGGAGTCGGGGGACGGTTCATCAGATGCGCAGCGGTGACGGCCATCGCCAACCCGACGACATCGGTGAGCATGTGCGCCGCATCAACGAGCAGTGCGAGGCTGCCTGTGATGATTGCCCCGACTACTTCGATGATGAAGACCGAGGAGGTGATCGCGAACGCGATGACCAGGCGATTGCGGGAGTGGCGTCACCGATACCGTGACTGTGCCCTGTTTCTGTCATGGTGCTCCTTTATGGCCGTCCGACGATTAGCCGGGCGACGGTCGCCGCTTCACGGCTCGCCCCAGCGAGGGTGTCAGCGTCCGCCCGGGAGTATCGCGGCATGCCAACAGTGAACAGTCCGGGGATGCGTGCACTGACGTGTAATGGCTGCCCGGGGGGCTCCGAATCGGGCAGCCATCCGTCTGCGGCTCGTACCCGGTCGCGAGGATCAGGATTGCGGCTTCATGGACGCCCCATCGGCGAACATCACGGTGTCTCCGTTGACCCCCGTTACGGCGGCGGCATGAGTGACGTCTGTCGAAGCTGCGCGGGGGCGTGCCTCGGACATCGGACCCTACGTCGCAGCCTTGACCAGATGGGCCGCTCTGATGCCCGTGGTGGTTCCGCTCGAGTCGCGAGGGTGACGTCGTGGGAGGACGTGAGTTCTTCAGCAATCTCCACTCCGCTGTATCCGCCGCCAACGATCAACACGCGGCCGGGGGGTATCTGCGCGGGGTCGAGGTACTGGCTGGAATGCAGCACAACACCGGGCACTGCCAGTTCCTGGCGCCACCCCGGTATGCGCGGCACGGCGGCAGCTCCCGTTGCACAGACCACATTTCGTGTTTGCACTTCCCCGGCGGAGGTCGACAGATGCAGCGTGGATCCGTCGCCAACCGGTTGACTCCAAGAGCTCGTGTGCTCCACACGGTCTTCACACCGATGGCTTTCTCCACCGAAGACAGATAGTCGGACATCTCATCCGCACTCGGATGACGATCTTCATCGCCCGGGAAAGGGAACCCGCGGACGACACTGTGGCGTGCCGCACTGCGCAGTTTCATCGACTGCCACCGTGTGGCCCAGCTTCGTTGACCGGGGGGTGCAGAATCGATGATCACGAAGTCTTTCTGTGGCTCAAGCCCGGAGGAACCTGAGCGCGGCGGCTGTCGCCAATCCGGAATGCCCGGCGCCAACGATGATGACGCGACGGTGCGATAGCGAACGCGCCATCATTCAGCACCGTTCACACGCGGCTTCAATGCTGTCCTCCAGGTCGGTCCACGTTTCCAGCACGACAGGCTCTCCATCGATGAAGAACGAGGGGGTACTGCTGACACCGAGCTGCTCACCCTCGTCGAGATCGAACTGGACCCGTTCTGCTGTCGCCGGATCAGCGACCGCATCAGCGAACGCGGCCATGTCCAATCCGAGTTCTCCGCAACCCCCGGAACAGGTCCGCACGAGACTCTTGAGCCTCACCCCATTGAGGCTAGCGTCTCGAACAGGCGGTGATACATGTCTTCCAGCCGCCCCTGCATGCGCTGCGGCTTCGGCAGCGATTGCGGCGTTCTTCGAGTTGAGGTGACCAGGCAGCGGGAAGTAGCGGATCACGTACGTGATCTCGCCATCGAACTTGACCGCGGAGATCCTCGACGAGGGGATAAAACGCACCGCAGGCCTCGCACTCGAAATCGAGGAATTCGACAACCGTCACCGCCCCATTCCCCTCCGTCATCGAGGACATGCGAGTTCTCACGGACGACCTGTGGACCGTCAGCGGTCCCCGTCTCGGGTGCGGCAGCTCGATTCTGATGACAAGGACGAAGACCAGCGCGACGACAGCAACACCACGGCGAGAGCAACGGTGACAAGTACCGCTTTCACGGAAGATTTCATAGACACTCCAAACACACAACACGAACGAGGGCGACAGTGTGAGCGCCATCGAAGAGATGGCGCCGCCAGAGTCAGGTCCGCGACAGAGAAAGCTGTGTAGAGAGAAGGAGGCAATGCGAACAGGCGCCCCGTCATGGCCGCCAGTGATGGTGCGCGCGGCAAACGTTCGCGAATGTGAGAACCGGGGACGTGCCGGCGGAAGGTCCGCGTGACGATGAGCACCAAGAAGCAGCAGATGATACCCAAGAGGCACCCGGCAACACCGATCACGATGTCGTTTGCGGTATCCCCGGTCACGAATTGTTCGGCGGTCGCGCCGACAACGCTTTCACCGGAACCCAGCCGGAGTCCTGGCCGACAGAAGCGTCCCTAGTGACGACGAGGATGTCGTGCTCAGATACGGAGTCGTATCTGTCACGTCACGATGGCCGCCCGGCCATGCTCCGACAACGAGAAGAAGCGCCAGCCCGAGGGCTGTAATGATCTTCGTTATCAGGAACTCGTCGGCTCGGCTAACGCATTTGTGAGCGCGACCGTGGACAGACCATGACCTCAGGATGATACCAGCCCCACCAATCAAGTCTTCTTGCGAACCCGTGAGCCACGCGCCCGTTCTACGGGCGAAGCGAGAAAGCCTTGGACGTCGTCCGCTGAGCCAGCCCATCACCCATCAACTGGACCAGTTTCCAACAAACCGCCACCACACCCAACCCGCCCCGATCATGCCCGGAACGATCACCAGCCATCCCACGTAGAAGTACTCGGCAGGGCGGCCATACGCGTTACTCAGAGTGCGATGAGACCGCCGTGCAGCAAGTACAGGGCACAACGCCACCTGACCGCACGCGCACAGGGGAACAAAGACAGCACCCCAAAAACGCTCTGCATGCTCCCAGCTCACCGTAGCCCCCAGCACAACGCAGACGTAGACGGCGAACACCAAGCCAATATCCCTCAGAGAGTCCAGGTAGTCCCCCGATAACACCGTGCCGAAGCGCTGCCCGAAACCCCAGGCAAGATACGCCAACAGCGCCACAGCCGCCATGATCCACAACAAGCGATCGCGTTTCAAGCCGTGACGGATCAACAGGGCACCGATGAGGAACACCGGCAACAGGTTGACCACCCGATACTGAGGGCCCAGGAACATCCAGGTCGTGACCTCACGCACGGGCGGCGCGCGGTGTAGACCCAAATCCAGGTGCGTGCGACGCTCAGCAATGGCTGACTGGCCAGGACAAGGACCGCTGTCGCGGCGATCACGACCGAGCTGCGCAGGAGTAGAAGGGGCGCGCCGAGGATGATGAGCAGCCCGAGATAGCTCAGGATGACCGCCAGCCAGGAGCCCCACGTGGCCATCCACACACCCAGGACGATGAGGAACAGGCCACGCAGAGCCTGTTGCAGCAACGTCACCCCCGCAGCGCCGCCGCGTCTCCACACAAGCTCCGCCGACATGCCCATGACGAGTGCGAAGAGCGGCGACGCGACACTACTAGAAGTTCGCCGTGACGAATTGCACCGCCCACGGTGCGTTCGGCACGAACGGAGCAGCGTGCGCGATGAGCATCGCGACAATCGCGAACCCACGGAGCGCGTCCGGAACCAGAAGACGGCTCATGTCAGAGACGCGTCGAGCTCGCCTGTGCATTCTGGGCGGCAGCGTTCTTTCGGGCTCGAAGACCATGCCCTGAGGGCATTGGCTTGACCGCATAGGAAATAGGTCAGCGGAGACTGTATAGTTCAGCTTATGCTGACCATTGCTTCTCGTCTCGACGTCATGAACCGGCTCGGCCGCGCCATGGCTGATCCTACGCGTTCTCGGATTCTCATGACTCTGCTCGGTGGCCCGAGCTACCCCGCAGTCCTGTCCCGTGAGCTAGAGCTGACGCGCTCCAACGTGTCGAACCATCTCACCTGCCTGCGTGACTGCGGGATCGTTGTCGCCGAGCCTGAGGGCCGGCAAACCCGCTACGAGATCGCCGACCCTCATCTCGCCGCGGCCCTCCTCGCGCTTGTGGATGTGACGCTGGCTGTGGACGAGCACGCGCCGTGTGTGGACTCGGCCTGCACGGTGCCGGGCTGCTGCGGAGCAGGGGCTGACGCGTGAGCGCGGCGTGCGGCTGCGAGCACGAGTCCGCCGCCCCGGCGGGAGAGGAACACGAAGAGGCTGAGCGGCCGTGGTGGAGGGACCGCGGGATCATGGTGCCGGTCCTTTCCGGCGTTGCGTTCCTCGTCGGCCTGATCCTCGAGTGGTCCGGCCTCGAGATTCCGGCGCTCGTGCTGTTCTGGGCCGGTCTGCTGCTGGGTGCGTCGACGTTCACGCCTGGCGCGATACGAAAGCTGTTCAAGGGCAAGCTCGGCATCGGACTGCTGATGACCATCAGCGCCATCGGTGCAGTCGTCCTCGGATACGTCGAGGAGGCCGCGGCTCTGGCGTTCCTGTACTCGATCGCTGAGGCGCTCGAAGACAAGGCGATGGACCGGGCCCGCGGGGGGCTACGGGCGCTCCTGAAGCTCGTCCCGGAAACAGCGACCGTGCTGCAGGGCGGCAACGCTGTGCAGGTGCAAGCGAGAGAGCTTATGGTCGGTCAGGTCATGGTGGTCCGCCCGGGCGAGCGGATCGCAACGGATGGGATCGTCCGCTCCGGTCGCTCCAGCCTGGACACCTCGGCGATCACTGGGGAGTCGATCCCGGTCGAGGTCCAGCCTGGCGATGTTGTGTCGGCCGGCGCGATCAACAGCGCCGGCGCGCTGGAGGTCGAAACGACGGCTGCGGGCACCGACAACTCGCTCACCACGATCGTCGAACTGGTAGAGAAAGCACAGACCGAGAAGGGCGAGCGTGCTCGTCTCGCGGACAGGATCGCCCGCCCGCTGGTGCCCGGCGTGCTGATCCTCGCAGCGCTTGTCGCGATCATCGGTTCGCTGCTGGGCGACCCCGAGGTGTGGATCACCCGCGCGCTCGTCGTGCTCGTCGCGGCCTCCCCGTGTGCGCTGGCGATCTCGGTGCCGCTGACGGTCGTCGCTGCGATCGGTGCGGCGAGCAAGTTCGGTGTGATCATCAAGTCCGGCGCCGTTTTCGAGCGCTTCGGGACGGTCCGGCACGTCGCCGTCGACAAGACCGGAACCCTCACCCGCAACGAGCCCGTGGTCACCGCCGTGCTCACCACGAACGGTGTAACCGAGGTCCAGGCGTTGGCGTGGGCGGCTGCCCTGGAGCAGCACAGCACACATCCTCTTGCCTCAGCAATCACCGCCGCAGCCTCGGGGACACCGGCAGCTGCAGATGTGACCGAGCAGGCCGGCCACGGTATTGACGGCACCGTCGACGGATCGAGAATCACCGTCGGCAGTCCCCGCTGGCTGGACGCCGGCGACCTCGTCGAGCGGGTCGCAACGCTGGAAGAGCAGGGCATGACCGTCGTCATCGTGCACCGCGACGGGTCACCGGTCGCCGCGATCGGCGTCCGTGACGAGCTGCGCCCTGAAGTCTCTGACGTAGTCCGGACACTCACCGGCCAGGGCGTCGGCGTGACGATGCTCACCGGCGACAACGCCCGGACCGCTCGTGCTCTGGCTGCGCAGGCCGGGATCAGCGCCGTGCGAGCGGAGCTGCGCCCGGAGGACAAGGCGACCGCGATCGCAGAACTGTCGAAGGCAGGACCGGTCGCGATGATCGGCGACGGCATCAACGATGCCCCGGCCCTCGCTAGCGCAGACGTCGGCATCGCGATGGGCGCGACAGGCTCCGACGCAGCGATCGAATCCGCCGACGTGGCCTTCACCGGCCATGATCTGCGCCTCATCCCGCGGGCGTTCGATCACGCCCGGCGCGGTCGACGGATCATCAACCAGAACATCATCCTGTCGCTGCTGATCATCACCGCCCTGCTCCCGCTCGCGCTCTTCGGCGTCCTGGGGCTCGCGGCTGTCGTCCTGGTCCACGAGGTCGCGGAGGTCATCGTGATCCTCAACGGCCTGCGTGCCGCCCGCACGCCACGACTGGAAAGCTGATGCTCGCCACCATCGGTTCAGCGATCGGCCTTTTTGCGGCGACGAACATCGACGACATCGTCGTGCTCACCGTGCTGTTCCTCGCCTCCAGTCGAGGGAAACCCCGCCCGTGGCAGATCATCGCAGGCCAGTATCTCGGGTTCATCACCCTGGTCGTGATCAGTGTGATAGCCGCGCTCGGGCTCACGATCGTTCCGGACGAATGGGTCGGGTTCCTGGGTCTGATCCCGCTCGGCATCGGCGTGTGGACGCTCATTCGCGGCTTGCGCCGCAACGGCGACAATGACGACGACGACTCCAAGATCACCGCGGTCGGACTATGGGGCGTCGCAGGGATCACGATCGCCAACGGGGCCGACAATATCTCCCTCTACACGCCAATCTTCCGCACCAGCACCCCAGTCGACGTCGCGATCATGATCGTCGTGTTCCTCATCCTCGTCGCGGTCTGGTGCGCGGCCGGCCGGCTGATCGGCACCAACAAGGCTGTTACCGAGGGGCTGGAGCGCGTCGAGCACTGGCTCGTACCGGCCGTGTTCATCGGCCTGGGCCTGTTCATCCTGATCGAATCTGGGGTCATCGTCCGTCTGATCGAGGTGCTCGCATGACCTCCTCCCAGTCAGAGGCTCATCCGCCCGCTGCGCGCAAGCTGTCGTCGACCCGGCGGCGGCAGCTCACTGGTGGAGCGCTCTTGATCGCCGTGGTCGTCGTGCTGATCGATCAGGGAACCAAGGTGTGGGCCGAAGCGACCCTCACCGACCGTGAGCGCATCCCGCTGATCGGTGACCTGCTGGGTTTGCAGCTCGCCTATAACCCCGGAGCGGCATTCTCCTTCGGGGAAGGCTTCACCTGGGTGTTCGCGCTGCTCGCTGTCGCCGCCACGGTCACAGCGATCGTGTTCGCGTTCCGAGTGCAACGCGTGAGATGGGCGATCGTCATCGGCGCGCTCGGCGGCGCTTCCGCCTCACACGCAGGCGACCGCCTTTTCCGGGACCCCGGATTCGCCCGTGGTCACGTCGTGGACTTCCTCGCCTACGGAAACTGGTTCATCGGCAACATCGCCGACATCGTAATCTTCGCCGCAGCGATCACCGGAGCAGTTTTCATGATCCGCGCCGGGGATGAGAGCACCGAGTGAGATCCGTTGTGCGGTGGTGGGACACCCATCAACTCGCCCTCTACATCGGCGCGATCGCCGTGGGCAGCCGTTGAGTGAGTTCACGCTTAGGCAGGCGGGCGGTCGCGATGTAGGCGCAGAGCCACCCACCAGCCGCATCGTCGACAGATGAAAGCGCGATCGTCTCCGAGTGCGTGCAGCTTCTTGCGTGGCAGATGTCGCCCGCAGCACGTGCACGCAACGTCCTCGTCAGTCGCCATGAGCGGAGAGCGCCTCTCGAATCTGTTCAACCGTTGGCATCCCGGCCAGCCCAGCAGGGGTGCTGTAAATACGGCAGGCGAGGTCATTGCTTCGCCCCGACCCCGGAAAGAGATCGTTGCCATCCAGGGTGATCGTGGGGGAGCCCGCGAACGAGACTGCGCCCGCGTCCTCCTCCGTCCGGATGAGTCGGTAGTGAACCTCCGATTCGTCGTGGCCTGTTTCTCGTAGCGCCTCAGAAACACGACGGCCAGCCTCAACCCAGCTGGGGCAACCGGCGATATAAAGCAGCTCAATCTCCACGACTCAATCATCCTCGACTTCGCTGTTGATGTCGTGCCCGGGCTACCACCGAAAACGATCGTTTGCGGCCGGGCACCCGTGGTGGTGCTGGGGAAGTGCGACACGCCGAGCGTCGCCCCGCCGTAACCCCCTGCCGAAACGTTAGGGCGCCGAAACGGGTGGTGTATGGGTTTCGGCGCAGGTTCTGCCGACCGCCAACCATCCGTATTCGGGGTCTGGATGTGCGCGCGTTTTGACCGTCGTCCTGCATGAGTCGGCCTGACGATCTGACTTTCCTCGCGACCGCAGCTGGCTTCATTGCCACTCCGAAGGGAGGCGGCCCCCAGCACTCTGCTTTAGATCGGACTTAGTCCGATCTCGCCGCGGGTAGTCCGGTGTAAAGCCGTTAGTCCGATCCAAAGGCGGAAATCACAGGAAAGCTCTTGACACGCTCCCGACCCGGGTTTAACGTACAACCAAATGGTTGCACAAACGGAGTTGAGCGAAGCGGAGGTCGACCGTGTGTTCCACGCACTGGCGACGTCGACCCGGCGGGACATCCTGCGCCGGACGATCGAGCGGGAGCAGTCCGTCTCGACCCTCGCCTCCGAGTACGAGATGTCGTTCGCCGCGGTCCAGAAGCACGTGGCCGTGCTCGAGGCGGCGAGCCTCATCGTCAAGCGCGCCGAGGGACGCGAGCGGCTCGTCCGCGCGAACCCCGAGATGATCGCCCGCGCCAGGGCGCTCCTCGCCCGATACGAAGAGCTGTGGCGGTCGCGCATCGCCCGGCTCGACGATCTCCTGGCCGAGCCGTCCCCGCCCGCGGGGAAGCCGGCCCCCACCGGCCCCACCAGCAGTCAACGCACCGAATCGCAAGGAGACTGACATGCCTGTCACGGACATCATCACGGATGCCGAGAACCTCACCATGACCGTCGTCGCCGACCTCGCCGCGCCCGTCGAGCGCGTCTGGGCCGCCTACACCGACCCGCAGCAGCTCGAGCGGTTCTGGGGTCCTCCCGGCTGGCCGGCCACCTTCACCCGGTGGGACCACACCGTCGGAGGCCGAGCCGTCTACACGATGAACGGTCCCCGCGGGGAGAAGGCCTCCGGCACGTGGGAGTTCCTGGAGATCGACGCGCCGCGCAGCTTCACGGTGCTCGACTCGTTCGCCGACGAGGACGGCACGCCGGACGCGAACCTCCCCTCCATGCGCATGACGTTCACGTTCGAGCCGACGGCCGAGGGCACGCGCATGGTCAACACGAGCCACTTCACGTCCGCCGAGGCGCTCGAGCAGGTCGTCGCGATGGGCGCCGTGGAGGGCACCCGGATGGCCATGGCCCAGCTCGACGCCGTGCTGCAGGACCTCCGCGACTACGCGCAGGGCAAGGGCACGCGGGTGGAGCTGCTGGACGACACGCACGTGCGCATCACCCGCCTCGTCGAGGGTCCGCGCGAGCTGGTGTGGCGCGCCCACTTCGAGCCCGAGCTCATCCGGCAGTGGATGCTCGGCCCGGACGGGTGGGAGATGACCGAGTGCGTGTCGGCGACCGAGGTCGGCCAGTCGTACCGGAACTCCTGGGCGCCCGTGGGCGACACGGAGGGTGAGCCGTTCGGATTCGAGGGGGAGGCGCTGCTGATCGACGCCCCGAAGCGCGCCGTCACCACCGAGCGGATGCAGGGCATGCCGACCGAGACGCTCAATGACCTCAACCTCTACGAGGAGGACGGCGCGACCCTCGTGACGGTGCTCATCGAGTACCCCGACAAGGAGACGCGGGACATGATCCTCGCCACCGGCATGGCCGACGGCATGGAGGCCTCGTTCGCGCGGCTGGAGCGGGAGCTGCTGTCCGTCTGACACCCAGGCACTCGCGCCGGAACAGGCGGTTCTCGTGGAGAGCCGCCTGTTCCGGCGCTTCTGCCTGTGCGAAAGCGGGATAAAGTGGCGGCACGATGAGGATCACGCGCCGTACCCTGCTCCTCGGCGCCGGTGCCGGTGCCGTCTCGGTGCTTCTCGCCTCCTGCACGCCGGAGCCGGAACCGACGCCGACCCCCACTCGCACGCGCGAACCGGAGCCGCCGCCCGGTGTCCCCGCTCCGAGCGGCAGTATCCGCAGCACCTGGACCACCGACCCGTTCGCCGGGGGCGCCGCGAGCTTCACTCCCGTGGGGGTGCTCGCGGCGACCCGCACGGCGCTCGCGCAGCCCGTCGACGACCGGCTCTTCTTCGCGGGCGAGGCGACCGACGACGAGGCGCCGGGTACCGTCCGCGGCGCCCTGCGGTCGGGCCGCCGTGCTGCTCGGGAGCTCACCGTCGCCGCGGAGGACGGCGAGCGGGTGGCCGTGATCGGCGCCGGGATCGCCGGGGCGACCGCCGCGGCGCAGCTCGCGGAGGACGGCCTGCAGGTGACGGTGTTCGAAGCGCGCGACCGCGTCGGCGGTCGGATCCTCTCCCGCACGGGCGACGACTGGCCGGTTCCGGTGCAGCTC
This sequence comes from Microbacterium sp. NRRL B-14842, assembly GCF_050470785.1. Taxonomy (NCBI): domain Bacteria; kingdom Bacillati; phylum Actinomycetota; class Actinomycetes; order Micrococcales; family Microbacteriaceae; genus Microbacterium; species Microbacterium sp. NRRL B-14842. The sequence goes on along the minus strand of NZ_JBFLUM010000013.1, from coordinate 15,822 downwards.
GGCGCGTGGCTGTTCGGCGACGCCGACGCGGAGCTTCTCGATGCGATCGATGAGGGGGACATGGAGCTCGTCGACCTCGACGGGGCGCGGTGGCGCTCCGCCGAGGGCGACGTCGACCCCGTGGATCCGCAGCCGGTGGAGGCCGCGGTGACCACGGCGCAGTCCGCCCCGCAGGACTCCTCGGTGGCGGACGCCCTGGTGGCGGCCGGCATCGACCCGGAGGATCCCGCGACCGCCGCCCTCCTCGCGCTCCTCGCCGCACGCACGGGCGCCGACGCCGCCGACCTGTCGAGCTGGTTCGCCCCGCCGCTCCCGGACGCAGCGCTGCAGGGCGTCGGCGACGATCTGACCCCGTTCATCGAGAGCACCTTGGACGGGGTGAAGGTCGGGCTGAGCTCCCCGGTCACCCGTCTCGCGTGGGACGACACCGGCGTGAGCGTGCGCCTCGGCACCGGCGAGGCCCTCTCCTTCGACCGGGTGCTGCTGACGGTGCCGCTCGGGGTGCTGCAGGAGCAGGCCATCGAGTTCGATCCGCCGCTGCCGTTCGACAACCGCGGCGCCGTGTCCGCGCTCGGCATGGGTGCGATCGAGACGGTCTGGCTGCGGTGGGACGAGCCGTTCTGGGACGGCGACGAGGCGATCTGGCACGCGGTCGGCGAGGACATCGCGATCCCCACGTGGATCAACCTCCGCCCCTCGACCGGCGAGAACGTGCTCGTCGGGATCGTGGGCGGTGCGGCCGCGCGGGAGTTCGCGGAGCTCGGGGAGGCCGAGGCCGTCGAGGCGGCGCTCGGGTCGCTGGCGCTCTACGCCTGAACCGTCTCACGTGCGGCCTCGGCCGGGGCGCTGTCCTCGGGCGGCGGCTCCGTACGAGCGCGGTCCCACGGGTCCGGCAGGCGGCTGATGAGCACGAGCGCGGTCGCCACGGCGGCGAAGACGGCCAGCGCGATCGCGCAGGAGACCGTGAACTCGACGGGACCGCTCACCTGCCGCGGGTCGAGGAAGTAGTACGGGTACCAGCCGATCAGCGGTCCGCGGATGAGTGTCGCGACGCCCCACAGAACCGGGTACGCCAGGGTCACCGGGATCACCCGCCACGGCACCGCCCGATGCCCGGGGGCCAGGGCCCAGGCCGCGACGGTCACCGCGGGCAGCCAGAAGTGCAGCACCTGATCCGACCACGGCACGTCGATGCGGATCCCCCGGACTCCGGCCTGCCAGACCAGGATCGCGAACACGAGTCCGGCGGTGATGGTCCAGGTGAGCACGAGCGCGAGCGCCACGGTGAGCCACCGCGGATCGCGGGCTCTCCGCAGCGCGAGGACTCCGGCGATGGTCAGGAGGACGACGAAGGCGATGTTCGACTGATTGGTCAGATACGCGAAGAAGTTCTGGCTCGCGATGGTGTTCGACGCGAGTCCCCACGCGAGGCGGTGGATCAGCGCGATGAGGCAGACGGCGGCGGCGGTGAGCCGGAGCAGGCCGAAGACGGTGCGCTTGTTCACCGTCGCCTCGTCCTTTCCGCCATCCGCCGAGTCTACGGAGCCGACCCGGGGTGACGCCGCATCAGGCCCCCGCGCGGGTTCAGGCGCGGGTGAGTGTGGGGGCCGGTTCTCGCGGGAACGTTTGTTCTCGCGGGGTCGGTCAGCGCCGCGGGGCGCGCGTGGACCACAGAGCCAGCGCGATGAGGGCCGGCTGGAAGAACAGACGCACGAAGCGCTTCATATCGGTGTCGAGGCCGAAGCCGTCGCGATGATGCATCCACTGGGCCACGTTGCCGGGGAACACCGCGGCGAAGAAGAGAGCGGCGACGGTGCCGACCGAGCGACGGCGGCGACGGGCGAGAAGGAGAGCGGAGCCGAGTGCGACCTCGGCGACGCCGGACGCGAGCACCGTGGTGTCCGGATCGAGCGGCAGCGATTCCGGCACCTGCGCCTGGAACTCCCCTCGGGCGAACGTGAGGTGGGAGACGCCGGCGAACACGAGCGAGGCGCCGAGGAAGATCCGGCCGATGGTGCGGGGAGTCGACATGGTGCGAGTGTACGCCCCGCGCTCTCCGTCAGATCAGGCGGCGGAGCGCTTCTTCCAGGGTGATGCCCTGCGCTTCGGCGCGGTCCCGGAGGCGGGCGTGCTCGTCGGGGGACAGCGGGACCTGGAGCACGATGGGGTCGTCCTGGGCGAGGTCGAGTCCGTCGAGGAGGTCTGAGGTCTCGGCCCACAGCGGCTGGGCGAAGTCCGCCTCCGCGACGGGCGTCGTGGTGCGGGATGAGGGTGCCGTGGAGGAGGATGCCGGGGCTTCCGTAGCGGCAGCGGCGACCGGCGCGGAGGCGGCGACGGCGGCTCCGGCATCGGTCGCGCGGGTGAACCCGGGGCCTCGACGCGGCTCCTGCTTCTGCTGATAGGCCTTGGCGGCGGCGTTCGCGCGCTCGTCGGCGGCTTCGTTCAGTGGGTGCCCGGCGTGGCCCTTGACCCAGGAGAACTCGACGTCGCGACCGCGCAGGGCCTCGTCGATCCCCTCGAGGAGGTCGCGGTTCAGCACGGGCCCGCCGTCGGACTTCCGCCATCCGCGGCGCTTCCAGCCCGGCATCCACTTCGTCACGGAGTCGATCACGTAACGGCTGTCGCACTCGATCAGCAGCTTCTCGTCGGTGCCGGCCGTCGCCCGGAGCAGTTCGAGGACGGCGCGGAGCTCGCCCTGGTTGTTCGTGCCGTGCGGGGAGCCGCCGGCCGCCCAGTTCGCGTCGTCGATGTACCAGGCCCAGCCGTTCGGGCCGGGGTTGCCCAGGGCGGAGCCGTCTGCGGCGGCGGTGATGGTCATCCGTCCACCGTATCGCTGGCCGCGGACGCACTTTCGCGCCGCGGTCGCACGGATTCCCGCGGAACCTGCGACGGGAGTGGGAGAGTGCGACGCCGTGCGGGGTCAGTCCTCGGGGTCGGCGTTCTCGGTGCTCTCGGCCTCGGGAGCGGGCGGGGCGACCGGGAACACGATCGAGCTCACCGAGGAGGGGGTGTCGAGGCCGAGGGTCAGCGGGTCGAGCGCCGGCGCGGCGTCGAGCGTGTCTGCGGGCGAGCTCTCGAGAGGTTCAGAGGGGAGTCCCCACTGCTTCTCTTCTTCCTCGGGTCGCTGCTGGAAGAGTCCCATGTGTCCATTGTCACCCCCCGGGCGGCGCGGGGTCGCGGTTTCCCACCGAGGTCGCAGGGATCCGTGGGTTCCTGTGACGGGAGTGCGACTCTGCGACCGCGGGCTCACGCGTCGCGAGCGGCCTCCCGCACGGCATCGACGAGGGCGCGCCACGGACCGTCCACGGCGGAGTCGGGCAGCTCCCGCTCCCGGCGCTCGGAGGGGGTGCGGGCGCGGATGCTCCACACGAACCGGTCGGCCCCCGGCTCCGTGTCGACGTCGTCGTCCCAGGGGCAGCTGTCGATGAGGCCGATCCACTCCTCGGCGTCCGGCGGCTCGGCCTCCACGCGCCACTGGCGACGGATGCCGGCGAGCCCTCCCGAGCGCACGACGGCGATGACGACGGGGGCGTCAGGCGGCGTCGGGTCCTCGGTCATCCTCATAGACTCCCACGGTCGTCCAGGCACGTCGAGCCGCGGCGACCGTCTCCTGATCGACCGTGGCCGCTGCGGCGACCGTGGCGTCGGCGAAGTCCGTGAAGTTCGCGGTGCTCGACAGGCCGCCGGTGAGCGCCCGGTACCAGACCGTGCCGGCGCGCTCCCAGGCGTTGCCGCCGAGGTCGAGGGCGAAGAGGGCGAAGGCGCGGTTCGGGATGCCGGAGTTGATGTGCACGCCTCCGTTGTCCTCGGTCGTGCGCACGAACCCGCTCATGTGGTCGGGCTGCGGGTCTTTCCCGAGTTCGTCGTCGTCGTAGGCCGTGCCCGGCGCGATCATGGAGCGCAGAGCCGACCCCTCCACGGCGTCGGTGAAGATCTCCGCCCCGATGAGCCAGCTCGCCTGGTCGGTGGACTGCCCCAGCGCGTACTGCTCGGTGAGGGCGCCGAACACGTCGGCGACGGACTCGTTCAGTGCGCCCGGCTGGCCCTGATACTCCAGGTTCGCCGTGTGCTGCACGACGCCGTGGGCGAGCTCATGCCCGATCACGGTGAGCGATCCGGTGAAGTGCTGGAACACCTCGCCGTCGCCGTCGCCGAACACCATGCGCTCGCCGTCCCAGAACGCGTTGTCGTAGTCGACGCCGTAATGGACGGTCGCGTCGAGGGGAGCGCCGGCGTCGTCGAGCGAGTTGCGGCCGAACGCGGAGAGCAGCATCTCGAACGTCGCGCCCAGGCCGTCGAACGCCTCGTTGACGGCGGTGTCGGCGACCGGCTCGTCGTCTTCCGTGCGGACCACGGCCCCCGGGAGCTGCTGCGTGTTGCCGGCGTCGCTGATCGTGCGGTTCGGCGCATCGGAGAGCTGCGCGACGAGGTCGCCGTTCTCGTCGATGGAGAGGTCGATGCGGGCGCGGAAGGGCGGGCGCCCGGCGGTGAGCGTCTGCCGGGCGGCGGCCGCGGCCTTGGGGAAGCGACCCGACTCGGCCAGGCGCGCGAGCAGGTAGGAGGGGACGACGCCGGGGTGCGGGAAGGATTCTGCGCTGCTCATGCGTCGACCCTACGCCGGGGATCGGACAGAGCAGGAGACCCGCTGCCGTTCCTCGAGGACGGCGGGAGCCATGGCAGCGGTGGCCGTGCGAGTGCTAGTCGCCGGATTCGCCAGGGGAGGCGCCGGGTCGGCGACGTGCCCCGACGATGAGCAGCACGATTCCCAGCACCGCCAGCAGGATGTTCACGCCGAGGTACACGGCGCCGTCGGCGCCGCCCGCCCGGACGACCGAGAAGGATGCGACCGTCCCGATGACGGCGAGAGCGAGGCACACGAAAGCGACGATCCTCAGCGTGCCGGCCTTCCTCATCTCATCCCTTCCGTCCGGACCCAGCGTAGCCGCGCGGCGCCCGGCACCCCACACGGCAGGAGACCCCGAGGACTGTCGCGTAAAATCGGCCCAATGACCGACGCGCCCGACGCCACTCCCGACCTGGGCCCCGGCATCGACCCCGACGACCTCGCCACGACGCTGCGCGTCCTCGCCGAGCTGCACACGATCGACAACGAGCACCCCGACTTCGTGGCCGTGCGCCACGCGACCGCGGCGATGTTCAAGGCGGTCAAGCGCGTGCGGCGCAAGGAGATCCGGGACGCGATCGCCGAGGCGGACAAGGCCGTCGTCGCCCGCACCGCCACCGGCGCTCCCGACCGCATCGACGACGAGACGCGCGGCAACGATCTCGCCACGAGCGTGGTGGACGCGCCCATCGCCGGCGAGCTCCTCAAACCCCGCAACTGCTACATCTGCAAGCAGCCGTACACGCTCGTCGACGCGTTCTACCACCAGCTCTGCCCTGACTGCGCGCGCTTCAGTCACGGCAAGCGCACCGCCCGCACGGACCTCACCGGCAAGCGCGCTCTGCTCACCGGCGGCCGCGCGAAGATCGGCATGCACATCGCGCTGCGCCTCCTCCGCGACGGCGCGCACACCACGATCACCACCCGGTTCCCGCGCGACGCGGTGCGCCGGTTCTCGGCCCTGCCGGATGCGGGCGACTGGCTGCACCGGCTGCGCGTGGTCGGCATCGACCTCCGCGACCCGGCCCAGGTGATCGGGCTCGCCGACTCGGTCGCCGCGCAGGGGCCCCTCGACATCCTCATCAACAACGCCGCCCAGACGGTCCGCCGCTCGCCGGGAGCCTATTCGCTGCTCGCCGACGCGGAGCTCCAGCCGCTGCCGGACGGGCCGCTGCCGGAGATGGAGACCTTCGGGCACACCGTCGACCCGCACCCGCAGGCGCTGCAGGCCTCGGTCGATTCGCACCCGCTGCTGTCGGTGGCCGCGCTCGGGGGCACGGTCGCGGAGCAGGGGGGACAGGCGCTCACCGCGGAAGACCTCGCACGGCTCGCGATGGCACCGGGCTCGTCCTCGCTGGAGAAGCACGCGGACGGCACGGCGATCGACGCGGGCGGACTCGTGCCGGACGTGAACCGCGTCAACAGCTGGGTGCAGTCCGTGGATCAGGTCGATCCGCTGGAGATGCTCGAGGTGCAGCTCGCCAACACGACCGCGCCGTTCCTGCTCATCAGCCGGCTGCGGGCGTCGATGGCCGCGTCGCCGTCGCGCCGGAAGTACGTCGTGAACGTCTCCGCGATGGAGGGGCAGTTCTCCCGGCGTTACAAGGGTCCAGGCCACCCGCACACGAACATGGCGAAGGCCGCGCTGAACATGCTGACCCGTACGAGCGCGGGGGAGATGCTGGAGACGGACGGCATCCTCATGACCGCCGTCGACACCGGCTGGATCACCGACGAGCGCCCGCACTACACGAAGGTCCGGCTCGCGGAGGAGGGCTTCCACGCCCCGCTCGACCTGGTCGACGGCGCCGCCCGCGTGTACGACCCGATCGTGCGCGGCGAGGCCGGCGAGGACATCCACGGCGTCTTCCTCAAGGACTACGAGCCCAGCCCCTGGTGACGCCCGTTCGACTCCGTTCGAATCGCCTGAATGGTTCTATCCGGAGCCGAAACAGGGCGAATCGCGCGATTCGAAAGCCGGGTCAGCCGGGATAGGGGTGCGGGAACCAGACGGTCACGATGAGGCCGCCGCCGGTGCGGGGGGTCAGCACGAGGGTGCCGCCGTGTGTCTGGGTGATGCGCTGGACGATCGCGAGGCCGAGGCCCACCCCGGCGTGCTCCGCTCCCCGCGTGCGCTCGGTGCCGCGCTGGAAGGGTTCGACGAGCGTGGCGACCTGGGAGGCGGGGAGCTCCGCACCGGTGTTCTCCACGACGAGGGCCACCGCGTCCGGGAGGGAGTGCGTGCGCACCGCGACGGAGCCGCCGCCGTCGCCCCGGTTGTGGACGATCGCGTTGGCGACGAGGTTCATGACGAGTTGCGGCAGCAGGGCGGAGGAGCCGAGCACGGTCGCCGGGACACCGGAGACCTCAACCTCGACCCCGCGGCGGTCGGCGAGCGGGAGGAGGGCCTCGACGGACTCCTCGGCCAGGAGCGACAGGTCGACGAGCGTCCGCGAGAAGGTGCGCTGATCCGCCCTGCTCAGCAGCAGCAGCGCCTCGGTGAGGTCGATCGCCCGCGTGTTCACCTCGCGGAGCCGGTCGATGAGGGCGTCGACGTCCCGGTCGGGATCGGTGCGGGCCACGTCGAGGAGCGTCTGCGAGATGGCCAAGGGGGTCCGCAGCTCGTGCGAGGCGTTCGCGGCGAAGCGCTGCTGCTCGGAGACGTGCGCCTCCAGCTGCTCCAGCATGGTGTCGAAGACGTCGGCGAGGTCGCGGAACTCGTCGCTCGGGCCCTCCATGCGGATCCGGTGCGACAGCGAGCCCTGGGCCGCGAGCCGGGCCGCGTCGCCGATGCGGTCGAGCGGGGCCAGCATCCGGCCGGCGAGCAGCCACCCGCCGCCGAGACCGATCGCGAGCAGGGCGACCATCACCATCGCGGCGACGGGTACGAACGCCCGGATCAGGTCCGAGCGGTTGGGGACGAAGAACTCGACGACGGGGATCTGCACATCCGGGACGTACCGCAGGAGGTAGAGCGCCACGGCGCCGAGCAGCAGGAGGCCGGAGACGACGACGATGCCCGCGTAACTCAGCGTCAGCTTGAGGCGGACGCTCATCCCGCGCCGCCTACGCATCCGGGTCGGCCCCGATCCGGTAGCCGACGCCGGGCACCGTGAGGATCAGCCACGGCTCGCCGAGGCGCTTGCGCAGCGAGGAGACGGTGATGCGGACGGCGTTCGTGAACGGGTCGGCGTTCTCGTCCCACGCCCGTTCCAGCAGCTCCTCGGCGCTGACCACACCGCCCTCGGCGTCGACGAGCACCTCCAGCACGGCGAACTGCTTGCGGGTGAGGGCGACGTACCGGCCGTCGCGGTAGACCTCGCGGCGGAACGGGTCGAGACGAAGACCGGCGATCTCCAGCACCGGCGGTCGCGCGCGCTGGCGGCGGCGATCGAGGGCGCGCAGCCGCAGCACCAGCTCCCGCAGCTCGAACGGCTTGGTGAGGTAGTCGTCGGCGCCGAGCTCGAACCCGGAGGCCTTGTCGTCCAGCCGGTCGGCGGCCGTGAGCATGAGGATGGGGATGCCGCTGCCCGAGGCGACGATCCAGCGCGCGATGTCATCGCCGGACGGCCCCGGCACGTCGCGGTCGAGGATCGCGATGTCGTACGCGTTGATGCTCAGGAGCTCGAGCGCGGTGTCGCCGTCGCCGGCGATGTCGGCCGCGATCGCCTCGAGCCGCAGCCCGTCGCGGACCGCCTCGGCGAGGTAGGGCTCGTCCTCGACGATCAGCACACGCATGGCAGCGATCCTACGCAGTGCGGCATATCGGCGGTGTATGGAAAACGCCATACGCCCTGGCAACCGCGTCCTCTCTTCACTGGAAGCATGAACGACCTCCACACCCCCCGAGCCGTCCGGGCACGGCGCCGTCGGCGGATCGCCACCACGGCCTCCGTGCTGGCACTCGCCGTGGTCGCCGCCGTCGCCGTGCAGCAGTCGCTCTCGGCCGCGTTCGCCGAGACCGCCCCGATCGTCACGCCCGCCACCACCGGCTCCTCCGGCTCCGACACCGATCCGCATCCGCCGACCACCGGATCGGTGCTCGCCCCGAGCGAGGCGGACGGCGTGATCCGCGACGGCGATCAGCCGACGGTCTTCGACGTCGACAGGATCGCCGTCGGCAACCTCGACCCCGCGCTGCTCGACGCCCTCCAGCGTGCCGCCTCCGATGCCGAGGCCGACGGGGTCACCTTCGTCGTGAACAGCGGATGGCGGTCGGCCACGCTGCAGGAGCAGCTGCTCCGCGACGCCATCGACGACTACGGCTCGGAGGAGGAGGCGCGCCGTTGGGTGGCGACCGCCGAGACCTCGGCGCACGTCTCCGGCGACGCGGTCGACCTCGGTCCGCTCCCCACCCTCGACTGGCTCGCCCAGCGCGGCTGGCGCTACGGGCTCTGCCAGACCTACGCCAACGAGTCCTGGCACTACGAGCTGCGACCGGAGGCTGTCGAGGACGGCTGCCCCGCACAGTACGCCGATGCCACCGAAGACCCGAGGATGCAGCGATGACCGCGGTGCTCCCGGAGGGGGCGACCCTGTCCCGCCTGCACGCACCGACCCTGTCCACCCTTCCGGGTGCCGTCGCCGAGAACCTCCGCCGCGTGCGGGCCGCCGCTGCGGTTCCCGTCATGGCCGTGGTCAAGGCCGACGCCTACGGTCACGGCATGGTGGCGGTGGCGACCGCCGCCGTGGCCGCGGGAGCCGAGTGGCTCGGGGTCACCGACGTCGCCGAGGGGGTCGCGCTGCGCGACGCCGGCCTGCGCGTGCCGATCCTCGCCTGGCTACATCCGGCGGGCATCGACGCGCCGCTCGCGGCCGCTGCGCGGGTCGACGTGGCCGTGGGCTCCGTCGAGGAGCTGCGCCAGCTCGCGGCCGATGCCACAGCTTCCGTGCGGGTGCACCTGCACCTCGACACCGGGATGGCGCGCGGAGGGTGCCCCGTGGAGGACTGGGACACTCTGCTGCGCACGGCGAGGGCGGCCCGCGGACGGATCGATGTCGTCGGGGTGATGGGGCACCTCCCCTGCGCGGACGCCGCGGATCCGCGGGCGAACGCGGCCGCGGTGCTGCGGATGCGCCAGGGGAGGGACGCGGTCCTGCGCGCCGGGTTCGGACCGCTGCTCGTGCACCTCGCGGCGACGTCGGGGGCTCTCACGGACCCCGCCACGCACTTCGACATGGTGCGGGTGGGGGCCGCCCTCGTGGGGATCGACCCGTCCGAGACGGTGTCGTTGGTCGGGGCCTCCCGGTTCACCGCGCCCGTGGTGCACAGCGCCGCCGTGCCGGCCGGAACCGTCGTGGGCTACGGGGGCACGCACACGACGGCGACGGCCACGCACCTGAGCGTCGTGGGCGTCGGGTACGCGGACGGCATCCCGCGGGAGGTCGGGCCGGGTGCGGGGGTGGAGATCGGAGGGGAACGGCACCTCATCGTCGGGAGGGTGTCGATGGATCAGATCGTCGTCGACACCGGGGGGAGGGCGCTCCCGCGGGGAGCGGTCGCGTCGGTGTTCGGGCCGGACGGCGGCGCGGTGCCGTCGGTGCAGGACTGGGCACGGTGGGCGGGCACGATCCCGCACACCATCGTCACGGGCATCGGCCCGCGAGTGAGGAGGAGCGTCGCATGACGAAGCAGGTCCTGGTCATCGGAGGGGGACAGAACCCGGAGCACGAGGTGTCGCTCGCGTCGGCCGCGGCGGTCGCTGCGGCGCTGCGGCTGGGCGGACACAGCGTCACGGCCGTGACGATCGATCGCGACGGCGTCTGGCGGACGGACGGCATCCCGCCCGGCGTGAGTCCGGCGGCATCGTTGCAGCAGGCCCTGCCGCTGCTCGCGGCGAGCGACGTCGTGTTCCCGGCCGTGCACGGGGCGCTCGGGGAGGACGGCGCCCTCGCGGCGCTGTGCGCGCTCGCCGGGGTCCCCGTGGTCGGATCCGCGCTGGGGGCGGGGGCGATCGGCATGGACAAATGGGCCACGAAGCTGGTGGCCCAGGCCGTGGGGCTGCGGACCGCCAGGGGGCGACTGGTCGCCGCGGAGGACATCGGCGATGTGGAGTTCGACGGCGCGGTCGTGGTCAAGCCGGTCACGGCCGGCTCAAGCCACGGCGTGAGCCTGGTGACGGAGGAGGGCGACCTGCTCACGGCGCTGCGGGGGGCAGCGCGGTTCGACCGGCGGATCCTGGTCGAGGAGGTCGTGCATGCACGGGAGATCGACGTCGCCGTGCTGCGGGAGAAGGGCGGGGTGCGGTGGGCCGCCCCGCCCCTGGAGATCCACGCGCCCGGGCTCTTCGACACCGCGACGAAGTACGACGGCACGGCCCGCTTCACGGTTCCCGCGCAGCTCGATACAGCCGCCACGACGGCGCTCAAGCGCGCGGCGATCGCGATGTTCGATGCCCTGGGGTGCGACGGCGTCGCCCGGATGGACTTCTTCCTCACGGACGAGGGCCCTGTGCTCAACGAGGTGAACACGATGCCGGGGCTGACCGCCGCCTCCCAGGTGCCGCGGATGTTCGCGGCGGCCGGGGTGGACTACGTCGACCTCGTGGGCAGGCTCGTCCGAGCGGCCGTGTGAGAGGGGCTCGACACGGCGCGTGCGGAGGCGGATGCTGGGGGCATGGCAGCCTTCACAGCGGAGAACGCGTTCAGCGGTTTCAGCGTCGACGACATCGACGCGGCGAAAGAGTTCTACGGCACGACCCTCGGGCTCGACGTCGAGGTCAACGCGATGGGATTCCTCGATCTGCGCCTGGCCCGCGGCGGGTCGATCCTCGTCTACGCGAAACCGAACCACACCCCGGCGAGCTTCACGGTCCTGAACTTCCCGGTGGCGGACGTCGACGCCGCGGTCGAGGAGCTCAACGAGCGCGGCGTGCAGACGAAGATCTACGGCGACGACGAGTTCCCGTCGGACTCCCGCGGCATCGTCCGCGGGAACGGGCAGGGGCCGGACATCGCGTGGTTCCGCGACCCGGCGGGGAACGTGCTCGCTGTCATGCAGGCCTGACGGGGCCCGCATCGCTCACAGCCGGTCGACCGCCGTCACCGTGACGACCGCCTCGCCCGCTTCGTCGGACGCGGCGAGGTCGACGGTGGCGCTGATGCCCCAGTCGTGGTCGCCGGCGGGGTCGTCGATGATCTGCCGCGCCGTCCAGGCGGTCGGACCCTCGGTGAGCAGCAGCATGCGGGAGCTGCGGGCGTCCGGTCCGGTGCCGATGTCGTCGTGCTCGGCGAAGTACGCATCCAGCGCGGCCGACCAGGCGGCGGCGCCGAACGACGGGTCGAGCTCGGCCAGCGCATCCACGTCCTCACGCGCGGCGAGCTGCACGCGCCGGAAGAGTTCGTTGCGGACGAGCGTGCGGAAGGCGCGGGTGTTGCTCGTGAGGCGCTTCGGTGCGGGCGGGACGATCGGCTCGTCGGTCTCGCCGCGGGCGGCGGTCCCTGCGGTCAGCTCGCTCCACTCGTCGAGCAGGCTGGAGTCGATCTGGCGCACGAGCTCGCCGAGCCAGGCGATGAGGTCGTGGAGGTCCTCGTCCTTCCGCTCCTCGGGGATCGTCTGGGAGGCGGCGCGGTACGCGTCCGACAGGTACCGCAGGACGACGCCCTCGGAGCGGGCGATCTTGTAGAACGCGACGTACTCGCCGAACGACATGGCCCGCTCGTACATGTCACGGACGACGGACTTCGGGTGCAGGGCGAAGTCCCGGATCCACGGTTGCGCAGCGCTGAACGTCTCGAAGGCGGCGTCGAGGAGCTCCTCCAGGGGCTTCGGGTACGTGATCCCTTCGAGGAGCTCCATGCGCTCGTCGTACTCGATGCCCTCGCGCTTCATCGCGGCGACCGCCTCGCCCCGCGCGAGGAACTCCTGCTGGCTGAGTACGGCGCGCGGATCGTCCAGCGTCGCCTCGACGATCGAGATCATGTCCAGCGCGTACGACCCCGTCCCCACCTGGGTCCCTGAGCCTTCCTGGGCCCCTGAGCCTGTCGAAGGGTGGGTCCCTGAGCCTTCCTGGTCCCTGAGCCTGTCGAAGGGTGGGTCCTGAGCCTTCCTGGGTCCCTGAGCCCGTCGAAGGGTCCAGCAGATCGAACGCCGCGAGGGCGAAGGGGGACAGCGGCTGGTTGAGCGCGAAGTTGGGCTGCAGGTCGACCGTGAGCCTGACCCCCTTCGGTGCTCCGGGCACGCCCGTGTCGAACGTCTCCACGACGCCCGATTCCCGGAGCGTCCGGAAGATCGCGAGGGCGCGGAGGGCGAGCGCACGCTGCCGGGCGCGCGGCTCATGGTTGTCGAAGACGAGCCGGCGGACGTTCCCGAACACATCATCGCCCCGGGCGATGACGTTGAGCAGCATCGCGCTGGTGATCTGCATGTGCGAGGTCAGGGTCTCCGGCGTCGCATCGATGAGCTTCCGGAACGACGGCTCTCCCACGACACGAACCCGTCCGGGGCCTTCTTGCGGATGATCTTCCGCTTCTTCTTCGGGTCGTCGCCGGCCATGCGGATCGCGGCGAGGTTCTCCGTCTCGTGCTCGGGCGCCTGGGCGACGACGGTACCAGCGGTGTCGTAGCCGGCGCGTCCGGCCCGCCCCGCGATCTGATGGAACTCCCGGGCGTTGAGCTGGCGCATCCGGGTGCCGTCGAACTTCGTCAGCGCGGTGAGCAGCACGGTCCGGATGGGGACGTTGATGCCCACGCCGAGCGTGTCGGTGCCGCAGATCACGCGCAGGAGGACCGCGCTGGGCCAGCTGTTCGACGAGCCGGCGGTACTTCGGCAGCATGCCGGCGTGGTGCACGCCGATGCCGGCCCGGAGGGAAGCGGGAGAGCGTCTTGCCGAACGCCGTCGTGAAGCGGAAGCCGCCGATGAGGGCGGCGATCTCGTCCCGCTGCTCACGCGTCGCGACCTTCGTGCTCGACAGGGCCTGGGCCCGCTCCATGGCGGCCGCCTGCGAGAAGTGCACGATGTAGACCGGGGCCTGTCCCGTGTTCAGCAGGTCGTCGATGGTCTCGTGGATGGGCGTCGTCTCGTAGAAGAAGTGCAGCGGGACCGGGCGCTCCACTCCGTGACCGAGGCGGTCTCCCGTCCTGTGCGACGCGTCAGGTCGGCGGCGAGGGTGGTGACGTCGCCGAGGGTGGCGACATCAGCACGAACTGGGCCTGGGGGAGCTCGAGGAGCGGCACCTGCCAGGCCCACCCGCCGGTCCGGGTCGCCGTAGAAGTGGAACTCGTCCATGACGACGAGGCCGACGTCGGCGGCATCACCCTGCCGCAGCGCCAGGTTCGCGAGGATCTCGGCGGTGCAGCAGATGATGGGGGCGTCCGCGTTCACGGCGGAGTCTCCCGTCACCATGCCCACGTTCTCGGCGCCGAACACCTCTGCCAGCGCGAAGAACTTCTCGCTGACGAGGGCCTTGATCGGCGCCGTGTAGTAGTCTGCGGCGGCCGCCGACCATCGCCGCGAAGTGGGCTCCGACCGCGACGAGCGACTTTCCGGTGCCCGTCGGCGTGGACAGGATGACGTTCGCGCCGGAGACGATCTCGATGAGCGCCTCGTCCTGCGCGGGGTAGAGGCGGATACCGGTCGACTCCGCCCATTCCACGAACGTCAGGTAGACCGCGTCGGGGTCCGCCGCGTCGGGAACGAGAGAGGGTTCGAGCCGCGGCGTGGGATTCATGGTGCTTCGATCAATCCATCTGCGTCATGTCGCCGATCCCGTGACCCCGAGCGCGGTGAGCAGCTCGTACGCCGTGGAGCGCGCGTGCACGATCACGGTCCCGAGCTGCGACGACGAGGCCGACACCGAGAGCAGGAGCTGGCCATACGGCGCGAGGAGGAAGCTCAGCAGGGCATCTGGTTCTCTCCGATGGACAGCGACACGATGGCCGACAGGGTCGGCTCCGTCCCGCCGGCGATGACTCGGCTTCGGCTCGCGCGACCCCGAACAGGGAGCCGTTCATCGCCGCGAGCTGCTCGCCGCCGTCCTGTCGACGCCGAGCGAGGCGATGTGGAGGCCGTCGCCGTGCCGAGGACCGCGGGTCGTCAGCTCGGGGAAGCGCTCCTCCAAACTGCAGACGGGTCTGCGCCGACCGGGCCGACGATGCGCGACCACAGGGCCCAGTTGCCGGCGACGTCGGGGTGCATGCGGGACGGATCGGGCGTCGCGGCGGCGTCGTGCCGCCGGGCGGGTCCGGTCATGGCTTCTCCTCCGGAAGATCGAGAGCGGCGCCGGCGACACGCATCACGCCTGTCGCGGTTCGCGCGCGTCGGCCGCGAGGACGCGCGAGGCGGGGGATGCCGTGTCGCGCGAGGGGGGCGGCAGAGCGCGCGCCGGATATCGCCGATCGCTCGTCCGGCGGTGTGGCTGACGGCGATCACGACGCGATGCTCCTCGCCCGCGAGAACGTCCAGCCACTCGTCGGCGTCGGCGACGAGGGTGTCGCGGTCGCCGCGCAGCCAGAGCAGCACCCGGTGCCCGGGATCGAGACGCGCTGCCGTGCCGACGCAAAGCGCTGCTGCCCCGGGATGCCGATGAGCGCGATGGAGACCTCGGGCGTCGGCCGCCAGGTCCCGTAGTCGAGCCCGACCGTCGTGGTGGTCTTGCCGTCACCGCTCGCGAACGACATCGGCACGTCGGTGTCCACCGGCGCGACGTCGCTCAGAGCGCGGACCGCGGTCGTCTTGCCGCGCCCACCGGACCGGCGAAGATCACCCGTACCGCTGAGGCAGGTCGGTCCGTCGGCGTCGGGGGCGCCTCATCGTCCCGCTCCCCGGGACCGGTCTTTCGCTGTCGCCCTCTCCCGAGGCCGCTCCCCACGGCTCATGGATCACGCGCCGAGGGCGGCGACCCGGCGGTTCACCGAGGAGTCGCAGCAGGGCGAGGTTCGTGGCCTGGCGATCGGCGGCCAGGTAGATGAACAGATCGTCGTCGAGCATCTTGAGCAGGTGCAGCTGCGTGTTCAGCGTCAGCAGCATGTCTCGAGCTCGCCATCGATGCGAGGGCATCGATCGTGCGCTTCTTGTTCTTCACGATCTCGCTGTTGAACGCGCTCGCGACCTCGAGGTCGAAGTCCGGACGGACGGAGCTCGAGGCGAGCGGCAGCCCTGATTCCAGGTCGACGATCGACGCCCCGATGAATCCGTTGATGTCGCGCTCGATGTCCGCCAGAAGCGTGTTGAGCTGATCTTGCTGTGGCCATGGTTCTC
>NZ_JBFLUM010000012.1:0-22981 GCF_050470785.1 Microbacterium sp. NRRL B-14842 | reverse complement strand
GCTGCTCATCTCGCAGATGGCGGCGGGCCGCAAGAACGCCCTCACCCTGGAGCTGCACGGGACGCGGCAGAGTCTGCGGTTCGAGCAGGAACGGCCGGAGGAGCTCTGGGTCGGCATGCGGGAGGAGTCGCGGCTGCTGCTGCGCGACCCCGCCACGGCCGACCCGGAGTCCGCCCGGCTGCAGCGCGTCCCCGCCGGGCACGCCATGGGATACCAGGACGCCTTCAACGGCTTCGTCGCGGACGTCTATGCCGCGATCGCGGGCGACGTGCCCGACGGTCTGCCGACGTTCGCCGACGGCCACCGTGCGGCGGTGCTGACCGAGGCCGTGCTCGATTCCGCCGCCCACGAGGGCCGCTGGACGGAGGTGCCGGCATGACCGCGACGACGACGCAGCCGGTGCTGCAGGTGGCCGGGATCCGCAAGGCGTTCTTCGGCGTGGAGGTGCTGAAGGGCATCGACTTCGACGTGCGACCGGGGGAGGTGCACGGCTCGTCGGCGAGAACGGTGCAGGCAAGTCCACCCTCATGAAGATCATTGCCGGCGTGCAGCCGGCCGACGAGGGGACGATCGCCTACCGCGGCGCGGAGGTGCGCCACGCGCACCCCCGGCAGGCGATGGACGCCGGCATCGTCACGGTGTTCCAGGAGTTCACCCTGCTCCCGGAGCGCACGGTCGCGCAGAACGTCTACCTCGGCCGGGAGCCACGGCGCGCGGGACTCATCGACGTGCGGGCGATGAACGAGCGCACCGCGGAGCTGCTCAGCGACCTCGGAGTCTCCTTCATCGACCCGCAGGCCCGGGTGGGCTCGCTGACGGTGGCCGAGCAGCAGATCGTCGAGATCGTGAAGGCGCTGTCGTTCGATGCGCAGGTGATCTCGATGGACGAACCGACCGCGGCGCTCAGCGACCGCGAGGTGGAGCTGCTGTACGCGATCATCCGCCGGCTCACCTCCCGTGGTGTCGCCGTCATCTACGTCTCCCACCGGTTGAAGGAGATCTTCGACCTCTGCGACAGGATCACGATCCTCAAGGACGGCGCCCTCGTCTCCACGGACGAGACCGCGGCCCTGACCACCGACGAGCTCGTGCGCCGGATGGTGGGCCGGTCGATCCAGTCCTACTTCCCCGACCCGGTCGCCGGCACCGTGGTCGGCGCGCCCCGGCTCGAACTGGACGGCTGCGGGAACGCCTATGTGGACTCGGTGTCGCTGACGCTCCGTGCCGGGGAGATCGTCGGGGTGGCCGGGCTCCAGGGCTCCGGACGCACGGAGCTCGTGGAGGGGGTGTTCGGCATCCAGGCCTTCACCCGCGGCGCCGTGCGGATCGACGGCGAGCCGGTGCGGATCACCGGGCCGCGTGCGGCCGTGCGCGCCGGACTCGCCCTGGTCTCGGAGGACCGCAAGGCCCAGGGGCTCGCGCTGGGGCAGTCGATCCTCGACAACGCCCTGCTCGTGGTGCGGAACGTGTTCGCCGGACGCACCGCGGCGTCGCGCCGGGAGGTGCCGGGAGTGCTCCGCACGCTGGAGGTGTCCTCGCGCGGTCTCGACCAGGAGGTGCGCTTCCTGTCCGGCGGCAACCAGCAGAAGGTGGTGCTGGCCAAGTGGCTGCTCACCCAGCCGCAGATCGTGCTCTTCGACGAGCCGACACGGGGCATCGACGTGGGGGCCAAGTACGCCGTCTACCAGCTCATGCGCGAGCTGGCGGCGCAGGGGAAGGCCGTGCTCATGGTCTCGAGCGAGCTGCCGGAGGTCATCGGCATGAGCGACCGCATCCTCGTCATGCACGACGGCGAGCTCGTCGCCGAGCTGCCGGCCGGTGCGGCCGAGCACGAGATCCTCGCGGCGGCCACCGGCGCCGACCGCGGTCCTTCGACGAACGGGGGCGCGCGATGAGCCGCCGCACCGGAGCCCGTCTCCGCATCGATTCGACCGTCATCGTGCTGGGCATCCTGCTGCTGGCCCTCGTCGTCGGCGCGATCCTCGTCGCCACGGTCGGTCGCAACTTCCTCAGCCCGGGGAACATCCGCGACATCCTGACCGGGATGAGCGTGCTCGGCCTCGTGGCCATCGGGCAGACGCTCGTGGTGCTCGGCGCCTCGCTCGACCTGTCGGTCACCTACGTCATCAGCCTGTCGAGCCTGCTCGCGGCGACGATGATGGCCGGGAACGCCGGCAACATCCGCTCGCGGTGATCGTGACGCTCCTCGTGTGCGCGGGGATCGGGCTCGTGAACGGGCTCATCGTGACGGTGCTCAAGGTCAACGGCTTCATCGCGACGCTCGGCGTCGGGCTGATCCTCCAGGGCATCCTCAACACGAACTTCGAAGGCTCGGCGGGCGAGGTCCCGTGGGCGTTCCAGCTCATCGGCGCGACCGGCGTCGGACCGATCCCGGTGTCCACGCTCATCATGATCGCGCTCGCCGTGCTGGTCTGGGTGCTGCTGAACCGCACCCGCACCGGCGCCCATCTCTACGCCGTCGGCGGGGACCCCGAGACCGCGCGGCTCAGCGGCGTGCGCACCCGCCTGCCGCTGATCTGGGCGCACGTGCTGTGCTCCGTGTTCGCGGGGCTCGCCGGACTCCTGCTCGCCAGCCGTCTCGGCGTGGGCAGCCCGACGGTCGGTCAGCAGGGCGGCTACGCACTGCTCTCCATCGCCGCGGTCGTGCTGGGCGGCACGCTGCTCCTCGGCGGGCGCGGCTCGATCTGGGGCACCATCGGCGGCGTCGCCATCCTCGCCGTCGTCGACAACGTGATGAGCGTGCTGCAGGTGAACCCCTTCCTCAAGGATGTGGTGCGCGGCATCGTCATCGTCGCCGCCGTCGCCGTCTACAGTCGGCGGGCCGTCGTGCGCCGCCGGCCGCGCTTCGGGGCCGGCGGCACGCGCACCGGGGGAGACGACGCCGCGAAGGCGGCCGAAGGGGACATGGCGGTGGCGGCCGCCGAACTCGCCGATCCGACCATCGAGGTCGCCGCCGTCGACAGCGCAGGGGATACCGCCTCCGTGCGGGAAGGAGGACGCTCATGAACGCGCTGCGCACGCTCGTCAGCCCCCGCGGGGCGGTCTTCCTGCTGCTCGTGATCCTGCTCGTCGCGGTCGCCGTGCTCAACCCGAGCTTCGCCGAGCCCGGCCAGTTCATGCGATACCTGCAGCGCGTCGCGCCCATCGCGATCGTCGCGATCGGGCAGTACTTCGTGATCATCGCCGGGGAGTTCGATCTCTCCCAGGGGTCGCTCATCACGGCGCAGGTCATCATCGCCGGCAACCTCGTCGGCCAGGACGACGCGCGCACCCTCCCGGTGCTGCTGCTCATGGTGGTGTTCGGTATCGTCGTCGGGCTCGTCAACGGCGTCCTCACGACGCTGCTCAAGGTGCCGTCGTTCATCGTGACGCTGGGCATGATGCTCGCCCTGCTCGGCGGCGTGATGTGGTGGACGGGCGGCGCGGCCACGGGCAACCCGGCCGACAGCTTCCGCGAGATCGGCCGCGGAGGGATCCGCGACCTCCCCGTGCTGGAGTTCCTGCCCTGGGCCGTGCTGCTGCTCGCCGCGTGGCTCGCCCTCGGCATCGTCATCACCAAGCGCCCGCTGGGCAAGACCCTCATCGCGATCGGCGACAACGCCCGCGCCGTGGACTACGCCGGTGCCCGCCGGGCCTGGGTCACGACACGCGCGTTCGTGTTGTCCTCCCTCTCGGCCACCCTCTCCGCCGTCCTGCTGGTCGGGTACGCGGGGGTGCACCCGTCCGTCGGCCGGGGCTACGAGTTCACCGCGATCACTGCGGTGGTGCTCGGCGGGGTCGTGCTGGGCGGAGGTCGAGGCTGGATCGTCGGCGCCGTGGCCGGAGCGTTCGCGCTGGAGGCGCTGTTCCTGCTCCTGAACATCGCGGGCGTCCCCTCCACCCTCCGTGACGCCGTGCAGGGCGTCATCATCATCGCGGCCGTCGCCTATGCGGGTGTCGCCTTCCGAGCCCGCCGCCGGCGCGGTCCCAGCCGACGGACGTCCATACCGCGGGGACTGAGAACGCCGAGAACCGCAGCACCGCATCAAGCCCTACAACCAGAGGAGATTAGCAATGCGACGATCGATGAAGATCGCCACCGCAGGGGTGGCCCTCTTCGGCCTCATCGCGCTCGCCGGGTGCACGACCGACCCGTCCGTGGCGCCGGCGGAGTCGGAGAACCCCGAGGAGTCGGCCGAGACCACCGAGTGGTTCGACCAGGAGCTCTTCGACAAGCAGGACGAGGAGCGCGGCGTCGACCCCCAGGGCCCCGCCGACCAGCCCTACCTGCAGCACATCAACGCCGAGATGGTCGACACGTCGGAGTTCGCCAGCACCGGCGCCAAGAAGGCCTGCTTCGCGAACGCCTCGATCTCGAACCCGTGGCGGCAGACGGGCTGGATCACGATGAACGAGCAGCTAAAGGTGCTGCAGGAGTCGGGCGCGATCAGCGAGATGGAGACCCGCGACGCGCAGGACTCCGACGACACCCAGATCGCCGACATCGACTACTTCATCTCCGAAGGCGAGTGCGACGTCTTCCTCATCTCCCCGAACAGCACGGCGGCGATGACCCCCGCGGTCGAGCGGCGTGCGAGACGGGCAAGCCGGTGGTCGTGTTCGACCGCGGCGTGAACACCGACTGCCCTGTCACGTTCATCCACCCGATCGGCGGATTCGCCTGGGGCATCGACACCGCGGAGTTCCTCATCGACAACCTCGAGGAGGGCGACAAGGTCGTGGCTCTCCGGATCCTCCCCGGTGTCGACGTGCTGGAGCACCGCTGGGCCGGAGCCGAGAAGCTGTTCGAGGAGGCCGGGATCGAGGCCGTGGACCACTTCACCGGAGCGGACCCCGCCGAGATCAAGAGCATCATCAGCGACGAGCTCGCCAAGGGCGACGTGCAGGGCATCTGGATGGACGCCGGTGACGGCGCCGTCGCCGCCATCGAGGCCTTCGAGGATGCCGGGGCCGACTACCCGGTGATGACCGGCGAGGACGAGATGAGCTTCCTGCGCAAGTGGAAGGACACGGGCCTCACCGGCCTCGCCCCGGTGTACTCGAACTTCCAGTGGCGCACCCCTCTGCTCGCGGCGCAGATGATCTTCGCGGGCGAAGAGGTGCCGAAGGAGTGGGTGCTCCCGCAGAAGCCGATCACCGAGGCCGAGCTGGACGACTACCTCACGGCGAACGACGGCATGCCCGACGGCCACTACGCCAAGTTCGGCGGAGAGGACCTTCCCGGCTACCCGACGGTCTGGCAGGAGCGCCAGATCCCGTGACCCCGTGTGCTCCCGCCCTTCCGCTCCGCCTGAGGCGAGTGGGAGGGTGGGAGCACCCGCACGATCAGAAGGACAACGATGCCCCGCACGATCGCCGTCAACACCTGGGTCTGGACGTCTCCGCTGACGGACGACACCCTGGAGCCGCTCGCCCGCACGGCCGCCCGGATGGGCTACGACGCCCTGGAGCTGCCGCTGGAGAGCTTCGGTGACTGGGACCCGCTCCGGGCCCGGGCCGTGCTGGACGGCCTCGGCATGGGCGCGGTCGTGGTCGGGGCGATGGGACCCGGGCGCTCGCTGCTCGCGCGCGCCGGAGACGTCGCCGCCACGCAGGACTACCTCCGCGCCTGCCTGGACGCCGCGGCCGTCCTCGGGGCCGCGGTCGTCGCCGGGCCGTTCTACGCCCCGACCGGCGTCACCTGGCGCATGGACGAGACGGAGCGGGCGGAGGTCGTCGGCGAGCTCCGGGACAACCTCGCCCCCCTCGCTCGCGAGGCCGCCGCGATCGGCGTGACGCTGGCCGTCGAGCCGCTCAACCGCTACGAGACCAGCGTGCTGAACACCGTGGCGCAGAGCCTTGATGCGCTGGCGCCGCTGCTCGGTGCCGGGGTGGGGCTGGCCCTCGACACCTACCACCTCAACATCGAGGAGAAGCGTCCCGCCGACGCGGTCCGGGCGGCGGGCGCCGCCATCGCGCACGTGCAGGTGTGCGGCAGCGACCGCGGTGCCGTGGGCGACGACCACACCGACTGGCCGGAGATGCTCCGCGCGCTCGACGACGCCGGCTACCGCGGCGTGCTGGGGCTGGAGAGCTTCACGGGCGAGAACGCGACGATCGCGGTCGCGGCCTCGGTGTGGCGACCGCTCGCGGCCAGCCAGGACGATCTCGCCGCCCGCAGCATCGCCCACCTGCGCGCCCTCGGCGCCTGAACCCCCGCGATACGAGCACCCGCGATACGAAGGAGTATCCATGAGCAGTCACCCGGTCACCCTGTTCACCGGCCAGTGGGCCGACCTGCCGTTCGAGGAGGTGGCCCGCCTCGCCGCGCAGTGGGGCTACGACGGGCTGGAGATCGCCGCGTCCGGCGACCACCTCGACCTCCGCCGGGCCGATGAGGACGATGCCTACGTCGCCTCCCGCCGCGAGATCCTCGACCGGCACGGACTGCGGGTGTTCGCGATCTCCAACCACCTCGCCGGGCAGGCGGTGTGCGACGACCCGATCGACTTCCGGCACCAGGGCATCCTGCGCCCGTACGTCTGGGGCGACGGCGCGGCCGAGGGTGTGCGGCAGCGGGCGGCGGAGGACATGACGCGTGCGGCCAGGGTGGCCAGGAAGCTCGGCGTCGACACCGTCGTCGGCTTCACCGGGTCGTCGATCTGGCCTTATGTCGCGATGTTCCCGCCGGTGCCGGAGACGGTGATCGCCCAGGGGTTCCAGGACTTCGCCGAGCGATGGAATCCGATCCTCGACGTGTTCGACGGCGAGGGCGTGCGCTTCGCCCACGAGGTGCATCCCGGGGAGATCGCGTACGACTACTGGTCGAGCGTCCGCGCCCTCGACGCGATCGACCACCGCGACGCGTTCGGCTTCAACTGGGACCCCTCGCACATGATGTGGCAGAACATCGATCCCGTCGGCTTCATCGTCGACTTCGCCGACCGGATCTACCATGTCGACTGCAAGGACACCCGCCTGCGACCGAGGAACGGCCGTGCCGGGGTGCTCGGCTCGCATCTGCCGTGGGGCGACCCTCGGCGCGGCTGGGACTTCGTCTCCACCGGCCACGGCGACGTGCCCTGGGAGGACGCGTTCCGCGCGCTCGATGCGATCGGGTACGACGGCCCGATCTCGATCGAGTGGGAGGACGCCGGCATGGACCGCCTGCACGGCGCCCCCGAGGCGCTCGGTTTCGTGCGCTCCCTGCTGTGGCCGCAGCCCGCGGCCGCCTTCGACGCCGCGTTCCGCCACCAGTGACGGGACGGCAGGCGACCGGCCGTGCTCAGGGCTCCCGCAGGCGGACCAGGCGCTCGTGCCCGGTCTCCTCGAGCTCGGCGATGTCGTCGCGCGACTTGAGGAAGTCGGAGAAGGACCGGTAGCCGAGGGCCTTCTCGCTGAACGACGGGTCCATGCGGCGCATGTGCGTCTTGACCGCGGAACTGTGCAACCACTCGTCGGCATCCGCCTTGTCGTGGCCGAGGCGCAGGGCGCGCTCCAGGAGCCGCGTGGCCTCGCCCTGGTCGTCGATCTTCTCCTCGACCTTGGGCTCCTCGGCAGCGGCCTTGGCCTTGGCCTTCGTGCGGGACTTCGACGCGGTCTTGGGCTTCGGGGTACCCGCGTCCGCGGCGGCCGGGGCGGACGGCTCCGCCGGGGCCTCGACCACCGGAGCGACCGCGGGCTGTGCTGCCTTCGCCGGACGCGCCACGCCCGGAAGCGAGTCGTACGACTCGAACTCGTCGCAGGCCGCGGCGAGCGACTTCGCCGTCGACCCGGCCACGCCCACCCCGATCACGTACCGGCCGAGGCGCTTGCAGCGCTGGGCGAGCGGCACGTAGTCGCTGTCGCCGGCCACGATGACCACATGGGTCAGGTCCGGAAGACGGAACATGTCCTCGACCGCATCGACCGCCAACCGGATGTCCGCGCCGTTCTTGGCGTACGCCGCGGCGGGGAAGAGCTGGACGAGATCCACCGCGCGGGCCACGAGCTGCGACCGGTACTCGGCGTTGACCGGCGACGACCAGTCCGCGTACGCCCTGGTCAGCACGAGGGTGCCGAAGGACGCCGCGTAGTCGATGATGGCGCCGACCTCGATCATCGCCCGGCTCAGCCGCTCGGCGACCTCGGGGTCGTTCGGGTGCTCCGTGATGCGCTGGCGGTCCTTGCCGTAGGAGTTCCGGCCGTGGACCCGGTCGTACCAGGAGATGACGATGTTGTCGAAGTCCAGGTACACCGCCACGCGGGCGTCGGTCGTCTCAGCCACGGTCGTCCTCCTCGCCGGGGTAGCGCACGCCGATCTGCGCGCGGATCTCGTCCAGGGCGCCCATGATGGCGACGCTCTCCGCGATGGGGAGGACGTCGCCCTCGAGGAGACCGTCGCGGACGAGGCGCTCGGCCGCGAACGCCTGGTACTGCATGCCGCGACCCTCGACGGACGAGACGTACTCCTCCTGCACCGTCCCGTCCGGCAGCACGAGACGGAACGAGGTGGGGGCGTACCAGACCCGGTCGATGTCGATGCGGGCCTCGGTGCCGACGATGCTCGCGGCGTTGGGGCCGGCGCCGCGCGAGGAGGAGAGCGTCGTGGAGATCGCCCCGCTCTCGTGGACCATGACGGTGGCGACCTCGGAATCGGCTCCGGTCTCGACCAGACGCCCCACCGCGCGGACGGTGGTCGGTGCGCCGAGGACATCCCAGACGAAGGAGATCGGGTAGATCCCCAGGTCGAGCAGCGCCCCGCCGCCCAGTTCGAGGGCGTTGAGGCGGTGGGCGGGGTCGGTGGGCAGCTGCTGCGTGTGGTCGGCGCTCACGGTGCGGATCTCACCCAGGGCGCCGTCGGCGAGGAGCTCGCGGATGCGGACCATGTGCGGCAGGTACCGGGTCCACATCGCCTCCATGACGAGCAGCCCGCGCTCGGCGGCGAGCCGCTGGAGGTCCGCGGCCTGGGCGTGCTCGAGCGTGAACGCCTTCTCGACGAGGACGTGCTTCCCGTGCTCCAGGGCGAGCCGGGCGTTCTCGTGGTGCATCGGGTGCGGGGTGGAGACGTAGATGATGTCGACGTCGGGATCGGAGACCAGCGCCTCGTATGACGGATGCGCGTGCGCGATGTCGAAGCGCGCGGCGAAGGCATCGGCCGACTCCTGCGAGCGTGAGCCCACGGCGACGAGGTCGAGGCCGGCCGTGCGCAGATCGGATGCGAAGGCGCCGGCGATGCCGCCGGTCGCGAGGATTCCCCAACGAAGTCCAGTCATCCTCTCAGCGTAGAGGGTGGCGCGTGTGACCGTCTGTGACATCCGGTGACCTCCGGCTTCCTCCCGGTGGCCGGGGTGGAGGCGGCGGTCCTACCGTGTCGGCATGACGGAACCCCTCGTGATCGGCGCCATGGTGCGCACCCTCGGCGCCTACCCCTCCGGCTGGCGGTATCCCGGAGCCCACCGCGACCCCGCGGAGGACGCGGACATCCTGCGCCGCATCGCGCGGGAGGGGGAGGACGCAGGTCTGGACTACCTCTTCTTCGGCGACTGGCTGGCGACCGGACCCGACCTGGAGTTCCGCGACCCCTACCTGCTCGCCCGCATCGACCCGCTGAGCGCGGTGCTGTTCCTCGCCGGGGTGACCTCGCGGATCGGTCTCATCGCGACGGTCAACACCACCTATGCCGATCCGTACGCCACGGCGCGGGCGCTGGCCTCCCTCGACGTCCTCACCCACGGCCGGGCCGGGATCAACCTCGTCACCGGCGCCGAGCCGCGTGCCGCGGGCAACCACGGCCGTGACGCCCACGCCGACACCGAGACCCGCTACGACCGGGCCGAGGAGTTCGTCGTCGCTCTGCGCCGGCTCTGGGACTCGTGGGACGAGGACGCCTGGATCGCGGACGCCGAGCGCGGCGTGCTCATCGACCCCGAGGGGCTGCGCGCGGCCGAGGTCACGGGCGCACATGTGCGGGTCGCCGGTCCGCTCAACGTCGCGCGTCCGCCGCAGGGGCGCATCCCGATCGTGCACGCGGGGACCTTGCCGCGGTCGCGGGCGCTCGCCGCGACCGCCGCCGATCTCGCGCTCATCGCCGCGCCCACACTCGCCGATGCCGTGACCACGCGGCGGCTGCTGAAGGACATCGCCGCGGACGCGGGGCGCCCGGCGGAGGAGCTGAAGGTCATCGCCCCGGTGCTGCCCGTCGTCGCGGACTCGGACGCCGGGGCGCACCGGATCGTCCGGCGGCTGCTGGAGCTCGTGCCGCTCGCTGAGGGGGTGCAGCCCGATCGCGTCGCGTTCCCGCCGAACCGCACGGTGGATTCCCTCGCCGACGCACTGGAGGTGGCCGCCGACGACCCGCTGCGTGCCGCCGCCTTCGACGCCCCGGTGACGGCCGCCGAGGCGCTCCGGCTGGGGGAGCGGGGTGCCGCGCTCGTCGAGCGACTCGCGCGGATCGCCCGGCTCGCGGTCGGGGCGGAGGCGGCAGTGACCTGGCGGCATCTCGTCGCCGCGCACGCCGTCCCCGCGGCCTTCGTGGTCGGCGATGCCGGCACGATCGCCGACCACTTCGAGAGCTGGCGCGACGTGGGCGCCGCCGACGGCTTCAACGTCCTCTCGGCATTCCAACCCGCGCAGTTCGAGGCCTTCACCCGCCTCGCGGCCCCCGAGCTCCGCCGCCGTGGCCTGCTCCGCGCGGCGGAGGAGGCCGGCCAGGACGACCGGCGTGAGACGCTGCGCGACCGCCTCCGTGTGACGTCGCGTGTCGGCGCGTGACCACGGGTGTCGTCTCGCGACACCCGGAGTCCGCCGCCTCGCCCCCGTGCCCTGCCGCTTCCTACCGTGAACACCACCTGCACCCCCTCCGCACCCGAGACCCCGTCTTCCGAATCCGAGGAGTCCCCCGCATGAACCGCCGCCTCATCCGCACCGCCGCCGTCGCGGTCCCGCTCGTCCTGGCCGGCAGCCTCGCCGCCTGCGCCACCTCGCCCGCCCCGGGGAACACTCCGGCCGACGCGGGGGACCCGCTCTCCGGCGGCACCCTGACCTACCTCGAGCACCAGGCCTACACGAACCTGTACCCGCCGCAGGCCGGCTTCTACCCGAACGGCGGCATCGTCAACAACATCGCCGCCCGGCTCACCTGGCAGAATCCGGAGACGCTCGAGATCGAGCCGTGGATCGCCGCGGAGTGGACTGTGAACGACGACGCCACGGAGTACACCTTCGATCTCAACCCGGACGTGACGTTCTCGGACGGCACGCCCGTGGACGCCGCCGCCGTCGCGAAGAACTTCGACACCTACGGGCTGGGCGACGCCGAACGCGGGCTCACCGTCTCCGAGGCCATCAACAACTACGCCGGCAGCGAGGTGGTGGACGAGGACACCGTGACGTTCCGCTTCAGCGCGCCGTCGCCCGGCTTCCTGCAGGCGACGTCGACCATCAACTCGGGGCTGCTGTCCCCGGAGACGCTGGACGGCACGATCGAGGATTTCGGCGCCGGCAACGCGGAGGAGATCATCGGCTCCGGTCCCTTCACCGTCACCGACGAGAAGCTCGGCACCGAGTACACCCTCACCGCCCGCGACGACTACGCCTGGGGCCCGGGCAGCGCCGAGAACGACGGTCGTCCCTACCTCGACGCCGTGCACGTGCTGGTGACCCCCGAGGACTCCGTCCGCATCGGGTCGCTGCTCGCGGGCCAAGCCGACTACGTCCGCTACGTCCAGGCGTTCGACGAGGACCGCGTGGAGGGGGCCGGCTTCACGCTGTACGCGCCGCAGACCCGCGGCTGTGAACAACTCGATCGCCCTCCGCCCGGAGAACCCGCTGCTGTCCGACATCCGCGTGCGTCAGGCGATCATCGCCGCGGTCGACGCGCAGGAGGTCGTCGACACCCTGTTCACCGAGAACTACCCGGTGGCCACGTCGGTGCTGTCCTCCCAGGCAGCGGGATACAAGGACGAGTCCGCGCACTACGCCCACGACCCGGAGAAGGCGGAGGCGCTGCTCGACGAGGCGGGCTGGAAGCCCGGCGCCGACGGCATTCGCGAGAAGGACGGCGAGCGGTTGTCCATCACGGTCTACGAGGCCAAGCCGCAGCCGCTGTCGAAGCAGACCCTGGAGCTCGTGGCGCAGCAACTCGCGGCGGTCGGCGTCGAGCTCACCGTCAAGCCCGGCGACGCGGGCAGCTACGCGGAGGACACGCGTGATCCCCTGAAGACGGGGTTCTACCACTCGATGGTCGGCCGTGCGGATCTCGACGTGATCAAGAGCCAGTACTTCACGAAGAACCGCGACGTGCTGATCTCGCAGGATGCGACGCTCGACGAGCTGCTCCTCGCCGTCGCCTCCGAGCCGGATGCCGAGAAGCGGGTGGCCGCCTCCCAGGCCGTGCAGGACTACATCGCGGAGCAGGCGTACGTGATCCCGCTCTTCGAGGAGCCGCAGGTCTACGGCGCGGCGACGTACGTGCACGGCGTCGCGTTCGAGTCGGTTGGCCGCCCCACGTTCTCCGGCGTGTGGCTCGCGGAGCACTGAGGACCACGGTGACCCCATGACCTTCGTCCTCCGACGGGCCGGGCAGGCCGCGATCGTGCTGATCGCGGCCTTCACGGCCACGTTCTTCCTGCTGCAGCTGCTGCCGGGAGACGCCATCCTCATCAAGTTCTCCGACCCGAGCCTGGGGCTCTCGCCGGAGCAGCTCGACGACATCCGCGCGACCTACGGCGCCGACGTGCCGTGGGGGGAGCAGTATCTGCACGCGGGGCTCGGCTTCCTCGCCGGCGACTTCGGCTACTCGACCCAGTACGGCACCCCGGTCCGGACGATGCTCGCTGAAGCACTGCCCGCCACGCTGCTGCTCGCGGCGCTCGGGCTCCTGGTCGCCGTCCTGCTCGCGGTGCTGATCGCGGTGCTCTCCTCGCTCGCGCCCTTCGCCTGGCTGCGGGACGGTCTGCGGCAGGTGCCGGGACTGTTCGTGGCGGTCCCTGTGTTCTGGCTCGGGATCCTGCTCATCCAGGTGTTCTCGTTCGGGCTCGGATGGGTGCCGATCGTGGGGGCCGATCCGATCAGCGGCCTGATCCTCCCCGTCCTCACGCTCGCCGTGCCGATCTCGGCGCCCCTCGCCCAGGTCCTGGTCCGATCCATCGACCGCGTGCAGGCGCAGCCGTTCGTGACCGTGGTGCGGGCGAAGGGCGCGCCGCCGGCGTGGGTGCTCGCGCGGTCGGTCGCGCGCAACGCCGCCGTCCCGACCCTCACCATCGCGGGGGTGCTGTTCGGAGAGCTCGTCGGAGGAGCGGTGGTCACCGAGACCGTCTTCGGCCGCACCGGCATCGGACGCCTCACGGAGCAGGCCGTCGCGAACCAGGACATCCCGGTGCTGCAGGGAGTGGTGCTCCTGTCGGCCCTGGGGTTCGTGGTGATCAGCTTCGCCGTCGACCTCGCCACGCCCCTGATCGACCCGCGGCAGCGGCGGGCGGCCCGCGCCGCCCGGTCGCGCCCCGTCCGTCCCACTGCCCAGAAGGTGCCCGTATGACCGCTCCCATGATCGCGGAGACGTCGGTCGAGACGTCGGGTGCCCCGCCCGCGCCGTCCGCCCCGGCGCCCGTCTCCGCATCCCGTCCGCGACGGCGTTCGCGCGCCTGGGGGCTGTACCTCGCGTTCGCGGTCGTCGCCGTGGCGGTGCTGTGGGCGGTGATCCCGGGGGTCTTCGCGCCGGGCGATCCGCTGACCGGCGTGCCCGCCGACAAGCTCCTGCCGCCGAGCGCCGCGCACTGGTTCGGGACCGACGCCCTCGGCCGCGACCTCTTCGGCCGGGTCGTGCATGGCGCGGTGCACTCCCTGTCGGGTGCGCTCATCGCCGTGACGGTAGGCCTCGCGCTCGGCACGCTCCTCGGAGCCGTCGCCGGCGCGACCGGCGGTGTCGTGGACGACGTGCTGATGCGGATCGTCGACGTGCTCCTGGCCATCCCCGGGCTGCTGCTGTCGCTCTCCGTCATCATCCTGCTCGGCTTCGGAACGGTGAACGCGGCGATCGCCGTGGGACTCGGCAGCGTCGCCGCCTTCGCCCGGCTCATGCGCGCCGAGGTGGCGCGGGTGCGCCGCACCGAGTACGTCGAGGCGGCGTACGGCAGCGGCGGCACCTTCGTCGCCGTGCTGCGCCGGCATGTGCTCCCGAACGCCCTCACCCCGATCATCGCGCTCGCCGCGCTGCAGTTCGGCACGGCCATCCTCGCCATCTCCACCCTCGGCTTCCTCGGCTACGGCGCGCCGCCGCCCACCCCCGAGTGGGGCCTGCTGATCGCCGAGGGGCGCAACTACATCGCGACCGCCTGGTGGCTCACGGCGCTCCCCGGCCTCGTGGTGGTCGCCGTCGTGCTCAGCGCCAATCGCATCAGCCACCGGCTCGGAAGGAGCGCCCGATGACCGCGCCCACCCCCGTCCTCACCGCGACGGACCTGCGGGTCTCGTACGCCGCCCGCGAGGTCGTGCACGGCCTCTCCTTCGCCATCGCGGAGGGGGAGACCCTCGCCCTCGTCGGCGAGTCGGGCTCCGGCAAATCCACCACGGCGCACGCCCTCCTCGGCCTGCTGCCGGAGGGCGGACGGGTCGAGGGCGGGCGCGTCCGGCTCGGGGACCTCGACATCTCCGGATGGTCGGATCGGGCGTTCCGCGGCATCCGCGGCTCGGAGATCGGGCTGGTCCCGCAGGATCCGACGACCTCGCTCGACCCGGTGCGCCCCGTCGGCGTGCAGGTCGCCGAGGTGCTGCGTCTGCACGGGCATCGCGACCGTCGTTCCCGGAACGCCCGCGTGCTCGAGCTGCTCGACCGCGTCGGGCTGGACGACCCCGATCTGCGCGCGCGACAGTATCCGCACGAGCTCTCCGGCGGGATGCGGCAGCGGGTGCTCATCGCGGCCGCGATCGCCCTCCGCCCTCGGCTGCTCATCGCGGACGAGCCCACCAGCGCCCTCGACGCCACGGTGCAGCGCCGGGTGCTGGATCTGCTGGACGAGCTGCAGCGCGAGGACGGCACGAGCATCCTCCTCGTGACGCACGACGTCGGCGTCGCCGCGGACCGGGCGGCGCGGATCGCGGTGCTGAAGGACGGCCGGATCGTGGAGCAGGGGCCGAGTGCGCAGGTGCTCGCGGAGCCGGAAGACCCGTACACGAGGCAGCTGCTCGCCGACGCGCCCGCCTTCACGACCGGCTTCCGGCGTCCGGACGCGCCGCCGTTCCTCCGGGACGCCGCGGCAGTGGCCGCCGAGAAGCCCTACGAGATCGTGGCTGCTGGCCTCGTCAAGGAGTTCCGGGTCGCGGGTCGTGAGCGCTTCCGGGCGGTCGACGACGTCTCCTTCCGGGTGCGGCGCGGGACGACCCATGCGCTGGTCGGCGAGTCCGGATCGGGCAAGTCCACGACAGCGCGCCTGGTCACGCGCTTCCTCCGTCCGGACGCCGGGACCGTGGAGCTCGCGGGGGAGGACGCGACGGCCGTCGAGGGGGCGCGACTGCGTGCGCTGCGCCGACGGATCCAGCTCGTGTACCAGAACCCCTTCGCCTCCCTGGATCCACGGCAGCAGATCGCCGACATCGTGGCCGAGCCGCTGCACAACTTCCGCATCGGCGGCGGTCGGAGCGTCGGGATCGTGCGGTCGCCCTGCTCGAGCGCGTGGCGCTGCCGGCGGATGCGGCCCGTCGCACGCCGAGCGAGCTCTCCGGCGGGCAGCGGCAGGGGTCGCGATCGCTCGTGGCGCTCGCCGTCGACCCCGAGATCCTCGTGCTCGACGAGGCGGTGTCGGCGCTCGACGTGACGGTGCAGGCGCGCATCCTCGAACTGCTCTCCGCGCTCCAGGCCGAGCTCGGACTCACCTACCTCTTCATCTCGCACGACCTCGCGGTGGTGCGCCGCATCAGCCACACCGTCTCCGTGATGCACCGCGGGCGCGTCGTGGAGGAGGGGCCGACCGAGGAGCTGTTCCACGACCCGCAGCACGAGAACACCCGGGAGCTGCTGGCCGCGGTCCCCGGCCGAACGGAGATCCTCGCATGAGCGCCCCCACCCCTCGCCCCACCGTCGCATTCTTCACCCGGCTCCTGGACGATGCGTCTCCGAACGACCGCTACCGCTCGCCCTGGCGCAGATCCAGCACGCCGAACGGCACGGCGTGGGGAGGGCCTGGGTGGCACAGCATCATTTCCGGGCGGCGGAAGGCGGGCTGCCCTCGCCGCTCGTCTTCCTCGCGCACGCGGCGGCACGCACCTCGGGATCCGGCTCGGCACCGGGATCATCACCTTCCCCTCGAAGACCCGGTCCGGGTGGCCGAGGACGCCGTGGTGGCCGACCTGCTCGCGGACGGGCGGATCGACCTCGGGCTCGGCAGCGGCGGCACCCCGTCGTCCTTCACGCCTTCGGGAGGACGTGCGCGACAAGGGGCCCACCTACGACCGCAAGCTGGGCGTGCTGCTCGACGCTCTCCAGGCCGCGACGTCGGTGCGGGGAACACGCTGTATCCGGACGCGGGGTCGCTGGCCGCAGCGGATCTGGCAGGCGACGTTCTCGGCACCCGGCGGTCATCGAGCAGGCGTCCACGGTCATGGACTGCTGCTGTCCCGCACGCAGCCCCGCCCCGGCGAACGTCTGCACGCCCCGCTGTCCGCCCTGCAGGACCCGATCATCGACGCCTACCTCGACGCGCTCCCCGCCGGCGCGACGCCGCGGATCACCGCCTCCCGCACCGTGTTCGTGGCGGACGACCGCGCCGAGGCGCTCCGGTTCGCCGAGGTCGGTCTACGGCGGGCGGCCGAGGGCTTCCGGCGGCAGGGCCAGACGATCCCCGGCGACGGCATCGACGACCTCATCGCCGCTCTCGACACGCACCTCGGCACCCCGGAGGAGGTCGCCGCCTCGCTCGCCGCCGACACCACGCTGCACCGCGCGACCGAGGTGGCGTTCCAGGTGCACTCGGTCGACGCGCCGCACGCCCACGTTCTGCGCTCGATCGAGCTGTTCGCGACGGAGGTCGCCCCGGCCCTCGCTACGCGCTCACGCCGCCGGATCCGAGACCACCCACACGCCCGAGAACACCCCCACCGTGAAGGAGAACGCATGACCGCCGACATCGTCGACCAGCTGACGGGGGTGACGCGGGAGCTGGATGCGCTGCGTCGTCGCCGTCCCGTGACCAGGGAGCAGCTCCAGGCGAGCTTCGACGCGCTCTTCCACCCGGTATCCGCGGAGCATGTGTCTCTCGCAGAGCGCGCGCTCATCGCGGCGTTCGCGACCGCGCTCGCCGGTGCCGACGACCCCACGGCGGCGTTCTACGCCCGGAGGGCCCGCGAGATCGACCCGGAGCGCGCCGCGATCGTCGCCCGGGAGGCCGGAGCCGCCGCGACCACGGGACCATTCGGCGCCTACACCGAGCGCGGGCTGGAGGCCGAGAGTACCGACGGCACTCGCTACCTCCCGGATGAAGCGGCATCGGCTGCCGTGGGGGAGCGTCTCGCGACCGCTCTCGCGCACACGCACCTGCTGGTGTTCCGTCCCCGCGAGGCATCCGGTGCCGACCTCGGCCGCCTGCACGACGCCGGCTGGTCGACGGACGGCATCGTGACGCTGTCGCAGCTCGTGTCCTTCCTCGCCTTCCAGCAGTGGGTCGTCACCGGCCTCCGCGTGCTTCAGGAGGCCGGACTCACCGCCGCCGACACAGCGACCGCGACCGCCACCGACACCGACACCGAGGAGGAGGCCGCATGACCGCCGCCGACACCGTGCTCCGCCACGACGCCGCCCCCTATCCGCACGCCTTCACGCGCGCCGAGGTCGGCTGGACACCCCACCTCGCGCCCCTGGCGGAGGAGGATCTGACCCCGCGGCACCTCGACGGCCTCGTCGACGCCGCCCGGGCGAAGAACGAGTACTTCCGGCTGCTCGCCCGCGACCCCGAGGTGCTGCGCGCGCGCACCCTCGTCGACAAGGACATCTTCTACAACGCCGCGGAGGGCCTCCCACGGGCGGAACGGGAGCTGCGGCCACCGCCGCCTCGCGCCGCAACGGCTGCGTGTTCTGCGCCTCCGTGCACTCCCGGTTCGCGGCGCACCACAGCAAGCGGCCGGAGGACGTCGACGCGCTGCTCGCCGAGGGCGTGGACGCGGATCTCGGGGAGCGCTGGAACGCGATCGTCGCGGCAGCGGTCGCGCTGACCGACACGCCTCGCGCGTTCGGTCCCGCGCACATCGCGCGCCTCCGTGCGGCCGGACTGGACGACCTGGAGATCGCGGACGTCGTGCACGGCGCGGCCTTCTTCAATTGGGCGAACCGGCTGATGCTCTCGCTCGCCGCCCCGTCGCGCCCGCCTGACCGACAGGGAGGTCGTCGCCGGATGCGCTACCGTCGCATCATGACAAGCCGTCTGCGGCGCCGAAGCCTCCCTGTCGTTGGCTTCGTCGCTGCGGCCGCCATGTTCGTCGGGTGCGCGCCGAGCATCGAGAACCTCGTGCGGGTGAGCCTCGCGGATTCCATCGAAGACGCGCAGGACAGCATGTGGGAGCACCGCGGCAAGATCGTCACGGACCCGGAAGTGACCATCGCCGAACTCTCCCTCGCCTCCGACCTCCGAGACGGAACCGACGAGCTCGACGGCAACCCGCTCAAGCTCCTCGACCTCGACAAGAGGGACGACAGCACCACCCTGACACTCCTCGCACTCGGTGACGCGCAAAACGGGCGGTGGCTGGTGGTACGAGCAGCGCCAGGGGGCGGTGTGCTTCACCCTGACCTTTCCGCGAGGCGAAGAGATCGTGGAGACAGGCCCCGCGGACTGCCCGGACATCCCGGAACTGGACGGCATCGAGGACGTCGTCCCGCTCGAAGAACTCGATGTCAGAATCACCGCCACCAAGGCCGACTACCCTGACTCGGTGTGCCAGTGCTACAGCGGCAGTGAGTGCGACTGCCCCGGAGGCTAGGCGATCGGGTCGGAGCCCGTCGTGGCCGCAACCCCGCTCCGGTGCCACCCTGATCCCTCAGGGAACGAGGATGATCTTCCCCGAGGCGGCGCCGGTCTCCATGAGCTCATGGGCCCGCGCCGCCTCGGCGAGGGGCAGCTCCGGTGCTCCGAGCAGAAGCACTACGATCCGAATGTGACGTCTCAGAACCAGCTCGACGCCGGGGTGCCTGGTTCACCACGCCAGGTGGCCGCGGCCGAGACCGAACGGCATTGGCTCCTGTTGGCGGCGCAAGTCTTCCTCACCGGCTTGACCACGTATGTCGCGATAGCGATCTGGTCGACCACCGCGGCCGGGTACACAGAGGGCTTGCAGATCGTCGGATTCGCGGTCCTCTCCACTCCGCTTACGATCCTGGCGTTCCTGATCGGGCTGCCTCTGCGTATCGTGCCGAGGGCACGTCGGTGGTGGGTTCGATACGCGGGGTGGTTCTTCGCCTTGTTCGGAATCGCTGCGGGCGGCATGCTTCTGTCCTACGTCGTCGGCGATGCAGGACCGGTTCGCTATGCCCAGAGTGGATGGCCTGTGAGTGACGGCTATGCACCGGACGCGCGACTCTTCGCGCCATCCCTTGCTGTGCTGGCGTTCGCGACATGCATCTTCGCCTCCCACCGCGCCGGAAGCCGAAAGCCGCCTGACCGATCAGTGTCTCCTGGCCGCGGCAGAACCCGCCGAACGCCGCGTGCGGGGTGACGCCCGACGCTGTCAGGGTTGGGGTCAGGGGACGAGGATGATCTTCCCCGAGGCGGCGCCGGTCTCCATGAGTTCATGGGCCCGTGCCGCTCGGCGAGGGGCAGCTCCGGGCCGAGCTCGATGGTGAAGTCGCCCGCGGCCAGGAGGTCCACGGTCTTCTGCAGCGCCTCGGCGCGCCACTCCAGCTCCTGCGGCGTGAGCGGCTCGGGGACCCGCCGGAGAACGCCCGGATGCCGAAGTCGGCGGCGTCGGGACCGCGGACGATGGTCGCGATGCGGTCGCGGTCCGCGACCAGGGCGAGGGAGGTCTCGATGGCCTCGTCGGTGCCCGCACAGTCCAGGACGACGGTCAAGGGGGAGGGGGCCGCCGCGCGGACGCGGTCGAGCAGGCCGTCGCCGTAGGCCACGGGGATCGCGCCGAGCTCGCGGAGCTGGTCGTGCCGGGCGGGGCTCGCGGTGGCGATCACCGTCGCGCCCCAGGCGACCGCGAACTGCACGGCGGCCTGGCCGACCGAGCCGGATCCTGCGTGCACGAGGAGCACGTCGTCGGCCGTCACGGCGAGCGAGCGGAGGGACTGGTAGGCGGTGCCGGCCGGGATGCCGATCGCCGCACCCTCGGCCGCGTGACGGCGTCCGGGAGCTTCACGAGCTTGTCGACCTCGACCGCGATGGCGGAGGCGTAGGTCCCGAGCGTGTCGCGGATCGCGACGCGGTCGCCGACCTCGAACCCGTCGACGCCCTCGCCCAGCACCTCGATCACCCCGGCACCGTCGAATCCGACCGGACGCGGTTCGGTGATCGGCGCAGACGGGCGCTTGCCGCCACGGAGCTTCGCGTCGATGGGGTTGGCACCGGCCGCCTCGATGCGCACCAGCGCCTCGCCGCGGACGGGCACGGGGTCAGGCACCTCCATCAGGTGGAGGACAGCGGGGATCCGAACTCGGTGTAGACGATCGCGCGGGCCATGCCCTCAGGCTACCCGGCGGGGGTCACTTCCCCGCGAGCGCCTTGGTGATCCGCTGCGGCGACACCGGCTGCGCGGTGCCGAGACGCTGAGCGAAGACGCTGACCCGGTACTCTCCAGCAGCCAGCGCACCCTCGACGATCGCGGGGGGAGCGTCGGGCGCGAGGGGGATCGTGCCGCCGGCGTCCGCGAACAGCACCGCCATCCGCTCGAACTCCGTCATCCGTGCGCGGTCCTTGCCCGGCTCGTTCGCCAAGGTCTTCAACCGGTCGATCATGCCGTCGAGGTACCGGGGGAAGTGGGCGAGCCGGTCGACACCCGCGGCCGCGACGAAGCCGGGGTGCAGCAGTCCGGAGAGCTGGGTGCGGATGTCGTTCAGCGGGCCGAGCAGCGCCAGCGAGTTCTGGGACTTGATGCCGCGCTCCACCTCCCGCGCCTTCGTGAGGATGCGGGCGACGAGGGAGACGCAGGCGAAGAGCTCGTCGACGAGCACGGCGGACACGGCGTCGCGGACCCGGGGCGAACTCGGCCTCGGTGCGCACGACGCCACGGTCCTGGCCGTCGGCGCCGGTCGACGCGTCGATCACGCGACGGGCGACGGCGGCTCGGCAGTCCTCGATGAGCGCGGCCGCCGACGGATAGGGCGAGGCGGCGAGGGCGAGCTTCTCCTGGCTGGTGAGGTGCTGCTGCACGTACGAGGACGGCGAGGGCACCGCGAGCAGGACGAGACGGAGCACGCCGTCGCGCGTGGCGGCGGCCGCGGCGTCCGGAGTCGCCTCGACCCGCACCGACACGCTCTTGCCGGCATCGACGATCGCCGGATACCCGCGGACGACGCCGCCCGCGACCTTGGTGTCGATGACCGCCGGGAGGTCGCCGAACGTCCACGCCGTCAGCCCGGTCTGCTCGACCGGAGCCGCGCCACGCGCTCCGCCCCGCGCGGCCCCGGTGCCTCCGCACGCCCGGGGCGGGCGATGGAGCGGGCGACGCTGCTGCGCGCGCGGTCGGAGAGCTCGGCCTGCAGCGCCCGGAGATCACGCCCTGACCCGACCACCCGTCCCCGCTCGTCCACGGCGCGGAAGTTCATGCGCAGGTGCGCCGGCACCCGCTCGTCATCGAAGTCCGCGGCCGTCACCACCTGGTTCGCGAGCGGCTGCACGAGCCGCGCGAGCGCTTCCTTGAGGGTGCGCGGGGGGAGGCCGCCGTGCACCTCCGGACCCTCGTCGGCCAGCGCCGCCCCGAACTTCTCCGCCCAGTCGGCGGCGGGGACGACGTGGCGGCGGATGGCCTTGGGCAGCGCGCGCAGGAGTCCGGTGACGAGCTCGGCGCGGAGCCCCGGCACCTGCCAGTCGAAGCCGCGATCCTCGATCTGGGCGAGCAGCGGTAGCGGCAGCACGACGCTCACGCCGTCATCGGGGGCACCCGGCTCGAACCGGTACGCGAGGCCGAGCACCTGGTCGCCCTGCGTCCACCGGGTCGGGAACTCGCGCTGGTCGGCGCGGTCCTCGTCGTCGATGAGGTCGCTCTCGCGCATCACGAGCAGCTTCGGCGTCGTCGTCAGCGCCTCGCGCCACCACCTCTCGAACGACCGCACGTCGAACACCTCGGCGGGGATGCGCTCGTCGTAGAACCGGAAGACGGCCTCGTCGCCGGCCAGGATGTCGCGGCGCCGCTCACGCTCCTCGAGCTTCTCCAGGCGGCGGCGGAGCTCGGCGTTGCTGCGCCAGAACGCGCTGACCCGTTTGTCGATCCGGGACGGGTCCCACTCGCCCTCGACGAGCGCATGACGGACGAAGAGCTCGCGCGAGGCGGCCCGGTCGATGCGGGCGAACTGCACGCGCCGGCGCGGGATGATCTCGACCCCGAACAGCGTGACCTTCTCGAACGCCACCGCGGCTCCGGCGTCCTTGGACCAGTGCGGCTCGGTGACCTGACGCTTCGCGAGGTCGCCGGCGAGGGGCTCGGCCCAGGCGGGGTCGATGGCGGCGACGGTGCGGGCGAAGGTGCGGGAGGTCTCCACGATCTCGGCCGCCATGACCGCCCGGGGGCTCTTCTTGCGCAGCCCCGAGCCCGGGAAGATCGAGAACCGGATACCCCGCGCGCCTCGGTACTCCGTGATCCGGCGGCGGGCGTCCTTCGCGGGAGAGTGGGCCTTCCCCGCGGGGGCGGTGCGCTCGTCGAGGACGCCGATCTGCGACAGCAGGCCGGACAGCAGCGCGCGGTGGATGGCATCCGGATCGGCCGCGCCACTCGGCTCCGCCCCGCGATCGGGGCTCTTGACGAGCGTCCGGAGCTGCCGATGCACGTCGAACCACTCGCGGACCCGCACGTAGTTGAGGTG
>NZ_JBFLUM010000011.1:0-25943 GCF_050470785.1 Microbacterium sp. NRRL B-14842 | reverse complement strand
GATCGCCCCCGTCGTCCTGTTCCCCGGCGATCCGCTGCGGGCGAAGTGGATCGCCGAGACCTTCCTCGACGACGCCGAGCTGTACTCGGAGACGCGCGGCATGCTGGGCTTCACCGGCACCTGGGAGGGGCATCGGGTCTCCGTCCAGGGCTCGGGGATGGGGCAGCCGTCGATGGCGATCTACGCGACGGAACTGTTCACGGAGTACGACGTGCAGACGATCGTCCGGGTCGGATCTGCGGCGCCTGCTGACCGAGAAGCTCGCGGTCCGCGACATCATCATCGCCAACGGCGCGAGCACCGACTCCGGGATCAACCGCGTGCGCTTCCACGGCCTCGACTTACGCCCCGCTCGCCGACTTCGCCCTGCTGCGCGCGGCGGTGGAGGCGAGCGAGTCGGAGCCGGTGTCGTCCACGGTGCACGTGGGGCCGCTGTTCTCGAGCGACCAGTTCTACAGCACCCGGCCGGAGCTCACGGAGCCCTTCGTGCGGCACGGCATCCTCGGCGTCGAGATGGAGGCGGCAGGGCTCTACACGCTCGCCGCGTTCCACGGGCGCCGCGCCCTCCGCGATCTGCACGGTCAGCGACCACATCGTCACCCGGCGAGGGAGACCACGGCCCAGGAGCGCGAGCAGACGTTCGGCGACATGGTCCGCATCGCCCTCCGCGCAGCGACCTCGGTCTGAGACTGGCCCCCTCGTCGAGTAACGTTTATACACTTCACAGGTCGCGCGGCGCCGGGGACGACCGCACAGGGCGGTCGCTGCTGCGCGCGATGAAGACGACTGGGGAGAACCATGGCCACGCAAGATCAGCTCAACACGCTTCTGGCGGACATCGAGCGCGACATCAACGGATTCATCGGGGCGTCGATCGTCGACCTGGAATCAGGGCTGCCTGCTCGCCTCGAGCTCCGTCCGTCCGGACTTCGACCTCGAGGTCGCGAGCGCGTTCAACAGCGAGATCGTGAAGAACAAGAAGCGCACGATCGATGCCCTCGGCATCGATGGCGAGCTCGAGGACATGCTGCTGACGCTGAACACGCAGCTGCACCTGCTCAAGATGCTCGACGACGATCTGTTCATCTACCTGGCCGCCGATCGCCAGGCCACGAACCTCGCCCTGCTGCGCTCCTCGGTGAACCGCCGGGTCGCCGCCCTCGGCGCGTGATCCATGAGGCCGTGGGGAGCGGCCTCGGGAGAGGGCGACAGCGAAAGACCGGTCCCGGGGAGCGGACGATGAGGCGCCCCCGACGCCGACGGACCGACCTGCCTCAGCGGTACCGGGTGATCTTCGCCGGTCCGGTGGGCGCGGGCAAGACGACCGCGGTCCGCGCTCTGAGCGACGTCGCGCCGGTGGACACCGACGTGCGATGTCGTTCGCGAGCGGTGACGGCAAGACCACCACGACGTCGGGCTCGACTACGGGACCTGGCGGCCGACGCCCGAGGTCTCCATCGCGCTCATCGGCATCCCGGGGCAGCAGCGCTTTGCGTCGGCACGGCAGCGCGTCTCGATCCCGGGCACCCGGGTGCTGCTCTGGCTGCGCGGCGACCGCGACACCCTCGTCGCCGACGCCGACGAGTGGCTGGACGTTCTCGCGGGCGAGGAGCATCGCGTCGTGATCGCCGTCAGCCACACCGCCGGACGAGCGATCGGCGATATCCGGCGCGCGCTCGCCGCCCCCCTCGCGCGACACGGCATCCCCGCTCGCGCGTCCTCGCGGCCGACGCGCGCGACCGCGACAGCGTGATGCGTGTCGCCGGCGCCGCTCTCGATCTTCCGGAGGAGAAGCCATGACCGGACCCGCCCGGCGGCACGACGGCCGCCGCGACGCCCGATCCGTCCCGCATGCACCCCGACGTCGCCGGCAACTGGGCCCTGTGGTCGCGCATCGTCGGCCCGTCGGCGCAGACCCGTCTGCAGCAGTTGGAGGAGCGCTTCCCGGAGCTGACGACCGCGGTCCTCGGCACGGCCGACGGCCTCCACATCGCCTCGCTCGGCGTCGACCAGGACGGCGGCGAGCAGCTCGCGGCGATGAACGGCTCCCTGTTCGGGGTCGCGCGAGCCGAAGCCGAGATCATCGCCGGCGGGACGGAGCCGACCCTGTCGGCCATCGTGTCGCTGTCCATCGGAGAGAACCAGATGGCCCTGCTGAGCTTCCTCCTCGCGCCGTATGGCCAGCTCCTGCTCTCGGTGTCGGCCTCGTCGTCGCAGCTCGGGACCGTGATCGTGCACGCGCGCTCCACGGCGTACGAGCTGCTCACCGCGCTCGGGGTCACGGGATCGGCGACATGACGCAGATGGGATGATCGAAGCACCATGAATCCCACGCCGCGGCTCGAACCCTCTCTCGTTCCCAGACGCGGCGGACCCCGACGCGGTCTACCTGACGTTCGTGGAATGGGCGGAGTCGACCGGTATCCGCCTCTAACCCCGCGCAGGACGAGGCGCTCATCGAGATCGTCTCCGGCGCGAACGTCATCCTGTCCACGCCGACGGGCACCGGAAAGTCGCTCGTCGCGGTCGGAGCCCACTTCGCGGCGATGGTCGGCGGCCGCCGCAGCTACTACACGGCGCCGATCAAGGCCCTCGTCAGCGAGAAGTTCTTCGCGCTGGCAGAGGTGTTCGGCGCCGAGAACGTGGGCATGGTGACGGGAGACTCCGCCGTGAACGCGGACGCCCCCATCATCTGCTGCACCGCCGAGATCCTCGCGAACCTGGCGCTGCGGCAGGGTGATGCCGCCGACGTCGGCCTCGTCGTCATGGACGAGTTCCACTTCTACGGCGACCCGGACCGCGGGTGGGCCTGGCAGGTGCCGCTCCTCGAGCTCCCCCAGGCCCAGTTCGTGCTGATGTCCGCACCTCGGCGACGTCACCACCCTCGCCGCCGACCTGACGCGTCGCACAGGACGGGAGACCGCCTCGGTCACCGGAGTGGAGCGCCCGGTCCCGCTGCACTTCTTCTACGAGACGACGCCCATCCACGAGACCATCGACGACCTGCTGAACACGGGACAGGCCCGGTCTACATCGTGCACTTCTCGCAGGCGGCCGCCATGGAGCGGGCCCAGGCCCTGTCGAGCACGAAGGTCGCGACGCGTGAGCAGCGGGGACGAGATCGCCGCCCTCATCGGCGGCTTCCGCTTCACGACGGCGTCGGCAAGACGCTCTCCCGCTTCCTCCGGGCCGGCATCGGCGTGCACCACGCCGCATGCTGCCGAAGTACCGCCGGCTCGTCGAACAGCTGGCCCAGCGCGGTCTCCTGCGCGTGATCTGCGGCACCGACACGCTCGGCGTGGGCATCAACGTCCCCATCCGGACCGTGCTGCTCACCGCGCTGACGAAGTTCGACGGCACCCGGATGCGCCAGCTCAACGCCCGGGAGTTCCATCAGATCGCGGGGCGGGCCGGACGCCGCCGGCTACGACACCGCTGGTACCGTCGTCGCCCAGGCGCCCGAGCACGAGACGGAGAACCTCGCCGCGATCCGCAAGGCCGGCGACGACCCGAAGAAGAAGCGGAAGATCATCCGCAAGAAGGCCCCGGACGGGTTCGTGTCGTGGGAGAGCCGTCGTTCCGGAAGCTCATCGATGCGACGCCGGAGACCCTGACCTCGCACATGCAGATCACCAGCGCGATGCTGCTCAACGTCATCGCCCGGGGCGATGATGTGTTCGGGAACGTCCGCCGGCTCGTCTTCGACAACCATGAGCCGCGCGCCCGGCAGCGTGCGCTCGCCCTCCGCGCCCTCGCGATCTTCCGGACGCTCCGGGAATCGGCGTCGTGGAGACGTTCGACACGGGCGTGCCCGGAGCACCGAAGGGGGTCAGGCTCACGGTCGACCTGCAGCCCAACTTCCGCGCTCAACCAGCCGCTGTCCCCCTTCGCCCTCGCGGCGTTCGATCTGCTGGACCCTTCGACGGGCTCAGGGACCCAGGAAGGCTCAGGGACCCACCCTTCGACAGGCTCAGGGACCCAGGAAGGCTCAGGGACCCACCCTTCGACAGGCTCAGGGGCCCAGGAAGGCTCAGGGACCCAGGTGGGGACGGGGTCGTACGCGCTGGACATGATCTCGATCGTCGAGGCGACGCTGGACGATCCGCGCGCCGTACTCAGCCAGCAGGAGTTCCTCGCGCGGGGCGAGGCGGTCGCCGCGATGAAGCGCGAGGGCATCGAGTACGACGAGCGCATGGAGCTCCTCGAAGGGATCACGTACCCGAAGCCCCTGGAGGAGCTCCTCGACGCCGCCTTCGAGACGTTCAGCGCTGCGCAACCGTGGATCCGGGACTTCGCCC
Organism: Microbacterium sp. NRRL B-14842; assembly: GCF_050470785.1. Classification (NCBI taxonomy): domain Bacteria; kingdom Bacillati; phylum Actinomycetota; class Actinomycetes; order Micrococcales; family Microbacteriaceae; genus Microbacterium; species Microbacterium sp. NRRL B-14842. The sequence goes on along the minus strand of NZ_JBFLUM010000011.1, from coordinate 21,645 downwards.
TGCACCCGAAGTCCGTCGTCCGTGACATGTACGAGCGGGCCATGTCGTTCGGCGAGTACGTCGCGTTCTACAAGATCGCCCGCTCCGAGGGCGTCGTCCTGCGGTACCTGTCGGACGCGTACCGCGCCGCCTCCCAGACGATCCCCGAGGAGCGGAAGGACGAGGACCTCCACGACCTCATCGCCTGGCTCGGCGAGCTCGTGCGCCAGATCGACTCCAGCCTGCTCGACGAGTGGAGCGAGCTGACCGCAGGGACCGCCGCCCGCGGCGAGACCGACGAGCCGATCGTCCCGCCCGCACCGAAGCGCCTCACGAGCAACACCCGCGCCTTCCGCACGCTCGTCCGCAACGAACTCTTCCGGCGCGTGCAGCTCGCCGCGCGTGAGGACGTGGATGCGCTGGCCGAGCTCGACCCGTCGTTCGGCGCCGCCGCCTGGTCGGCCGCGCTGGATGCGTACTTCGCCGAGCACGACGACATCGGCACCGGACCGGACGCCCGCAGCTCCCGCATGCTGCTGCTCACCGAGGGTCCGACCGCCTGGACGGCGCGGCAGATCATCGACGACCCCGCCGGCGACCACGACTGGGGCATCAGCGCCACCGTCGACCTCGCCGCGTCCGACGAAGCGGGCGAGGCGGTCGTCACGGTGACGGCGGTCGACCGGCTGTGAGCGATGCGGGCCCCGTCAGGCCTGCATGACAGCGAGCACGTTCCCCGCCGGGTCGCGGAACCACGCGATGTCCGGCCCCTGCCCGTTCCCGCGGACGATGCCGCGGGAGTCCGACGGGAACTCGTCGTCGCCGTAGATCTTCGTCTGCACGCCGCGCTCGTTGAGCTCCTCGACCGCGGCGTCGACGTCCGCCACCGGGAAGTTCAGGACCGTGAAGCTCGCCGGGGTGTGGTTCGGTTTCGCGTAGACGAGGATCGACCCGCCGCGGGCCAGGCGCAGATCGAGGAATCCCATCGCGTTGACCTCGACGTCGAGCCCGAGGGTCGTGCCGTAGAACTCTTTCGCCGCGTCGATGTCGTCGACGCTGAAACCGCTGAACGCGTTCTCCGCTGTGAAGGCTGCCATGCCCCCAGCATCCGCCTCCGCACGCGCCGTGTCGAGCCCCTCTCACACGGCCGCTCGGACGAGCCTGCCCACGAGGTCGACGTAGTCCACCCCGGCCGCCGCGAACATCCGCGGCACCTGGGAGGCGGCGGTCAGCCCCGGCATCGTGTTCACCTCGTTGAGCACAGGGCCCTCGTCCGTGAGGAAGAAGTCCATCCGGGCGACGCCGTCGCACCCCAGGGCATCGAACATCGCGATCGCCGCGCGCTTGAGCGCCGTCGTGGCGGCTGTATCGAGCTGCGCGGGAACCGTGAAGCGGGCCGTGCCGTCGTACTTCGTCGCGGTGTCGAAGAGCCCGGGCGCGTGGATCTCCAGGGGCGGGGCGGCCCACCGCACCCCGCCCTTCTCCCGCAGCACGGCGACGTCGATCTCCCGTGCATGCACGACCTCCTCGACCAGGATCCGCCGGTCGAACCGCGCTGCCCCCCGCAGCGCCGTGAGCAGGTCGCCCTCCTCCGTCACCAGGCTCACGCCGTGGCTTGAGCCGGCCGTGACCGGCTTGACCACGACCGCGCCGTCGAACTCCACATCGCCGATGTCCTCCGCGGCGACCAGTCGCCCCCTGGCGGTCCGCAGCCCCACGGCCTGGGCCACCAGCTTCGTGGCCCATTTGTCCATGCCGATCGCCCCCGCCCCCAGCGCGGATCCGACCACGGGGACCCCGGCGAGCGCGCACAGCGCCGCGAGGGCGCCGTCCTCCCCGAGCGCCCCGTGCACGGCCGGGAACACGACGTCGCTCGCCGCGAGCAGCGGCAGGGCCTGCTGCAACGATGCCGCCGGACTCACGCCGGGCGGGATGCCGTCCGTCCGCCAGACGCCGTCGCGATCGATCGTCACGGCCGTGACGCTGTGTCCGCCCAGCCGCAGCGCCGCAGCGACCGCCGCGGCCGACGCGAGCGACACCTCGTGCTCCGGGTTCTGTCCCCCTCCGATGACCAGGACCTGCTTCGTCATGCGACGCTCCTCCTCACTCGCGGGCCGATGCCCGTGACGATGGTGTGCGGGATCGTGCCCGCCCACCGTGCCCAGTCCTGCACCGACGGCACCGCGCCGCCGTCCGGCCCGAACACCGACGCGACCGCTCCCCGCGGGAGCGCCCTCCCCCCGGTGTCGACGACGATCTGATCCATCGACACCCTCCCGACGATGAGGTGCCGTTCCCCTCCGATCTCCACCCCCGCACCCGGCCCGACCTCCCGCGGGATGCCGTCCGCGTACCCGACGCCCACGACGCTCAGGTGCGTGGCCGTCGCCGTCGTGTGCGTGCCCCCGTAGCCCACGACGGTTCCGGCCGGCACGGCGGCGCTGTGCACCACGGGCGCGGTGAACCGGGAGGCCCCGACCAACGACACCGTCTCGGACGGGTCGATCCCCACGAGGGCGGCCCCCACCCGCACCATGTCGAAGTGCGTGGCGGGGTCCGTGAGAGCCCCCGACGTCGCCGCGAGGTGCACGAGCAGCGGTCCGAACCCGGCGCGCAGGACCGCGTCCCTCCCCTGGCGCATCCGCAGCACCGCGGCCGCGTTCGCCCGCGGATCCGCGGCGTCCGCGCAGGGGAGGTGCCCCATCACCCCGACGACATCGATCCGTCCGCGGGCCGCCCTCGCCGTGCGCAGCAGAGTGTCCCAGTCCTCCACGGGGCACCCTCCGCGCGCCATCCCGGTGTCGAGGTGCAGGTGCACCCGCACGGAAGCTGTGGCATCGGCCGCGAGCTGGCGCAGCTCCTCGACGGAGCCCACGGCCACGTCGACCCGCGCAGCGGCCGCGAGCGGCGCGTCGATGCCCGCCGGATGTAGCCAGGCGAGGATCGGCACGCGCAGGCCGGCGTCGCGCAGCGCGACCCCCTCGGCGACGTCGGTGACCCCGAGCCACTCGGCTCCCGCGGCCACGGCGGCGGTCGCCACCGCCACCATGCCGTGACCGTAGGCGTCGGCCTTGACCACGGCCATGACGGGAACCGCAGCGGCGGCCCGCACGCGGCGGAGGTTCTCGGCGACGGCACCCGGAAGGGTGGACAGGGTCGGTGCGTGCAGGCGGGACAGGGTCGCCCCCTCCGGGAGCACCGCGGTCATCGCTGCATCCTCGGGTCTTCGGTGGCATCGGCGTACTGTGCGGGGCAGCCGTCCTCGACAGCCTCCGGTCGCAGCTCGTAGTGCCAGGACTCGTTGGCGTAGGTCTGGCAGAGCCCGTAGCGCCAGCCGCGCTGGGCGAGCCAGTCGAGGGTGGGGAGCGGACCGAGGTCGACCGCGTCGCCGGAGACGTGCGCCGAGGTCTCGGCGGTCGCCACCCAACGGCGCGCCTCCTCCTCCGAGCCGTAGTCGTCGATGGCGTCGCGGAGCAGCTGCTCCTGCAGCGTGGCCGACCGCCATCCGCTGTTCACGACGAAGGTGACCCCGTCGGCCTCGGCATCGGAGGCGGCACGCTGGAGGGCGTCGAGCAGCGCGGGGTCGAGGTTGCCGACGGCGATCCTGTCGACGTCGAAGACCGTCGGCTGATCGCCGTCGCGGATCACGCCGTCCGCCTCGCTCGGGGCGAGCACCGATCCGGTGGTCGGCGGATGCGGATCGGTGTCGGAGCCGGAGGAGCCGGTGGTGGCGGGCGTGACGATCGGGGCGGTCTCGGCGAACGCGGCCGAGAGCGACTGCTGCACGGCGACGGCGGCGACCACGGCGAGTGCCAGCACGGAGGCCGTGGTGGCGATCCGCCGACGGCGCCGTGCCCGGACGGCTCGGGGGGTGTGGAGGTCGTTCATGCTTCCAGTGAAGAGAGGACGCGGTTGCCAGGGCGTATGGCGTTTTCCATACACCGCCGATATGCCGCACTGCGTAGGATCGCTGCCATGCGTGTGCTGATCGTCGAGGACGAGCCCTACCTCGCCGAGGCGGTCCGCGACGGGCTGCGGCTCGAGGCGATCGCGGCCGACATCGCCGGCGACGGCGACACCGCGCTCGAGCTCCTGAGCATCAACGCGTACGACATCGCGATCCTCGACCGCGACGTGCCGGGGCCGTCCGGCGATGACATCGCGCGCTGGATCGTCGCCTCGGGCAGCGGCATCCCCATCCTCATGCTCACGGCCGCCGACCGGCTGGACGACAAGGCCTCCGGGTTCGAGCTCGGCGCCGACGACTACCTCACCAAGCCGTTCGAGCTGCGGGAGCTGGTGCTGCGGCTGCGCGCCCTCGATCGCCGCCGCCAGCGCGCGCGACCGCCGGTGCTGGAGATCGCCGGTCTTCGTCTCGACCCGTTCCGCCGCGAGGTCTACCGCGACGGCCGGTACGTCGCCCTCACCCGCAAGCAGTTCGCCGTGCTGGAGGTGCTCGTCGACGCCGAGGGCGGTGTGGTCAGCGCCGAGGAGCTGCTGGAACGGGCGTGGGACGAGAACGCCGACCCGTTCACGAACGCCGTCCGCATCACCGTCTCCTCGCTGCGCAAGCGCCTCGGCGAGCCGTGGCTGATCCTCACGGTGCCCGGCGTCGGCTACCGGATCGGGGCCGACCCGGATGCGTAGGCGGCGCGGGATGAGCGTCCGCCTCAAGCTGACGCTGAGTTACGCGGGCATCGTCGTCGTCTCCGGCCTCCTGCTGCTCGGCGCCGTGGCGCTCTACCTCCTGCGGTACGTCCCGGATGTGCAGATCCCCGTCGTCGAGTTCTTCGTCCCCAACCGCTCGGACCTGATCCGGGCGTTCGTACCCGTCGCCGCGATGGTGATGGTCGCCCTGCTCGCGATCGGTCTCGGCGGCGGGTGGCTGCTCGCCGGCCGGATGCTGGCCCCGCTCGACCGCATCGGCGACGCGGCCCGGCTCGCGGCCCAGGGCTCGCTGTCGCACCGGATCCGCATGGAGGGCCCGAGCGACGAGTTCCGCGACCTCGCCGACGTCTTCGACACCATGCTGGAGCAGCTGGAGGCGCACGTCTCCGAGCAGCAGCGCTTCGCCGCGAACGCCTCGCACGAGCTGCGGACCCCCTTGGCCATCTCGCAGACGCTCCTCGACGTGGCCCGCACCGATCCCGACCGGGACGTCGACGCCCTCATCGACCGGCTCCGCGAGGTGAACACGCGGGCGATCGACCTCACCGAGGCGCTGCTGCTGCTGAGCAGGGCGGATCAGCGCACCTTCTCGCGGACGCTCGTCGACCTGTCGCTCCTGGCCGAGGAGTCCGTCGAGGCCCTCCTCCCGCTCGCCGACCGCCGCGGGGTCGAGGTTGAGGTCTCCGGTGTCCCGGCGACCGTGCTCGGCTCCTCCGCCCTGCTGCCGCAACTCGTCATGAACCTCGTCGCCAACGCGATCGTCCACAACCGGGGCGACGGCGGCGGCTCCGTCGCGGTGCGCACGCACTCCCTCCCGGACGCGGTGGCCCTCGTCGTGGAGAACACCGGTGCGGAGCTCCCCGCCTCCCAGGTCGCCACGCTCGTCGAACCCTTCCAGCGCGGCACCGAGCGCACGCGGGGAGCGGAGCACGCCGGGGTGGGCCTCGGCCTCGCGATCGTCCAGCGCATCACCCAGACACACGGCGGCACCCTCGTGCTGACCCCCCGCACCGGCGGCGGCCTCATCGTGACCGTCTGGTTCCCGCACCCCTATCCCGGCTGACCCGGCTTTCGAATCGCGCGATTCGCCCTGTTTCGGCTCCGGATAGAACCATTCAGGCGATTCGAACGGAGTCGAACGGGCGTCACCAGGGGCTGGGCTCGTAGTCCTTGAGGAAGACGCCGTGGATGTCCTCGCCGGCCTCGCCGCGCACGATCGGGTCGTACACGCGGGCGGCGCCGTCGACCAGGTCGAGCGGGGCGTGGAAGCCCTCCTCCGCGAGCCGGACCTTCGTGTAGTGCGGGCGCTCGTCGGTGATCCAGCCGGTGTCGACGGCGGTCATGAGGATGCCGTCCGTCTCCAGCATCTCCCCCGCGCTCGTACGGGTCAGCATGTTCAGCGCGGCCTTCGCCATGTTCGTGTGCGGGTGGCCTGGACCCTTGTAACGCCGGGAGAACTGCCCCTCCATCGCGGAGACGTTCACGACGTACTTCCGGCGCGACGGCGACGCGGCCATCGACGCCCGCAGCCGGCTGATGAGCAGGAACGGCGCGGTCGTGTTGGCGAGCTGCACCTCGAGCATCTCCAGCGGATCGACCTGATCCACGGACTGCACCCAGCTGTTGACGCGGTTCACGTCCGGCACGAGTCCGCCCGCGTCGATCGCCGTGCCGTCCGCGTGCTTCTCCAGCGAGGACGAGCCCGGTGCCATCGCGAGCCGTGCGAGGTCTTCCGCGGTGAGCGCCTGTCCCCCCTGCTCCGCGACCGTGCCCCCGAGCGCGGCCACCGACAGCAGCGGGTGCGAATCGACCGAGGCCTGCAGCGCCTGCGGGTGCGGGTCGACGGTGTGCCCGAAGGTCTCCATCTCCGGCAGCGGCCCGTCCGGCAGCGGCTGGAGCTCCGCGTCGGCGAGCAGCGAATAGGCTCCCGGCGAGCGGCGGACCGTCTGGGCGGCGTTGTTGATGAGGATGTCGAGGGGCCCCTGCGCGGCGACCGAGTCGGCGAGCCCGATCACCTGGGCCGGGTCGCGGAGGTCGATGCCGACCACGCGCAGCCGGTGCAGCCAGTCGCCCGCATCCGGCAGGGCCGAGAACCGGCGCACCGCGTCGCGCGGGAACCGGGTGGTGATCGTGGTGTGCGCGCCGTCGCGGAGGAGGCGCAGCGCGATGTGCATGCCGATCTTCGCGCGGCCGCCGGTGAGCAGAGCGCGCTTGCCGGTGAGGTCCGTGCGGGCGGTGCGCTTGCCGTGACTGAAGCGCGCGCAGTCAGGGCAGAGCTGGTGGTAGAACGCGTCGACGAGCGTGTACGGCTGCTTGCAGATGTAGCAGTTGCGGGGTTTGAGGAGCTCGCCGGCGATGGGCGCGTCCACCACGCTCGTGGCGAGATCGTTGCCGCGCGTCTCGTCGTCGATGCGGTCGGGAGCGCCGGTGGCGGTGCGGGCGACGACGGCCTTGTCCGCCTCGGCGATCGCGTCCCGGATCTCCTTGCGCCGCACGCGCTTGACCGCCTTGAACATCGCCGCGGTCGCGTGGCGCACGGCCACGAAGTCGGGGTGCTCGTTGTCGATCGTGTGCAGCTCGGCGAGGACGCGCAGCGTCGTGGCGAGGTCGTCGGGGTCGATGCCGGGGCCCAGGTCGGGAGTGGCGTCGGGCGCGTCGGTCATTGGGCCGATTTTACGCGACAGTCCTCGGGGTCTCCTGCCGTGTGGGGTGCCGGGCGCCGCGCGGCTACGCTGGGTCCGGACGGAAGGGATGAGATGAGGAAGGCCGGCACGCTGAGGATCGTCGCTTTCGTGTGCCTCGCTCTCGCCGTCATCGGGACGGTCGCATCCTTCTCGGTCGTCCGGGCGGGCGGCGCCGACGGCGCCGTGTACCTCGGCGTGAACATCCTGCTGGCGGTGCTGGGAATCGTGCTGCTCATCGTCGGGGCACGTCGCCGACCCGGCGCCTCCCCTGGCGAATCCGGCGACTAGCACTCGCGCGGCCACCGCTGCCATGGCTCCCGCCGTCCTCGAGGAACGGCAGCGGGTCTCCTGCTCTGTCCGATCCCCGGCGTAGGGTCGACGCATGAGCAGCGCAGAATCCTTCCCGCACCCCGGCGTCGTCCCCTCCTACCTGCTCGCGCGCCTGGCCGAGTCGGGTCGCTTCCCCAAGGCCGCGGCCGCCGCCCGGCAGACGCTCACCGCCGGGCGCCCGCCCTTCCGCGCCCGCATCGACCTCTCCATCGACGAGAACGGCGACCTCGTCGCGCAGCTCTCCGATGCGCCGAACCGCACGATCAGCGACGCCGGCAACACGCAGCAGCTCCCGGGGGCCGTGGTCCGCACGGAAGACGACGAGCCGGTCGCCGACACCGCCGTCAACGAGGCGTTCGACGGCCTGGGCGCGACGTTCGAGATGCTGCTCTCCGCGTTCGGCCGCAACTCGCTCGACGACGCCGGCGCTCCCCTCGACGCGACCGTCCATTACGGCGTCGACTACGACAACGCGTTCTGGGACGGCGAGCGCATGGTGTTCGGCGACGGCGACGGCGAGGTGTTCCAGCACTTCACCGGATCGCTCACCGTGATCGGGCATGAGCTCGCCCACGGCGTCGTGCAGCACACGGCGAACCTGGAGTATCAGGGCCAGCCGGGCGCACTGAACGAGTCCGTCGCCGACGTGTTCGGCGCCCTCACCGAGCAGTACGCGCTGGGGCAGTCCACCGACCAGGCGAGCTGGCTCATCGGGGCGGAGATCTTCACCGACGCCGTGGAGGGGTCGGCTCTGCGCTCCATGATCGCGCCGGGCACGGCCTACGACGACGACGAACTCGGGAAAGACCCGCAGCCCGACCACATGAGCGGGTTCGTGCGCACGACCGAGGACAACGGAGGCGTGCACATCAACTCCGGCATCCCGAACCGCGCCTTCGCCCTCTTCGCCCTCGACCTCGGCGGCAACGCCTGGGAGCGCGCCGGCACGGTCTGGTACCGGGCGCTCACCGGCGGCCTGTCGAGCACCGCGAACTTCACGGACTTCGCCGACGCCACGGTCGCCGCAGCGGCCACGGTCGATCAGGAGACGGTCGCCGCGGCTCGACGTGCCTGGACGACCGTGGGAGTCTATGAGGATGACCGAGGACCCGACGCCGCCTGACGCCCCCGTCGTCATCGCCGTCGTGCGCTCGGGAGGGCTCGCCGGCATCCGTCGCCAGTGGCGCGTGGAGGCCGAGCCGCCGGACGCCGAGGAGTGGATCGGCCTCATCGACAGCTGCCCCTGGGACGACGACGTCGACACGGAGCCGGGGGCCGACCGGTTCGTGTGGAGCATCCGCGCCCGCACCCCCTCCGAGCGCCGGGAGCGGGAGCTGCCCGACTCCGCCGTGGACGGTCCGTGGCGCGCCCTCGTCGATGCCGTGCGGGAGGCCGCTCGCGACGCGTGAGCCCGCGGTCGCAGAGTCGCACTCCCGTCACAGGAACCCACGGATCCCTGCGACCTCGGTGGGAAACCGCGACCCCGCGCCGCCCGGGGGGTGACAATGGACACATGGGACTCTTCCAGCAGCGACCCGAGGAAGAAGAGAAGCAGTGGGGACTCCCCTCTGAACCTCTCGAGAGCTCGCCCGCAGACACGCTCGACGCCGCGCCGGCGCTCGACCCGCTGACCCTCGGCCTCGACACCCCCTCCTCGGTGAGCTCGATCGTGTTCCCGGTCGCCCCGCCCGCTCCCGAGGCCGAGAGCACCGAGAACGCCGACCCCGAGGACTGACCCCGCACGGCGTCGCACTCTCCCACTCCCGTCGCAGGTTCCGCGGGAATCCGTGCGACCGCGGCGCGAAAGTGCGTCCGCGGCCAGCGATACGGTGGACGGATGACCATCACCGCCGCCGCAGACGGCTCCGCCCTGGGCAACCCCGGCCCGAACGGCTGGGCCTGGTACATCGACGACGCGAACTGGGCGGCCGGCGGCTCCCCGCACGGCACGAACAACCAGGGCGAGCTCCGCGCCGTCCTCGAACTGCTCCGGGCGACGGCCGGCACCGACGAGAAGCTGCTGATCGAGTGCGACAGCCGTTACGTGATCGACTCCGTGACGAAGTGGATGCCGGGCTGGAAGCGCCGCGGATGGCGGAAGTCCGACGGCGGGCCCGTGCTGAACCGCGACCTCCTCGAGGGGATCGACGAGGCCCTGCGCGGTCGCGACGTCGAGTTCTCCTGGGTCAAGGGCCACGCCGGGCACCCACTGAACGAAGCCGCCGACGAGCGCGCGAACGCCGCCGCCAAGGCCTATCAGCAGAAGCAGGAGCCGCGTCGAGGCCCCGGGTTCACCCGCGCGACCGATGCCGGAGCCGCCGTCGCCGCCTCCGCGCCGGTCGCCGCTGCCGCTACGGAAGCCCCGGCATCCTCCTCCACGGCACCCTCATCCCGCACCACGACGCCCGTCGCGGAGGCGGACTTCGCCCAGCCGCTGTGGGCCGAGACCTCAGACCTCCTCGACGGACTCGACCTCGCCCAGGACGACCCCATCGTGCTCCAGGTCCCGCTGTCCCCCGACGAGCACGCCCGCCTCCGGGACCGCGCCGAAGCGCAGGGCATCACCCTGGAAGAAGCGCTCCGCCGCCTGATCTGACGGAGAGCGCGGGGCGTACACTCGCACCATGTCGACTCCCCGCACCATCGGCCGGATCTTCCTCGGCGCCTCGCTCGTGTTCGCCGGCGTCTCCCACCTCACGTTCGCCCGAGGGGAGTTCCAGGCGCAGGTGCCGGAATCGCTGCCGCTCGATCCGGACACCACGGTGCTCGCGTCCGGCGTCGCCGAGGTCGCACTCGGCTCCGCTCTCCTTCTCGCCCGTCGCCGCCGTCGCTCGGTCGGCACCGTCGCCGCTCTCTTCTTCGCCGCGGTGTTCCCCGGCAACGTGGCCCAGTGGATGCATCATCGCGACGGCTTCGGCCTCGACACCGATATGAAGCGCTTCGTGCGTCTGTTCTTCCAGCCGGCCCTCATCGCGCTGGCTCTGTGGTCCACGCGCGCCCCGCGGCGCTGACCGACCCCGCGAGAACAAACGTTCCCGCGAGAACCGGCCCCCACACTCACCCGCGCCTGAACCCGCGCGGGGGCCTGATGCGGCGTCACCCCGGGTCGGCTCCGTAGACTCGGCGGATGGCGGAAAGGACGAGGCGACGGTGAACAAGCGCACCGTCTTCGGCCTGCTCCGGCTCACCGCCGCCGCCGTCTGCCTCATCGCGCTGATCCACCGCCTCGCGTGGGGACTCGCGTCGAACACCATCGCGAGCCAGAACTTCTTCGCGTATCTGACCAATCAGTCGAACATCGCCTTCGTCGTCCTCCTGACCATCGCCGGAGTCCTCGCGCTGCGGAGAGCCCGCGATCCGCGGTGGCTCACCGTGGCGCTCGCGCTCGTGCTCACCTGGACCATCACCGCCGGACTCGTGTTCGCGATCCTGGTCTGGCAGGCCGGAGTCCGGGGGATCCGCATCGACGTGCCGTGGTCGGATCAGGTGCTGCACTTCTGGCTGCCCGCGGTGACCGTCGCGGCCTGGGCCCTGGCCCCCGGGCATCGGGCGGTGCCGTGGCGGGTGATCCCGGTGACCCTGGCGTACCCGGTTCTGTGGGGCGTCGCGACACTCATCCGCGGACCGCTGATCGGCTGGTACCCGTACTACTTCCTCGACCCGCGGCAGGTGAGCGGTCCCGTCGAGTTCACGGTCTCCTGCGCGATCGCGCTGGCCGTCTTCGCCGCCGTGGCGACCGCGCTCGTGCTCATCAGCCGCCTGCCGGACCCGTGGGACCGCGCTCGTACGGAGCCGCCGCCCGAGGACAGCGCCCCGGCCGAGGCCGCACGTGAGACGGTTCAGGCGTAGAGCGCCAGCGACCCGAGCGCCGCCTCGACGGCCTCGGCCTCCCCGAGCTCCGCGAACTCCCGCGCGGCCGCACCGCCCACGATCCCGACGAGCACGTTCTCGCCGGTCGAGGGGCGGAGGTTGATCCACGTGGGGATCGCGATGTCCTCGCCGACCGCGTGCCAGATCGCCTCGTCGCCGTCCCAGAACGGCTCGTCCCACCGCAGCCAGACCGTCTCGATCGCACCCATGCCGAGCGCGGACACGGCGCCGCGGTTGTCGAACGGCAGCGGCGGATCGAACTCGATGGCCTGCTCCTGCAGCACCCCGAGCGGCACCGTCAGCAGCACCCGGTCGAAGGAGAGGGCCTCGCCGGTGCCGAGGCGCACGCTCACGCCGGTGTCGTCCCACGCGAGACGGGTGACCGGGGAGCTCAGCCCGACCTTCACCCCGTCCAAGGTGCTCTCGATGAACGGGGTCAGATCGTCGCCGACGCCCTGCAGCGCTGCGTCCGGGAGCGGCGGGGCGAACCAGCTCGACAGGTCGGCGGCGTCGGCGCCCGTGCGTGCGGCGAGGAGCGCGAGGAGGGCGGCGGTCGCGGGATCCTCCGGGTCGATGCCGGCCGCCACCAGGGCGTCCGCCACCGAGGAGTCCTGCGGGGCGGACTGCGCCGTGGTCACCGCGGCCTCCACCGGCTGCGGATCCACGGGGTCGACGTCGCCCTCGGCGGAGCGCCACCGCGCCCCGTCGAGGTCGACGAGCTCCATGTCCCCCTCATCGATCGCATCGAGAAGCTCCGCGTCGGCGTCGCCGAACAGCCACGCGCCGAGCTGCACCGGAACCGGCCAGTCGTCGCCCGTGCGGGAGAGGATCCGACCGCCGACGCGGTCGCGCGCTTCGAACACCGTCACCTGCAGGCCGTCCTCCGCGAGCTGCGCCGCGGCGGTCGCCCCGGCGATCCCGGCGCCGATCACGGCCACCCGCTCGCCGTCCTCCGCGGCGACGGTGAGCTCCCGAGCAGCACGGCGGCCCGACCGCAGGGCGCCGCGGACGGTACCCGGCGCCTCGTCGTCGGTCGCCTCGCCCGCGAAGAAGAGCCGGTCGTCGACGGGCTGCGCGAGCGCCGTGCGGGTCGCCGCGAGCACCCCCACGGGAGTGAAGCTCGCGGCGCCCCCGGCGAACGGGTCGGTGGTCCAGGTGCTGCGGATACTGCCGCTCGGAGCGGGGACACCGGGCGGCGGCTCCGGTTCGCGCGTGCGAGTGGGGGTCGGCGTCGGTTCCGGCTCCGGCGTGCAGGAGGCGAGAAGCACCGAGACGGCACCGGCACCGGCGCCGAGGAGCAGGGTACGGCGCGTGATCCTCATCGTGCCGCCACTTTATCCCGCTTTCGCACAGGCAGAAGCGCCGGAACAGGCGGCTCTCCACGAGAACCGCCTGTTCCGGCGCGAGTGCCTGGGTGTCAGACGGACAGCAGCTCCCGCTCCAGCCGCGCGAACGAGGCCTCCATGCCGTCGGCCATGCCGGTGGCGAGGATCATGTCCCGCGTCTCCTTGTCGGGGTACTCGATGAGCACCGTCACGAGGGTCGCGCCGTCCTCCTCGTAGAGGTTGAGGTCATTGAGCGTCTCGGTCGGCATGCCCTGCATCCGCTCGGTGGTGACGGCGCGCTTCGGGGCGTCGATCAGCAGCGCCTCCCCCTCGAATCCGAACGGCTCACCCTCCGTGTCGCCCACGGGCGCCCAGGAGTTCCGGTACGACTGGCCGACCTCGGTCGCCGACACGCACTCGGTCATCTCCCACCCGTCCGGGCCGAGCATCCACTGCCGGATGAGCTCGGGCTCGAAGTGGGCGCGCCACACCAGCTCGCGCGGACCCTCGACGAGGCGGGTGATGCGCACGTGCGTGTCGTCCAGCAGCTCCACCCGCGTGCCCTTGCCCTGCGCGTAGTCGCGGAGGTCCTGCAGCACGGCGTCGAGCTGGGCCATGGCCATCCGGGTGCCCTCCACGGCGCCCATCGCGACGACCTGCTCGAGCGCCTCGGCGGACGTGAAGTGGCTCGTGTTGACCATGCGCGTGCCCTCGGCCGTCGGCTCGAACGTGAACGTCATGCGCATGGAGGGGAGGTTCGCGTCCGGCGTGCCGTCCTCGTCGGCGAACGAGTCGAGCACCGTGAAGCTGCGCGGCGCGTCGATCTCCAGGAACTCCCACGTGCCGGAGGCCTTCTCCCCGCGGGGACCGTTCATCGTGTAGACGGCTCGGCCTCCGACGGTGTGGTCCCACCGGGTGAAGGTGGCCGGCCAGCCGGGAGGACCCCAGAACCGCTCGAGCTGCTGCGGGTCGGTGTAGGCGGCCCAGACGCGCTCGACGGGCGCGGCGAGGTCGGCGACGACGGTCATGGTGAGGTTCTCGGCATCCGTGATGATGTCCGTGACAGGCATGTCAGTCTCCTTGCGATTCGGTGCGTTGACTGCTGGTGGGGCCGGTGGGGGCCGGCTTCCCCGCGGGCGGGGACGGCTCGGCCAGGAGATCGTCGAGCCGGGCGATGCGCGACCGCCACAGCTCTTCGTATCGGGCGAGGAGCGCCCTGGCGCGGGCGATCATCTCGGGGTTCGCGCGGACGAGCCGCTCGCGTCCCTCGGCGCGCTTGACGATGAGGCTCGCCGCCTCGAGCACGGCCACGTGCTTCTGGACCGCGGCGAACGACATCTCGTACTCGGAGGCGAGGGTCGAGACGGACTGCTCCCGCTCGATCGTCCGGCGCAGGATGTCCCGCCGGGTCGACGTCGCCAGTGCGTGGAACACACGGTCGACCTCCGCTTCGCTCAACTCCGTTTGTGCAACCATTTGGTTGTACGTTAAACCCGGGTCGGGAGCGTGTCAAGAGCTTTCCTGTGATTTCCGCCTTTGGATCGGACTAACGGCTTTACACCGGACTACCCGCGGCGAGATCGGACTAAGTCCGATCTAAAGCAGAGTGCTGGGGGCCGCCTCCCTTCGGAGTGGCAATGAAGCCAGCTGCGGTCGCGAGGAAAGTCAGATCGTCAGGCCGACTCATGCAGGACGACGGTCAAAACGCGCGCACATCCAGACCCCGAATACGGATGGTTGGCGGTCGGCAGAACCTGCGCCGAAACCCATACACCACCCGTTTCGGCGCCCTAACGTTTCGGCAGGGGGTTACGGCGGGGCGACGCTCGGCGTGTCGCACTTCCCCAGCACCACCACGGGTGCCCGGCCGCAAACGATCGTTTTCGGTGGTAGCCCGGGCACGACATCAACAGCGAAGTCGAGGATGATTGAGTCGTGGAGATTGAGCTGCTTTATATCGCCGGTTGCCCCAGCTGGGTTGAGGCTGGCCGTCGTGTTTCTGAGGCGCTACGAGAAACAGGCCACGACGAATCGGAGGTTCACTACCGACTCATCCGGACGGAGGAGGACGCGGGCGCAGTCTCGTTCGCGGGCTCCCCCACGATCACCCTGGATGGCAACGATCTCTTTCCGGGGTCGGGGCGAAGCAATGACCTCGCCTGCCGTATTTACAGCACCCCTGCTGGGCTGGCCGGGATGCCAACGGTTGAACAGATTCGAGAGGCGCTCTCCGCTCATGGCGACTGACGAGGACGTTGCGTGCACGTGCTGCGGGCGACATCTGCCACGCAAGAAGCTGCACGCACTCGGAGACGATCGCGCTTTCATCTGTCGACGATGCGGCTGGTGGGTGGCTCTGCGCCTACATCGCGACCGCCCGCCTGCCTAAGCGTGAACTCACTCAACGGCTGCCCACGGCGATCGCGCCGATGTAGAGGGCGAGTTGATGGGTGTCCCACCACCGCACAACGGATCTCACTCGGTGCTCTCATCCCCGGCGCGGATCATGAAAACTGCTCCGGTGATCGCTGCGGCGAAGATTACGATGTCGGCGATGTTGCCGATGAACCAGTTTCCGTAGGCGAGGAAGTCCACGACGTGACCACGGGCGAATCCGGGGTCCCGGAAAAGGCGGTCGCCTGCGTGTGAGGCGGAAGCGCCGCCGAGCGCGCCGATGACGATCGCCCATCTCACGCGTTGCACTCGGAACGCGAACACGATCGCTGTGACCGTGGCGGCGACAGCGAGCAGCGCGAACACCCAGGTGAAGCCTTCCCCGAAGGAGAATGCCGCTCCGGGGTTATAGGCGAGCTGCAAACCCAGCAGGTCACCGATCAGCGGGATGCGCTCACGGTCGGTGAGGGTCGCTTCGGCCCACACCTTGGTTCCCTGATCGATCAGCACGACGACCACGGCGATCAAGAGCGCTCCACCAGTGAGCTGCCGCCGCCGGGTCGACGACAGCTTGCGCGCAGCGGGCGGATGAGCCTCTGACTGGGAGGAGGTCATGCGAGCACCTCGATCAGACGGACGATGACCCCAGATTCGATCAGGATGAACAGGCCCAGGCCGATGAACACGGCCGGTACGAGCCAGTGCTCGACGCGCTCCAGCCCCTCGGTAACAGCCTTGTTGGTGCCGATCAGCCGGCCGGCCGCGCACCAGACCGCGACGAGGATGAGGAACACGACGATCATGATCGCGACGTCGACTGGGGTGCTGGTGCGGAAGATTGGCGTGTAGAGGGAGATATTGTCGGCCCCGTTGGCGATCGTGATCCCTGCGACGCCCCATAGTCCGACCGCGGTGATCTTGGAGTCGTCGTCGTCATTGTCGCCGTTGCGGCGCAAGCCGCGAATGAGCGTCCACACGCCGATGCCGAGCGGGATCAGACCCAGGAACCCGACCCATTCGTCCGGAACGATCGTGAGCCCGAGCGCGGCTATCACACTGATCACGACCAGGGTGATGAACCCGAGATACTGGCCTGCGATGATCTGCCACGGGCGGGGTTTCCCTCGACTGGAGGCGAGGAACAGCACGGTGAGCACGACGATGTCGTCGATGTTCGTCGCCGCAAAAAGGCCGATCGCTGAACCGATGGTGGCGAGCATCAGCTTTCCAGTCGTGGCGTGCGGGCGGCACGCAGGCCGTTGAGGATCACGATGACCTCCGCGACCTCGTGGACCAGGACGACAGCCGCGAGCCCCAGGACGCCGAAGAGCGCGAGCGGGAGCAGGGCGGTGATGATCAGCAGCGACAGGATGATGTTCTGGTTGATGATCCGTCGACCGCGCCGGGCGTGATCGAACGCCCGCGGGATGAGGCGCAGATCATGGCCGGTGAAGGCCACGTCGGCGGATTCGATCGCTGCGTCGGAG
The DNA here is from genome assembly GCF_050470785.1 of Microbacterium sp. NRRL B-14842. Taxonomy (NCBI): domain Bacteria; kingdom Bacillati; phylum Actinomycetota; class Actinomycetes; order Micrococcales; family Microbacteriaceae; genus Microbacterium; species Microbacterium sp. NRRL B-14842. The sequence goes on along the minus strand of NZ_JBFLUM010000011.1, from coordinate 4,908 downwards.
CCTGTCGCGCCCATCGCGATGCCGACGTCTGCGCTAGCGAGGGCCGGGGCATCGTTGATGCCGTCGCCGATCATCGCGACCGGTCCTGCCTTCGACAGTTCTGCGATCGCGGTCGCCTTGTCCTCCGGGCGCAGCTCCGCTCGCACGGCGCTGATCCCGGCCTGCGCAGCCAGAGCACGAGCGGTCCGGGCGTTGTCGCCGGTGAGCATCGTCACGCCGACGCCCTGGCCGGTGAGTGTCCGGACTACGTCAGAGACTTCAGGGCGCAGCTCGTCACGGACGCCGATCGCGGCGACCGGTGACCCGTCGCGGTGCACGATGACGACGGTCATGCCCTGCTCTTCCAGCGTTGCGACCCGCTCGACGAGGTCGCCGGCGTCCAGCCAGCGGGGACTGCCGACGGTGATTCTCGATCCGTCGACGGTGCCGTCAATACCGTGGCCGGCCTGCTCGGTCACATCTGCAGCTGCCGGTGTCCCCGAGGCTGCGGCGGTGATTGCTGAGGCAAGAGGATGTGTGCTGTGCTGCTCCAGGGCAGCCGCCCACGCCAACGCCTGGACCTCGGTTACACCGTTCGTGGTGAGCACGGCGGTGACCACGGGCTCGTTGCGGGTGAGGGTTCCGGTCTTGTCGACGGCGACGTGCCGGACCGTCCCGAAGCGCTCGAAAACGGCGCCGGACTTGATGATCACACCGAACTTGCTCGCCGCACCGATCGCAGCGACGACCGTCAGCGGCACCGAGATCGCCAGCGCACACGGGGAGGCCGCGACGAGCACGACGAGCGCGCGGGTGATCCACACCTCGGGGTCGCCCAGCAGCGAACCGATGATCGCGACAAGCGCTGCGAGGATCAGCACGCCGGGCACCAGCGGGCGGGCGATCCTGTCCGCGAGACGAGCACGCTCGCCCTTCTCGGTCTGTGCTTTCTCTACCAGTTCGACGATCGTGGTGAGCGAGTTGTCGGTGCCCGCAGCCGTCGTTTCGACCTCCAGCGCGCCGGCGCTGTTGATCGCGCCGGCCGACACAACATCGCCAGGCTGGACCTCGACCGGGATCGACTCCCCAGTGATCGCCGAGGTGTCCAGGCTGGAGCGACCGGAGCGGACGATCCCATCCGTTGCGATCCGCTCGCCCGGGCGGACCACCATGACCTGACCGACCATAAGCTCTCTCGCTTGCACCTGCACAGCGTTGCCGCCCTGCAGCACGGTCGCTGTTTCCGGGACGAGCTTCAGGAGCGCCCGTAGCCCCCCGCGGGCCCGGTCCATCGCCTTGTCTTCGAGCGCCTCAGCGATCGAGTACAGGAACGCCAGAGCCGCGGCCTCCTCGACGTATCCGAGGACGACTGCACCGATGGCGCTGATGGTCATCAGCAGTCCGATGCCGAGCTTGCCCTTGAACAGCTTTCGTATCGCGCCAGGCGTGAACGTCGACGCACCCAGCAGCAGACCGGCCCAGAACAGCACGAGCGCCGGAATCTCGAGGCCGGACCACTCGAGGATCAGGCCGACGAGGAACGCAACGCCGGAAAGGACCGGCACCATGATCCCGCGGTCCCTCCACCACGGCCGCTCAGCCTCTTCGTGTTCCTCTCCCGCCGGGGCGGCGGACTCGTGCTCGCAGCCGCACGCCGCGCTCACGCGTCAGCCCCTGCTCCGCAGCAGCCCGGCACCGTGCAGGCCGAGTCCACACACGGCGCGTGCTCGTCCACAGCCAGCGTCACATCCACAAGCGCGAGGAGGGCCGCGGCGAGATGAGGGTCGGCGATCTCGTAGCGGGTTTGCCGGCCCTCAGGCTCGGCGACAACGATCCCGCAGTCACGCAGGCAGGTGAGATGGTTCGACACGTTGGAGCGCGTCAGCTCTAGCTCACGGGACAGGACTGCGGGGTAGCTCGGGCCACCGAGCAGAGTCATGAGAATCCGAGAACGCGTAGGATCAGCCATGGCGCGGCCGAGCCGGTTCATGACGTCGAGACGAGAAGCAATGGTCAGCATAAGCTGAACTATACAGTCTCCGCTGACCTATTTCCTATGCGGTCAAGCCAATGCCCTCAGGGCATGGTCTTCGAGCCCGAAAGAACGCTGCCGCCCAGAATGCACAGGCGAGCTCGACGCGTCTCTGACATGAGCCGTCTTCTGGTTCCGGACGCGCTCCGTGGGTTCGCGATTGTCGCGATGCTCATCGCGCACGCTGCTCCGTTCGTGCCGAACGCACCGTGGGCGGTGCAATTCGTCACGGCGAACTTCAGTAGTGTCGCGTCGCCGCTCTTCGCACTCGTCATGGGCATGTCGGCGGAGCTTGTGTGGAGACGCGGCGGCGCTGCGGGGGTGACGTTGCTGCAACAGGCTCTGCGTGGCCTGTTCCTCATCGTCCTGGGTGTGTGGATGGCCACGTGGGGCTCCTGGCTGGCGGTCATCCTGAGCTATCTCGGGCTGCTCATCATCCTCGGCGCGCCCCTTCTACTCCTGCGCAGCTCGGTCGTGATCGCCGCGACAGCGGTCCTTGTCCTGGCCAGTCAGCCATTGCTGAGCGTCGCACGCACCTGGATTTGGGTCTACACCGCGCCGCCGCCCGTGCGTGAGGTCACGACCTGGATGTTCCTGGGCCCTCAGTATCGGGTGGTCAACCTGTTGCCGGTGTTCCTCATCGGTGCCCTGTTGATCCGTCACGGCTTGAAACGCGATCGCTTGTTGTGGATCATGGCGGCTGTGGCGCTGTTGGCGTATCTTGCCTGGGGTTTCGGGCAGCGCTTCGGCACGGTGTTATCGGGGGACTACCTGGACTCTCTGAGGGATATTGGCTTGGTGTTCGCCGTCTACGTCTGCGTTGTGCTGGGGGCTACGGTGAGGCGGGAGCATGCAGAGCGTTTTTGGGGTGCTGTCTTTGTTCCCCTGTGCGCGTGCGGTCAGGTGGCGTTGTCCCTGTACTTGCTGCACGGCGGTCTCATCGCACTCTGGAGTAACGCGTATGGCCGCCCTGCCGAGAACTTCTACTTGGGATGGCTGGTGATCGTTCCGGGCATGATCGGGGCGGGTTGGGTGTGGTGGCGGTTTGTTGGAACTGGTCCAGTTGATGGGTGATGGGCTGGCTCAGCGGACGACGTCCCAAGGCTTTCTCGCTTCGCCCGTAGAACGGGCGCGTGGCTCACGGGTTCGCAAGAAGACTTGATTGGTGGGGCTGGTATCATCCTGAGGTCATGGTCGTCCACGGTCGCGCTCACAAATGCGTTAGCCGAGCCGACGAGTTCCTGATAACGAAGATCATTACAGCCCTCGGGCTGGCGCTTCTTCTCGTTGTCGGAGCATGGCCGGGCGGCCATCGTGACGTGACAGATACGACTCCGTATCTGAGCACGACATCCTCGTCGTCACTAGGGACGCCTTCTGTCGGCCAGGACTCCGCTGGTTCCGGTGAAAGCGTTGTCGGCGCGACCGCCGAACAATTCGTGACCGGGGATACCGCAAACGACATCGTGATCGGTGTTGCCGGGTGCCTCTTGGGTATCATCTGCTGCTTCTTGGTGCTCATCGTCACGCGGACCTTCCGCCGGCACGTCCCCGGTTCTCACATTCGCGAACGTTTGCCGCGCGCACCATCACTGGCGGCCATGACGGGGCGCCTGTTCGCATTGCCTCCTTCTCTCACACAGCTTTCTCTGTCGCGGACCTGACTCTGGCGGCGCCATCTCTTCGATGGCGCTCCACTGGTCGCCCTCGTTCGTTGTGTGTGTTTGGAGTGTCTATGAAATCTTCCGTGAAAGCGGTACTTGTCACCGTTGCTCTCGCCGTGGTGTTGCTGGTCGTCGCGCTGGTCTTCGTCCTTGTCAATCAGAATCGAGCTGCCGCACCCGAGACGGGGACCGCTGACGGTCCACAGGTCGTCCGTGAGAACTCGCATGTCCTCGATGACGGAGGGGAAGGGGCGGTGACGGTTGTCGAATTCCTCGATTTCGAGTGCGAGGCCTGCGGTGCGTTTTATCCCCTCGTCGAGGATCTCCGCGGCAAGTTCGATGGCGAGATCACGTACGTGATCCGCTACTTCCCGCTGCCTGGTCACCTCAACTCGAAGAACGCCGCAATCGCTGCCGAAGCCGCAGCGCAGCAGGGGCGGCTGGAAGACATGTATCACCGCCTGTTCGAGACGCAGCCTCAATGGGGTGAGGCTCAAGAGTCTCGTGCGGACCTGTTCCGGGGGTTTGCGGAGGAACTCGGATTGGACATGGCCGCGTTCGATGATGCGGTCGCTGATCCGGCGACAGCAGAACGGGTCCAGTTCGATCTCGACGAGGGTGAGCAGCTCGGTGTCAGCAGTAACCCCCTCGTTCTTCATCGATGGAGAGCCTGTCGTGCTGGAAACGTGGACCGACCTGGAGGACAGCATTGAAGCCGCGGTGAACGGTGCTGAATGATGGCGCGTTCGCTATCGCACCGTCGCGTCATCATCGTTGGCGCCGGGCATTCCGGATTGGCGACAGCCGCCGCGCTCAGGTCCTCCGGGCTTGAGCCACAGAAAGACTTCGTGATCATCGATTCTGCACCCCCCGGTCAACGAAGCTGGGCCACACGGTGGCAGTCGATGAAACTGCGCAGTGCGGCACGCCACAGTGTCGTCCGCGGGTTCCCTTTCCCGGGCGATGAAGATCGTCATCCGAGTGCGGATGAGATGTCCGACTATCTGTCTTCGGTGGAGAAAGCCATCGGTGTGAAGACCGTGTGGAGCACACGAGCTCTTGGAGTCAACCGGTTGGGCGACGGATCCACGCTGCATCTGTCGACCTCCGCCGGGGAAGTGCAAACACGAAATGTGGTCTGTGCAACGGGAGCTGCCGCCGTGCCGCGCATACCGGGGTGGCGCCAGGAACTGGCAGTGCCCGGTGTTGTGCTGCATTCCAGCCAGTACCTCG
>NZ_JBFLUM010000010.1:0-21441 GCF_050470785.1 Microbacterium sp. NRRL B-14842 | reverse complement strand
CGTCGACCATCTCAGTCCTCTCGTCCATCCAGCACCCGCGTTCATCCGCGCGGTGAGAGCGGGGTCCGCGCGGCGCGCGACGCCGTCCAGCTCCCGCACGGGCACGGCGCCGCGCGTGCTGGAGCAGAGCCACAGCGTCTCCGCCCGCTCCAGATCGTCCCGCACCATCGGACCGATGCGGGAGGGCATGTCGGCGAGTCCTGCGAAGACGTCGGCCTGGGTCGTCCCGGGGAGCACCCCGTGCTCGGGCGGTGGCGTGACCAGCGTCCCGTCGAGCAGCGCAATCAGCGTCGACCGCGGCCCTTCGAGCACGAAACCGTCGGCGCTGACGAAGATGACATCGTCCGCGCCCCGGCTCCGCGCCTCCCGCAGGGCCGCCTGGTTCACGGCGTACGCGAGGGATTTCGCCCCCTGCAGCAGCCAGGGCGCCGTCTCCATGACGTCGTGCCTGTATCCGCGGTCGAGGGACCACCGCGGAGACGCCCCGCGCGCGGACGGCCTCCGGGTCCTCAGCCCGCGAAGCCCAGCACCCACCCCGTCGGCCCGGCCGGGTCGATCTCGTCCCCGCGGGTCATCGCGATCTTGATCGAGGGCGATCTCCCCCTCGCGGAGCACTCCGGGACGGGACACCTCGACGGCTGCGTGGCGCACCGCCCGTGCCCACCGCTCGCGGCGTGGCACGGGCAGCCCCAGGAGCTGCGCCGAACGCTCCAGTCGTGCGAGGTGCGCGTCCAGGGCCTGCGGCCTGGCCTGACGCACGACAGCGGTCTCGAACACGCCGTCGCCGCGGGTCACGCCGAGGTCGGTCGCCCGGATGATCGGCTCCCGCGGGTCGACCGGGTGGATCCCGCCCTCCGCGCCCTCGTCGGCGAGATCGAGCCGGTAACAGCAGCAGTGCACGCATGGGATTCCGCTCTCGCAGGTTCGGGGGCCGGTCAGCCCGCGGTCAGGACGGCCTCGGGGGCCTCGGCCGCAGATGAGTCGAAGACCCGGGACGCGTCACGGGCGATGCGCTCGGCGAGCACCTCGTGGTCCGATCCCCGGTCCGGTGGGGACCGTGACCCGGCCCGCGACGGCCGTCACCGGAGGGGTGATGATGTCGGACTCGTAGTACTTGTCCGAACCCGACACGTCCGACGGGAGCAGGAAGCCCGGCAAGCGAGGACAGCGCGACGTTCGCGGCCCGCCCGACGCCGAACTCGTGCATTCCCCCCGCACCACACCGGGATGCCCGCATCGCGTGCCATGTCGTGCGCGGCCGCGGGCGACGGTCAGCCCGCCCATCCGCGACACCTTGATGTTGAGGACCCGCCCTGCACCCAGCCGGATCATGGTCCGCAGGTCGCCGAGGTCGACGACCGACTCATCCAGGCACACGTCCGTGTCGAGCCGCGCCTGCAGATCGGCGTGGGCCACGAGATCCCGCGGCGCGAAGGGCTGCTCGATCATGGTGAGCGCCTCACGGTCCAGGCGCCTGAAACACCTCGGCCGCCCGGTCGTCATCCGCGTAGGCGCCGTTTCGCATCCACGTGGAGGTCGAGGTCGGGGAAGGCACCGCGCACCGCGCGCACGGGCTCCACGTCCCACCCCGGAGCGATCTTGAGCTTGACGCGCGGGTAGCCCGGCCGCGCGCTGCAGCTCGACCTGGGCGAGCAGCTCGTCGAGCGACGGCTCGATCCCCAGCGACACCCCGGCGACGACCTCGTCGCGCGTCCCGCCCAGGGCCGCGGCGAGCGCGATCCCCCGCGCATCCGGGAGGACAGGTCCCACACCGCTCCGGAGAACCCGGCCTTCGCGAACTCATGCCCGCGGACGCGTGCCCACGACGCCTCCAGAGCCGCCGGCTCGTCCCCGTCCGCACGGAGCAGCGCCGGCACGAGGTAGCGCGTCGCGATCTCCCACGCGGTGACCGTGGTCTCCGCGCCGTAGAACGGATCGCTCGGCGACGCGATCTCCCCCCAGCCGGTCTGCCCGTCGGCATCGGTGACCTCGACGAGCACGTGCTCGATGCCGGACTTGCGGTGCGAACTCGTCTCGAAGCTGTGACGCAGCGGCTGTCGAAGGGCGAACAGCCGGACGCGGACGACCCTCACGCGTCCTCCTCGGTGCGGGGGCGCGGAGTCTCGGGGCCGTAGAGACCCAGCCGTGCCACCAGCCGGTCCCGTTCGGCCAGCCGCCTCCGCGCGCCCTTCGCGCTCGCCGTGGTGAGCGCACTCAGCAGGTGGCACACCGCCGCGACCGGGGTCGGGGAGTCGGCATACGAGGCGGATCCGGTGCGCACCCGGATGAGCGAGGTCGCGATCGATGCGAGCGGGGCGTCCTCACTGTCCGTGATGACGACGAGCTGACCCCCGGCTTCATGGAAGAGCCGCCCGAGCCGCACGGTCTCCTCGCGGTAGCGCCGCAGGGAGAACGCGATGAGCACGTCGCTGGCCCGCACGTCCCGTGAGCACGGTGAGCGGCTGCAGCGCGTGCCCGTCGACGAGGAAACACGTTCGACAGCGTCGCCGAGAGATCCGCATTGAGCAGTGCGCGTACGGCCGCCGCCTTGCCCTCGCCTGCCACATACCGTCGTCGGGCACCGAGCAGCAGCGCGGCGGCCTGCGGGACCTGGGCCGATCGGCTGAGCTCCTCGAAGGTCTGGGCGAGCGTGCGCTGCTCGGTCTCGATGATCCGCGCCTGGATGCTCTCGGCGGAGAGGTTGGTACGGATGCGCTCGCCGTAGCGGTCCCGCGGAGAGACGAGGTCGCGATCCTCCTGGTCGTGGTCGTGGTCGTTCATGCCGTGCCCTCCCCGGGTGTCGCGCGGTAGACCGCCGTGTCGTCGTCGAGGCGCACGGCCCCGACGAGGACGTCCCCGCGGCGGAACGCCGCAGTCATCGTCCGCTCCAGATCCCGCCGCAGCACCGCACGATCCTCGGCGTCGAGCTCGCCGGGGCGGGTCGGGATCGCGATCCAGGTGCCGCCGTCCGCCGCCACGGCCCGCCCCCAGTCGTCCGGCCCGAGCTCAGGCGGGACCGGGAGGGTGCGGCGGATCGGGTGATCGGCGGCGTCCAGATCCCAGGAGACCACCAGGCGGTCGGTGTCGGGACGGGCGTAGTAGTCCCGTTCGTACGCGATGCCGACGGCGCCGAGCGAGCTCAGGTTGAAATGGGCGTTGCGCGAGAGCAGCGGATCGAACGTCCACCGCATCGTCCGCTGCCCCCAGCGCAGAGCCACCGCGCGCTGCGCGAACTTGAGTGCCTGGCCGACGCCCCGCCCCTGGTGCGCGGCGTCGACGGCCGCCGCCTGTGAATAGTGGAACGACGCACCGGCGGTGTCGCAGCCGGCGAAGCCGTAGGCGAATCCGATCAGCGTTCCGTCGTCGGCGAAGGCGCCGACCGCGGAACCACCGTTGCGGGCGAGGGCGGTGAGCAGGTTGGCGTTGAGCGCGTACTCGTTCTCCGTGTAGGCGAAGACGCGGGCGTACAGCGCGGCGGCCTCACGGAACTCGGCGTACTGGGTGAGTTCGCGGCAGCCGTGGGCGACACCGGCGGCCACCGAAGAAAGAGGCACGATACGTTTCCTAAGATCGAGAAGTCCTGCTGCTCTGAGCGATGCTATCGGCGGGTTGCGGGGTGATCAAGGGGCAAGATACGGTTCGTAACCGTGACGACTCCTTCGGCAGTGCGCGACGCGGACCATCCTTCCGACGACATCATCGCACTCGTGCGCGAACTCGTGCTGCTCGAGACGCCGAGCCGCGACGTCGAGGCGAGCGGCCGTATCGCCGACCTGCTGTCCGCGTGGTTCGCCGGCGTCGGCGGCACCGTCCAGCGGGTTCCGCACGAGCTCGGGACAGACCTCGTCATCGACGTCCCCGGCACCGGAGACCCGGTGCTCCTCATCGGCCACACCGACACCGTGTGGCCGGTCGGCACGCTGGCGGACGACCTGCCATGGAGCGAGGAGGGCGATGTCGTGCGCGGCCCCGGCTCCTACGACATGAAAGCCGGCATCGTCGTGATGCTGGAGACGCTGCGCCGCCTGCAGCCCCTGCCGCTCGCACAGCGGCGCGCGGTGCGGATCGTGCTGGTCGCGGACGAGGAGATCGGCTCGCCGGTCTCGGGCCCCCTGCTCGCGGAGCGGGCTCGAGGTGCGGCCTGCGCCATCGGGTTCGAGTCCCCGCATCCCGACGGCGCCCTCAAGGTCGGCCGCCGCGGCAGTGCCCGGGTGCGCATCGCCGTCACCGGACGCGCGGCCCACGCCGCGCTCGACCCGGAGCACGGCGTCTCGGCGATCGACGAACTCGTCGACCAGCTCCTGCGGGTCCGCGCGATCGTCGCCGACCCGGATCTGCCGAGCCCGGTGCTCTGCAACGTCGGGGTCATCGACGGCGGGGCGCGCACCAACGTGGTGCCGGCGCAGGCCGCGGCCGAGATAGGACTCCGCTTCCTCGACCCGGACTCCGAGGAGCGCGTCCTCGCCGCTCTCCGCGGTCTGACCCCCGTGCGCCCTGGCGCCCACGTCGAGGTCGCCGTGCTCAGCGCCCGATCCGCCTGGCGTGCCTCCGCGGCGGACGCCACCTTCCTCGCGCGGATCGCCGAGAAAGGGGCCGCGCTCGGCCAGCACGTCGACGGCCGCCCCGCGGCCGGCGCGGGCGACACCAACCTCCTCGGCGGCCGCGGGCTCCCGACGGTCGACGGCTTCGGCCCGCGGGGTGGCGGCGCGCACGCGGTGGACGAGCACTTCCTGCGTTCCTCCCTGCACGAACGCATCGCGCTCCTGCGCGCCGTGCTCACCATCCCGACGGAGTGACGATACGATTCCGGTTCCCGCGCCCGAGCGAAACCGACCCGGGATACGTTCCGGATGTCTGGGACGTGTGACCACCGTCCGCCTCGGCGATCTCTCCCGGCGCATCCTGGCATCCGCGTGTTTCCGCCGTGTTACACCCCCTCGACGGCCGGCGATCTTTCCGGGTGTCGGCACTTTTCTTCCGCGATACGCATCGAATGTCTTGACCGCGCGGCCGTCTTCCGCTTGCATGGTCAGCACCGACCCGGCTTCACTGTGGATCCGGGCGGCGCCCGAAGGGACCTTCCATGCGTCTTGCCCCCCGCTCCAGAACCGTGCGAAGTCTGACCGCCGCCGCGATCGCCTCCGCGCTCCTCATCGCCGCTCCGGCCGGCGCCGCCCAGGCGCAGTCCGTCAGCGCCGCCACCGAGTCCCCGGCGTCCGAGACGACGCTCCGGATCGCTACCTCCGGATTCGTGGACACGTTCAACCCGTTCATCTCGATCTACCTGACGCCGACGAACATCATCCGGTACGTCTACGAGTCGCTCGTGCAGAACGACGCCGAGGACGGCTCCCCCACGAAGGGCCTCGCGGACTCCTGGGAGGCGACGGACGGCGGCCAGACCTGGACCTTCACCCTCCAGGACGACCTCGTCTGGTCGGACGGTGAGCCCATCACCTCCGCCGACGTGAAGTACACGTACGACCAGATGATGACGGTCCCCGCCCTCGGCACCGCCAACGGCAACCTCGTCTCGAACTTCGACACCGTCGAGACCCCCGACGACAAGACCGTCGTGATCACCCTGAAGACGCCGCAGGCCCCGAACCCCGGCTCGGAGATCCCGATCGTCCCGAAGCACATCTGGGAGGCGGTCGACGACCCCACCACCTTCACCAACGACGCCGACGTCGTCGGCTCCGGTCCGTTCGTCCTCGACAGCTACTCGGCCAACCAGTCCATCGTGCTGAAGGCGAATGAGAACTTCTGGCGCGGCGCCCCCAAGATCGACGCGATCCAGTACGTGTACTACACGAACTCCGACGCCCAGGTGCAGGCGCTCAAGGCGGGCGACGTCGACCTCGTCACCGGCCTCACCCCGACCCAGTTCTCGGCACTCGACGGCGTCGACGGCGTCACCACGCACTCCGGCGAGGGCCGCCGCTACCACTCGATCAGCATCAACGTCGGTCAGCAGACGCGCGACAACGTGCCCTACGGCACCGGCAACGCCGCGCTGAAGGAGCTCGAGGTCCGCCAGGCCATCCGCCTCGGCACCGACACGGCCACCCTGCTCGACAAGGTGCTGGACGGCGAGGGCACGCTCGCCACGAGCTTCATCCCGGCGTCCTTCCCGAAGTGGCACCTCTCCGACGACGACGACGTGATCGTCGGCTTCGACCCCGAGGCCGCACAGGCGAAGCTCGACGAGGCCGGCTGGGTTCCCGGCGCGGACGGCATCCGCGAGAAGGACGGCCAGCGCCTGAGCCTGCGCCTGCTGACGGATGCGGACGATGCCAACGAGCAGTCCATCTCCGACTTCTTCGTCCCGTGGATGAAGGACATCGGGATCGAGATCACGGTCGAGTCCACCGACTCCGACACGATCAGCGCGAAGGCCACGTCCGGCGACTACGACCTGTACTTCAGCGGCTGGTCGGTCAATCCCGACCCCGACTACCAGCTGGGCATCAACACCTGCATGAACCTGCCGACCGCGACCGACGGCACCGGCGGCACCACGCAGGACGGGTACTGCAACCCGGAGTTCGACGAGATGTACGCCGCGCAGCGGTCCGAGATCGACCCGGAGAAGCGCCAGGAGATCGTGCACGACATGCTCGCGCTGAACTACACCGACACCGCGCAGGTCGCGACCTGGTACGCCAACTCGCTGGAGGCCTACCGCTCCGACCGCTTCACAGGCTTCACCCTGCAGCCGAAGGACGGCGGCATCATCGCCAACCAGGCCGGCTACTGGGGCTACCTGACCGTCGAGCCCGTCGAGGGGGCGACCGCCGGCGGCACCGGCACGAACACCGGACTCATCATCGGAGGCGTCGTGGTGGGGGTGGTCCTGATCGGAGGACTCATCTTCTTCCTGATCCGTCGCCGCAACATCGCCGACGTCGAATGAGTCCGGCGAGACGCCGCGGGTGGCGGGCTTCCGCCCCCGCGGCGTCTCCCGGTCCGCTGTAAGGAGACCCCCATGTCCAACGCGGTTCCCCCGTCCACCTCCGCCATCGCGACGAGCGCCGCGGCCGAGGAGCAGCCGAAGGGCGTCGGCGCCCTCCGCTACTTCCTGGTCAAGCTCGGCGGCGCGGCCATCAGCCTGGCGATGGTGATCCTCCTCGGATTCTTCGCCTTCAAGATCCTGCCAGGCGATCCGGTCGCCTCGATCGCCCGTGAGCGCGGCATGAGCGCCGAGCAGGCCGACCAGCTACGCGAGCAGCTCGGCCTGAACAAGCCCCTGTGGCAGCAGTTCGTCGACTACCTCGGCAACGTGTTCACCCTGAACTTCGGCACGAGCTACGTCTACCGCACCTCCGTGTCCGAGCTCATCGGCCAGTACTTCTGGAACACGATCCTCCTCACCGGCACGGCGGCGATCATCGCGATCGCGCTCGGTCTCTGGCTCGGGCAGAAGGCGGCCTGGAAGCACGGCTCCACCTTCGACCGCATCGTCTCCGGCACCTCGCTCGTGTTCTGGTCGGTACCGACCTTCTGGCTGGCGCTGCTGCTCCTGATGATCTTCGGCGGCACGCTGCACTGGTTCCCGACCGGAGGCATGGTCTCCCCCAACCCGCCCACCGATCCGGTCGGCGCGGTCCTGGACGTGATCTCGCACATGGTGCTCCCGGTCATCACGATGGTCGCGGTCGTCTACGCGCAGTACCTGATGGTGATGCGCAGCTCGCTCCTCGAGGAGATGGGCGCCGACTACCTCACGACCGCGCGGGCCAAGGGCCTCAGGGAAGACCTCGTCCGCCGTCGGCACGCCGTCCCCAACGCCCTGTTGCCGACCGTGACGCTCGTCTTCATGCACATCGGCGGCCTCATCGCCGGGGCGGTCACGGTGGAGACGGTGTTCTCCTGGCCCGGGCTCGGGAAGCTGACCTTCGAGGCCATCTCCGGACCCGACCTCCCGCTCCTGCAGGGTACCTTCGTGGTGTTCTCCACGATCATCATCGCGATGAACCTCATCGCGGACCTCATCTACCGTCAGCTCGACCCGAGGGTGAGGCGCGCATGACCACGGCATCCCCGACCATCCGTTCACCCCGTGCTCTGGCGTGGCACCGCCGCGGCACCGCGTTCGTCGACTTCTGCCGGCAGTTCGCCCAGCACCGGGCGGGCATGGTGGGCCTCGTCTTCCTCGTGATCGTCGCGCTCATCGCGATCTTCGCCCCCGTGATCGCCCCCGCCAGCATGCTCGACGTCACGAAACTCGTCGACGTGCAGCGCTTCGCGCCGCCGTCCTGGGAGCATCCCCTCGGCACCGACCATCAGGGTCGCGAGATCTGGGTCCGCATGGTGTGGGGCGCCAGGGTGTCCCTGCTCGTCGGCCTCGCCGCCACGGCAATGTCGATGATCATCGGCACCCTCGTCGGCCTCTCGGCGGGCCACTTCACCGGCTTCTTCGGCGGGCTGATGATGCGCATCATCGACTTCTTCCTCGTGCTGCCGTCGCTGATCCTCGCGATCGTGCTGTCGTCGGTGCTGAGCCGCGGCGTCTGGACCATCATCATCGCGATCGGCCTGACCTCGTGGGCCGGTACCGCCCGCGTCGTCCGCGCGCAGACCCTGTCCGTGGAGTCGCGCGACTACATCGAACGCTCGCGGGCCCTCGGCGCCGGGCACTGGCACATCATCATGAAGCACCTCCTCCCCGGGGTGCTGCCGCTCGTGCTCGCCAACACGACGCTCACGGTCGGCTCGGCGATCATCTCCGAATCCACCCTGGCGTTCCTCGGCCTCGGCGACACCACGCTGCAGTCCTGGGGCTCGATCCTGAAGAACGCGATGGACGTCTCCGCGGCGACCAGCGGCTACTGGTGGTACGTGCTCGTGCCCGGCATCGCCATCGTCCTCGTCGTGCTGTCGTTCACCCTGATGGGCCGTGCCGTCGAGAACATCACCAACCCGACGCTGAGGAGCCGCTGAGATGCCCGACCTGATCTTCGACGACGTCTCCATCACGTACCGCACCTCCGGGCGGTCCGGTCGGGACGAGGTGGCGGCCGTGCGCAACGTCTCGCTCACCCTCCCGGCAGGGCAGACCCTCGGCATCGCCGGCGAGTCCGGTTCCGGGAAGTCCACGCTCGCCATGAGCGTGCTCCGGCTCCTGCCGCGCAACGCCCGTCTCAGCGGCCGTGTGCTGCTGGGCGACGAGGATGTCGCCGCGTTGTCCTTCGGGCAGCTGCGCGCCGTGCGCTGGGCGCAGACGTCCATCGTGTTCCAGGGCGCGATGCACTCGCTCAACCCGGTGCGCACCGTCGGCTGGCAGCTCCTGGAGGCGCTCGAGCTGCACGCCTCGGAGCGTTGGAAGGGCGAGAAGGCACGCAGAGAACGCGTGCGCGAACTGCTCGACATCGTCGACCTGCCGCAGCAGAAGAGCGAGTCGTACCCGCATGAGCTCTCCGGCGGCCAGAAGCAGCGCGTGATGATCGCTATGGCCCTCGCCTGCGATCCCGAGGTCATCATCGCGGACGAGCCGACCACCGCGCTCGACGTGATCGTGCAGAAGCAGATCCTCGACATGATCTCCCGGCTCGTGGCCGAGCGCGGCATCTCGATGCTCATGATCAGCCACGACCTGTCGGTGCTCGCCACGGCGTGCGACCGGATCGCCATCATGCGCGACGGGGAGCTGGTCGAGGTCGGCGAGAGCTACGCCGTCTGCACCACCCCGCAGGAGGCGTACACGCGTCAGCTCGCCGACGCCTTCCCCACGATCGGCGACCCGGCCTCGCGGATGGCCCCGGTGACCCGGCACGGTCGTGGCGCGGACGAGGTGCCGGAGATCACGCACGGCGACGAGGTGCTGCTCGAGGCCCGCGGCGTCAACGTCACCTACCGCTCCGGCGGGCGCCCCGTGCATGCGGTCCGCGACGTCGACCTCTCCGTGCGCACAGGCGAGATCGTGGCGCTCGTCGGCCAGTCCGGCTCGGGCAAGTCGACCCTCGCCCGCGCGCTGATGGGCTTGCAGCCTGCCGACCCCGGGTCGCAGATCCGCTTCGACGGCGCACCCCTTCCGTCGAAAGGACGCGACCTCGCGCGGTTCCGCTCGCAGGTGCAGCTCGTGCTGCAGGACCCGTGGGCCGCGCTGAACCCGAAGCACAGCGTGTACGAGTCCGTCGCCGAGGGGCTGCGTGTGCAGCGCTTCGCCGGCGACGAGCGCGAGCGGGTGGCGCAGAGCCTCGCCGACGCGGAACTCACCCCGCCGGAGCGCTACTTCGGCGCCATCCCGCAGGAGCTCAGCGGCGGGCAGAGGCAGCGCGTCGTCATCGCGGGGGCCCTCGCCGTGCAGCCGCAGATGCTCATCGCGGACGAGCCCGTCGCCTCGCTCGACGCGTCCGTGCGCGGGGAGATCCTCGGACTCCTGCTGGAGCTGCGCCGCCGCCTCGGGCTCTCCGCCCTCGTCATCACGCACGACCTCGGTCTCGCCTGGAACATCGCCCACACCGTCGCGGTGATGTACCACGGGCAGATCGTCGAGCACGGCCCCACCGAAGAGGTGCTGCTGAACCCGCAGCACGAGTACACCAGGCACCTGCTGTCCGCGGCGCCGCGCATCGAGGAGAAGACGGCATGAGCGTCACGACGGAGGCGGCGGTGTCGCCCTATCTCGACACAGCGCCCCTGCAGCCCGGCGACACCGTGGCGATCGTCTCGCCCTCCGGTCCCGGTAACGAGGAGAACACCCAGCGCGCCGTCGGCTACTACGAGTCCTGGGGCCTGAAGGTCCGGGTGGGAGAGCATGTCCTCACGCCGCACCCGCGCGCGTCGTACCTTGCGGGGCCGGACGAGCTCCGCCGCGCCGACCTCGTCGACGCCTGGCTCGATCCCGAGGTGGACGCCGTCGTCACGGCCCGAGGCGGCTACGGGGCCCTGCGCCTCCTCGACGGCATCGACTGGGCCGACATGCGCCGAGGCGCGCTGCGCAAGGACGGACGACCGAAGCTCCTCACGGGCTCGTCCGATGTGACCGCCCTGCACGAGACGTGGCGCGCGCATCTCGACGTCGCGACGCTCTTCTGCCCGATGGCGGGCAACAACGTCTTCCGCGATTCCGAGCAGGTGCGCGACGACGTGCAGCGCTGGCTCTTCGAACCATGGCGCGGACGCGAGCTCATCGGCCCGAAGACCGAGATCATGACGCCGGGGCGCGCCGAGGGACGCTTCACGGGCGGCAACCTCAGTCTGCTCGCCGCCGGACTCGGCGCCCCGGAGGCGGACGTCCCCGCCCCCGGCATCCTTTTCCTGGAGGACATCACCGAGGAGCCGTACCGCCTCGACAGCTTCGTCACGCAGCTCCGGCGCGCGGGCCGTCTCGCCCAGGCGACGGGCGTCGTGCTCGGCTCCTGGCATGAGTGCGGCGACCTCGACCTCGTCCACGCGCTCATGCGGGACGAGTTCCAGGACGCCGGCGTCCCCGTGCTGTGGGAGCAGGGCTTCGGCCACGACCCGCACGCCCTCACCATCCCGCTCGGTGTGGACGGGGTGCTGGACGCGACCGGCGACGAGCCCCGCCTCACGGTGGGACGGCCATGATCGCGCTTCCTCCCATCGACCCCCGTGTCACCTGGTCGATCCGGCTCGTCGACGCCGGCACCGCGGAGACCCTGGCCGAGCACGAGCCGCACACGCAGTGCGAGACCGCGAGCATCGGCAAGATCTTCCTGCTCCTCGAGGTCGCTCGACGGCTGGAGGCGGGCACGCTCGCCGAGGACGACCGGATCGAGATCCCGGACGAGCACCGCGTCGAGGACTCCGGACTGCTGTACCGCATGCACGATCAGCGCATCACGGTGCACGACGCGGCGCTCCTCGTCGGTGCGGTGAGCGACAACCTCGCCACGAACGCGCTGATCCATCTCTGCGGCCTGGAGGAGGTGCGGGCCGTCGCCCCGGCCCTCGGGTACCGCGACACCGCGCTGCACGATTACATCCGCAACGAGCGCACCCCCGACCTGCCCTGGACGCCGTCGTTCGGCACCGCGGCCGAGCTGTCCGACGTGATGCGCCGTCTCGGTGCCGGCGAGGCGTTCTCGCCCGCGGTAAGCGCCCGGGTGCTGGACTGGCTCGCCGCCGACACCGACACGTCGATGACCGCCGACGCCTTCCTCCTCGACCCCCTCGCCCACGTCGAGGCCGAGTATCAGGGCATGGTGCTGCGCCACAAGACCGGCAGCGTGGGCTTCGCCCGCGTCGACGTCGGGCTGCTGCGGGGCCCGAGGGCCGCCGTCGCGTATGCAGTGGCGGCGAACTGGAAGGACTCCGCGGCCGATCTCCGCGCGCCCGTGCTCGACGGCATGCGCGCCGTCGGCGAGCTCATCCGTGCGCACGTGACCGGGCGTGCACGGGACGAGGAGGACGCATGAGCACGATCGACGTGGAGCTCCCCGACGAGAACGGCACGGTGTGGTCGGTGCTCGTCCAGGACGTCGACTCGGGCGAGGTGCTGCTGCGCCATGACCCGGAGACGGTGCAGGACACCGCGAGCGTCGGCAAGATCTTCCTCCTGCACCGGCTCCTCACCGAGGTCGACGCGGGCACGCGCACCCTCGAGGACCGGGTCACCCGGCGGCCGGTCGAGGCCATCGAGGACTCCGGTCTCTGGTACCTGCTCCAGGCATCCGAGCTGTCGCTGTACGACGTGGCCGCTCTCATCGGAGCGGTGAGCGACAACGCCGCGACCAACACGCTGGGTCGCGTCATCGGCATCCCGACCGTGCAGGAGCACACCCGCGCGCTCGGCTACACCGCCTCCGCCCTCGACGACATCGTGCGGTGGCCGATCCCGCCCGGCGCACCCCGCACGCTGTCGCACGCGAACGCCGCGGAACTCGTGCGCTTCATGTCGCGGCTCGCCGACGGCACCGACCTCTCCCCCGCCTCGGCCGACACGCTGCGCCGCTGGCTGGGCGCGGGCATGGACCTGTCGATGGTCGCCTCGGCGTTCGACCTCGACCCGCTCGCGCACTGGGGCTTCGACCGCGGCGTCTGGCTGCTGAACAAGACCGGCACGATCTCCCGCGTCCGCGCCGACACCGGGATCGCGATGTCCCCCAGCCGCCGGATCGCCTACGCCGTGCTGGCCAACTGGGACAGAGGAGCCGACGGACGCGGTCCGGTGCTGGCCGCGATGCGTCGCATCGGCGAGGGCATCCAGGCCGCGCTCGCCGACTGACCACGGTTCACAACTCAGGACATCCGGTGTCAGTCGGTACGACGCGCCGCACCCGCGGCACCGCCGACCCGGTTTCTCCTGAGTTGTGAATGCGGGTCAGACGGCTCCGGCACGAGCCAGACGCTCCCGCACCCGGTCGATCGGCACCGCGTGCGCCGTCCGCCCCTCGGGGCCCACGGTGGTCTCCGCGGCGAGCACCGAGTTGATCAGCGCCTCCTCGACAGCGTCCATCGTCGCGGCGAAGAGCGGCGAGAGGTCGTCATCCGCCGCAGGACCGCCCGACGCCGGGTCGTGCACGGAAAAGGCGATCGCGTAGTCGCCGCTGCCCTGTGCGTAGTCGGCGCCCACGCCCCGCATCGCGAACACGGCGCGGTGGGCCACCCGGCCGAGCTGACGGCCGTCGACGGGCGCATCCGTCGCGACGACGATCATGCACGAGTTGCCGACGGGCTGTGCCGGCTCCTCGGCGAGCAGCTCCTCCGCGGGCAGCGGCACCCCCGCGATCCGCAACGTGCCGCTGAAATTCGTCTGCACGAGAGCCCCGACCGTGGACGCGCTCCCCGCGACATCGACCAGACGGGACGCCGTGCCGATGCCGCCCTTGTACCCGAGGGCGACGGTTCCGGCACCGGCACCGACGCACCCCTCCGCGACCGGACCCGCTGCCGCCGCAGCCAGTGCCGCCGTCACCTGCTCCTCGCCCACGGCCCGCCGGCGGATGTCGGAGAGGAACCCGTCATTCGTCTCGCCCACCACCGGGTTCAACGTGGTCGTCCGCGCATGCGCCGGCGTCGCCAGCAGGTGCCCGAGCAGCGCATCCGCGACGCGGAACACGGACAGGGTCGAGGTCAGTAGGACCGGCGTCTCCAGAGCCCCGAGCTCGCGGAGCTGCGTGGCACCCACGAGCTTGCCGTAGCCGTTGCCGACCGAGAGGTTCGCGGGAAGGCTGCGGCGCTCGGCGGTGAGGGCGTCGGGGACGATGGCCGTCACTCCCGTGTGCAGACCGTCGCCGTGCAGCGTGGCGTGCCCCACCCGCACGCCGCGGACATCGGTGATGGCGTTCGCCGGGCCGCGCGCGAAGGCGCCGGACGGGACCCCGAGGTCGGCGAGACGGGGACGGGAGGACGAGGACGACGGCGGTGTCATGCTCCGATCCTCCCAGCGTCGGAGGGGCCGGCCGCAGTGCCGCGCCGGACGCTCCCCCGGGTCGAGCGCCCGTCCCTTGCGCTCGGTAGACTGGGCGGCACCACCCACACTCAGGCACGCTCACACAGTGCCGCATACATCGCTCGAGGAGACCTCCATGTCCGCCATTCCCGACAAGCCCGCACTCGAAGGTCTCGAAGCGAAGTGGGACGCCGCCTGGGCGGAGCAGGGTACGTACCTGTTCGACCGTCTGTGCGCCGCCGAGCTCGGCCGTGAGGGCGTCTACTCGATCGACACCCCGCCGCCCACCGCCTCCGGCAGCCTCCACATCGGTCACGTGTTCTCCTACACGCACACCGACGTCAAGGCGCGGTACGAGCGCATGCGCGGCAAGACCGTGTTCTACCCGATGGGCTGGGACGACAACGGCCTGCCCACCGAGCGCCGTGTGCAGAACTACTACGGTGTGCGCTGCGACCCGTCGCTCCCCTACGACGCCGACTTCACCCCGCCGTTCGAGGGCGGCGACAACAAGTCGAGCCGCGCCGCCGACCAGCAGCCGATCAGCCGTCGCAACTTCATCGAGCTGTGCGAGCGCCTCACGATCGAGGACGAGAAGCAGTTCGAGGCGCTGTTCCGTCAGCTCGGGCTGAGCGTGGACTGGACGCAGACCTACCGCACCATCTCCGACGACACGATCCGGCAGAGTCAGCTCGCCTTCCTCCGCAACATCGAGCGCGGCGAGGCCTATCAGGCCCTGGCGCCGACGCTGTGGGACATCGACTTCCGCTCCGCGATCGCGCAGGCCGAACTCGAGGATCGCGACCAGCAGGCCGCGTACCACACGATCGAGTTCCCCTTCGCGGACGGTTCCGGTTCCATCGCGATCGACACCACGCGCCCGGAGCTCCTCCCCGCGTGCATCGCGATCGTGACCCACCCCGAGGGACCGCACAAGCACCTCATCGGCACGAAGGTCCGCACGCCCTACTTCGGCGCCGAGATCGAGATCCACGGCCACCACCTCGCCCAGCCCGACAAGGGCACCGGCGCCGCCATGGTCTGCACCTTCGGCGACGTGACCGACATCATCTGGTGGCGCGAGCTGCGCACCGCTGCCGGCGAGTCCCTGCCTAACATGACCACGATCGGTCTCGACGGCCGTTTCCTCCCCGAGGCCCCGTCGATCGTGGCCGACGCCGACGCCCGCGCCTGGTACGCGGAGAACGTGGCAGGCAAGACCGTCTTCAGCGCCCGCAAGGCGATCGTCGAGAAGCTGCAGGAGACCGGCGACATGACCGCCGTCGGCAAGCCCTTCCAGCACGCCGTGAAGTTCTTCGAGAAGGGCGACCGCCCGCTCGAGATCGTCTCGACCCGGCAGTGGTACATCCGCAACGGCGCCCGCGACGGCGAGCTGCGCGAGCAGCTCCTCGCGCACGGCACCGAGCTGGCGTGGCACCCCGACTTCATGCGGGTCCGCTACGAGAACTGGGTCGGCGGCCTCACCGGCGACTGGCTCGTGTCCCGGCAGCGGTTCTTCGGTGTGCCGATCCCGCTCTGGTACGCGCTGGACGAGAACGGCGAGCGCGACTACGACCGCGTGCTCACCCCGGACGCGGCCGCGCTGCCCATCGACCCGACCACGGATGTGCCGGCCGGCTACACCGAGGCCCAGCGCGGCGTGCCGGGCGGGTTCGACGCCGAAGCCGACATCCTCGACACGTGGGCGACCTCGTCGCTGACCCCGCAGCTCGCGGGCGGCTGGCAGCGCGACGAGGAGCTGTGGCAGCTCACTGCTCCGTTCGATCTGCGCCCGCAGGGACAGGACATCATCCGCACCTGGCTCTTCTCGACCATGCTGCGCTCCACGCTCGAAGACGGCCGCGCCCCGTGGAAGAACGCCGCCATCTCCGGCTTCATCGTCGACCCCGACCGCAAGAAGATGTCGAAGTCGAAGGGCAACGTGGTCACCCCGGCCGACGTGCTCGACGCCCACGGTTCGGACGCGGTGCGGTACTGGGCGGCTTCCAGCCGACTCGGCATGGACGCGGCGTTCGACCCGCAGAACCCGACTCAGGTGAAGATCGGTCGGCGTCTGGCGATCAAGGTGCTCAACGCCGCCAAGTTCGTGCTGTCGTTCCCGGTGCCCGAGGGCGCGCAGGTGACGCATGCGCTCGACGCCTCGATGCTCACGGCACTCGATGGCGTGGTGGCGGAGGCGACCGCGGCCTTCGACCGGTATGACGCGGCCAGAGCGCTCGAGCTGACCGAGGCGTTCTTCTGGACGTTCTGCGACGACTACCTGGAGCTCGTGAAGGAGCGCGCCTACAACCAGAACGACGTGGGCCAGGCCTCGGCCGCCCTCGCGCTGCGTCTGGCGCTGTCCACGCTGCTCCGCCTGCTCGCACCGGTGCTCTCCTTCGCCACGGAGGAGGCATGGTCGTGGTTCGAGGAGGGCTCCGTGCACACCGCAGCGTGGCCCGAGAAGCTCGGCATCGAGGGCGACCCGGCCGTGCTGGCCGCCGCCAGCGAGGCGCTCATCGGCATCCGGCGCGCGAAGACCGAGGCGAAGGCGTCGCAGAAGACCCCGGTCTCCCGTGCCGCCATCGCCGCACCCGCCGCGAAGGTCGAGGCCTTGCGCGCCGCGGCGGACGACCTCCGCGCTGTCGGCCGCATCGCCGCGCTCGAGATCTCCGAGGCGGAGGAGTTCGCGGTCACCGCGATCGAGCTCGCCCCGGTCGAGGCTTCCTGATGCAGCTCGGCACGCGCTGGGCCACGGGGGCGCAGCCGCCCGCGTCCGTCCCCGAGGCGTTGCGCCCCGCGATCGCCGAGGTCGAGTCCCAGGGCCTCACCGGTCACTGGACCCTCACCTGGCTCGAGGGCCGCGCGATCGCGGAGCTCGACGCCGGCTGGGAGGTCCTCCAGTCCTCCTCCGGCGAGGTCATCGCCCGCCCCTTCTGATCGCCGAGACCCCGCTTCATCGTCGAGACCCCCTCCTCCCCGCGCGGATAGGAGGGGGTCTCGACGCGTATCCGGGGTCTCGGCGTCAGCGGCGCGGGGCTCCGAGCTGCGCGAGGAGATGGTCCACGGCGTGCGGGTCATGCCGGCGGGCCTGCTGTTCGCGGAGGAGGTCGAGGGCGAGGACCCGCCGCTGTGCGCGACGCTCGATCCGGTGCTCGATCATGGCGGTGACCCGGTCGGCGAGGTGCAGCAGGCCGCGCTCCGTCCGCGTGGGACTGACGAGGTGCAGGGTGGCGGCGGTCATGATGCGTCCGTCGTCTCGGCCGCGGCGGCGCCTCCAGGCGTGGGGAGGTCGAAGATCTCGGCACGGAGGGAGACACGGCGCACGTCCGGGCCCTCCTGACCGCGGTACTGCGCGATCGCCTTCTCCACGACGGCCTCCAGTTCCGCCCGCAGCGACATCGCCTGCTCCGCGGTCATGTCGAGGTGCGTGGTGATGGTCAGACCCACGTCACGCCACCCCTCGGGGATGTCGGCATCCGAGCGGTTGAGGTACTGCATCAGCGTCTCGTGCCGGAGCCGGAAGAACTCCGATGTCACGATCTGGGCCGCGGCACGGTTGGCCGGCGACATCTGCTCGTCCGGTCCCGGCACGTCGATGCGGCCCTTCGGGCGCTCCCACCACCGCTCCCGCGCCGTGCCACGACCTTCCACTTCGCGGATGAGATCGTGGGCGGCGAGGGCGCGGAGGTGGTAGCTGGTGGATCCCGAGGTCTCCCCGACGAGGGCCGCGAGAGAGCTGGCCGTCTGAGGACCACGAGAGGCGAGCAGATCGAAGATCTTGACCCGCAGCGGATGCGCCAGCGCCTTGAGCGCTCCCGCATCCAGCGTCCGTACCTGCGTCTCGTTCGTCATGCATGCAAAGGTACGCTTGCAAACAACTCTTTGCAAGCTTTTCTTTGCAACGCGGTCAGCTCACCGCATCCCGCGCCGCGACGAAGGCCGTTACACAGCGCTCGACCTGCTCGGCGGAGTGCGCGGCGGAGAGCTGCACCCGGATGCGCGCCTTCCCCCGCGGCACCACCGGGAAGCTGAACGCCGTCACGTAGACGCCCTGGTCCTGCATCGCCGCGGCGATCCGGGCTGTGAGCGCGGCATCACCGAACATGACCGGCACGATCGGGTGCTCTCCGGGAAGCAGATCGAAGCCTTCCTCCGCCATCCGGGTGCGGAACAGGGCTGCGTTGTCCCGCAGCCGCGCCCGCAGGTCCGCCGATCCCTCGACGAGGTCAAGTGCGGTCAGGGTACCGGCCACGATGGCCGGAGCGAGGGTGTTCGAGAACAGGTACGGACGGGAACGCTGACGCAGCAGCGCGACGATCTCCGCGTGGGAGGCGACGTACCCCCCGGAGGCGCCGCCCAACGCCTTGCCGAAGGTGCCGGTGTAGATGTCGACACGATCTGCGACGCCGCACAGCTCCGGCGTCCCTCGCCCGTTCTCCCCGACAAAGCCGACCGCGTGCGAGTCGTCCACGAAGACGAGGGCGTCGTACCGCTCGGCGAGGTCGCAGATCTCAGCGAGCGGGGCGATGTAGCCGTCCATCGAGAAGACGCCGTCGGTCACGATCACGCGGAACCGGGCATCGGCGGCCGCCCGCAACTGCTCCTCCAGATCCGCCATGTCGCGGTTGCGGTACCGGAGTCGGCGCGCCTTCGAGAGGCGGATGCCGTCGATGATGGACGCGTGGTTCAACTCGTCCGAGATGATCGCGTCCTCCGCGGAGAACAGCGTCTCGAAGACACCGCCGTTGGCGTCGAAGCAGGACGAGTAGAGGATCGCGTCGTCGGTGCCGAGGAAGTCCGCCAGCCGACGCTCGAGTTCGAGGTGCTGCTCCTGCGTGCCGCAGATGAAGCGCACGCTCGCGAGCCCGTACCCCCACTCGTCCAGGGCCGTCCGGGCCGCAGCGAGGATGCGGGGGTCGTCGGCGAGCCCGAGGTAGTTGTTCGCGCAGAAGTTGAGCACCTCGGCGCCGTCGGCCGTGATCTCCGCCCGCTGCGGTCCGCGGATGCCGCGCTCGTGCTTGGTGAGCCCGGCCTCCTCGATCCCCGCCAGCTCCTGCGCCACATGGTCCTTGAAGGTCGCGTACATCACAGCTCCGTCCAGTCGAGGATGATCTTGCCCGTGCCGGCGGACTCCGCCGCCGCGAATCCGCGCTCCCAGTCGCGCGCCGGCACGACCTCGGCGATCACGCGGCCGATGGCCGCCCGCAGTGTCGCGCTCGTCTGCAGCATCGCCCCCATGGCGTTCCAGGTCTCGAACATCTCGCGACCATAGATGCCGGTGATGGTGAGCATATGCGTGACGAGCTTGCCCCAGTCGATGTCGAACCCCGTCGACGGCAGCCCGAGCATCGCGATCCGTCCGCCGTGGTTCATGTTGTCGATCATCGCCGGGAGCGCCGATGCCGCACCGCTCATCTCGAAGCCGATGTCGAAACCCTCGCGCATGCCGAGCGCCCGCTGCGCGTCGCGGATCTCCTGGCGGGAGACGTCGACGACGTCGTCTGCTCCCATCCCTCGCGCCATCTCCAGGCGCGGGCCGCTCACGTCGGTCCCCACGATGAAGCGGGCACCGGCATGCCGGGCGACGGCGATCGCCATCAGGCCGATCGGGCCGCAGCCGGTGACGAGGACGTCTTCGCCGACCAGAGGGAAGCGGAGGGCGGTGTGCACGGCGTTGCCGAGCGGGTCGAAGATCGCGCCGAGCTCCGGAGCGACCTCGGCGTGGTGGACCCACACGTTGGTCGCCGGCAGCGAGAGGTACTCGGCGAAGGCACCGTCGCGCTGCAGACCGAGCCCGATGGTGCGGATGCACATCTGCCGCCGTCCGGCACGACAGTTCCGGCAGGTGCCGCAGACGATGTGTCCTTCGCCGGAGACCCGGTCGCCGACGGCGATGTCATGGACGAGCGATCCGACCTCGACGACCTCGCCGTAGAACTCATGTCCCGGGATGAGGGGCGCGGAGATCGCGGAGGCCGCCCAGTCGTCCCATCGCCGGATGTGCAGATCGGTCCCGCAGATGCCGGTGCGGAGGACGCGGATGACGACCTCGCCGGGGCCGGCCGTGGGATCGGGTCGCTCCACGAGCGCGAGGCCGGCGCCGGGTTCCTCCTTGAACAGAGCCTTCATGCTCCGATCTCATCGCATACGTCGCTGTAGAACAATCGGCAGCTTCTGCATCGTCTCTATAGCCAGGTCTAAACTATCGACGTGGAACTCCATCAGCTCCAGATCCTCCGCGAACTCGGAGCCCTGGGCAGCGTGACGGCTGTCGCCGACACGCTCCGGGTCACCCCGTCCGCCGTCTCGCAGCAGCTCGCCGCGCTGCAGCGCTCCTTCCCCGCCCCGCTCACCCGTCGCCAGGGCCGCACGCTCGTGCTGACCTCTGCCGGCGAGGTCCTCGCGGCGGCCGGCGCCGAGGCCATCGATGCCATGGCCGCAGCGCGGCACGCGCTGGACGACTTCGAGGGCGCGGCGACCGGAGAGGTGAGCATCAGCGGGTTCCACAGCGTCGGTCAGGCGCTCTTCGGCCCGCTCGTGCGGGAGCTCTCCGGGAAGGAGCACGCGCCGACGGTACGCCTGACGGACGAAGATGTCGCGCAGAGCGAGTTCCCTGGGCTCACCGCGCGGTACGACCTCGTCCTCGCGCATCGGATGGAGCACTCCGCGCCGTGGCCGACCGCAGGCATCCGCGCTGTCGGTCTCGTCCGCGAGCCCCTGGACGTCGCGGTCGCCGCCGCACATCCTCTCGCCGGTCGCCGCACCCTCTCGCCGGACGAGGTCGCCGACGAGCACTGGGTGACGAGCCGCGTGGGGGTACTCCCCCGACGACGTGCTCCGTGCCGTCGCCGCCGTCGCCCGCCGCCCGGTCGAGGTCCGCCACCGCATCAACGACTACGGCGCGGTGTCGGCGGTTGTCGCGGCCGGCGGCGTCCTGGAATGCTCCCCCGGTTCACCTCGCGCAGCGTCGACGATCGCGACATCGTACGCATCCCCCTGCGCGGCGTGAGCACGCACCGCATGATCGACGTCCTCGCGCGCCCGGAGAACCTGCGCCGCCGCTCGGTCCGTGTCGTCGT
>NZ_JBFLUM010000009.1:0-24686 GCF_050470785.1 Microbacterium sp. NRRL B-14842 | reverse complement strand
GTCTCTTCACGCAGGGCAACGCGACCCGCGGAAGAACCTCGCGGCCTTCTCGGCGACGAACGGCGCGCTGCTCAGCTGGGCGCCGCAGACCGACCTCCAGGTCGACGCCATGGTGATGGACCCGGCGGGTCAGAACGTCATCGCGGCCGGCCGCTTCTCCCAGGTCAACGGCGACCTGACGATGCGCGGCACCGTCGCGCTCGACAAGACGACCGGCGCGGTGGACAGCGGATGGGCGCTGCCGCAGACGGTGAAGAACGGCTCGAACACGGGCGCGAACTCGGGCAAGGCGGGGATCTTCGGCCTCGCGGCCAGACGCCAACGCCGTGTACGGCACCGGCTGGGGTCTACGCGGATGCGGCCACCGCAACCTCGAGGGCACCTTCGCGGCCGAGGCCGGAAGCGGTCAGGTCCGCTGGATCGCGGACTGCCTGGGCGACCCACTACGGCGTCTACTCGACCGGCAAGACGGTCTACACCACCAGCCACACCCATGCCTGCAGCACCATGGGCATGCACCCCGAGCAGAATCCGCGCACGCACCGTTACTCGGAGGCGTACACCGCCGACGCCCGCGGTCTGCTGGGCAACCAGCCCGCCGCCGGAGGCACGTACAAGAACTGGGCCGGGACGCCGGCGCCCTCGGCCTACGCCTGGACGCCGGACTGGGCCGGGGCGTGACCACGGGCATGGGTTCAGGCCGGACTCTCGATCACCGGTGCGGGGAACATGATCTCGATCGGCGGCGAGTTCCGCTCCGTGAACAACGGCCGCTTCGAGGGACTCGTGCGGTTCTCCTACCAACCCCGCCCGGCGGCGCGAAGGACGGCCCTCGGCTGTCGGGGGGCGAACTGGACCGGCACGGCGCAGTCGTTCATCCCTGGACGCGCGCGGATCTCGATCCCCGCGAACTGGGACCGTGACGACCTCACGCTGACCTACGAACTGCGTCGGCCGGCACCACTGCCCCGGTGGCCACCGCCACCGCCCGCGGCACCTGGTGGGACCGCCCCTCGGTGAACCTCGAGGACAAGACCGCAGCTCCCGGATCGACGCAGGAGTACACCGTCGTCGCGAAGGACAGCGCGGGCAACTCCGTCTCCAGCCAGGCGATGAGCGTGACCATCGCGGCCGGTGCCGTGTCGAACTACGTCAACGCCGTCACGGCGGACGGCCCGCAGCTCTACTACCCCGCTCGGCACCGCCGCGCAGGACTGGGCCGGGTCCAACACCCCCGTGTTCGGCACGGGCGTCACCGCCTCGACCCTCCGGGGTGGAGAACACGGCGACGGGCGCCTCGACCTTCACCGGGACGAGCGCGGGACGCGTGGCCTCCGGGAGCAAGATCGCCGCGCCGTCCGAGTTCTCGACCGAGCTCTGGTTCAAGACCAACACCACCAGCGGCGGCAAGCTGATGGGCTACGGCGCCGCGGCGTCGGGTGAGTCGACCAGCTACGACCGTCATCTCTATATGACGAACAACGGGCGTCTCGTCTTCGGCACGTACAACGGCAGCACGCAGACCGTCCAGAACGACGCCGCGCTCAACGACAACGAGTGGCACCACGCCGTCGCGTCGCAGAGCGCGGAGGGGATGAAGCTCTACGTCGACGGCAAGCTCGTGTCGTCGCTCGCGGGGGCCACCACGGCGGAGAACTACACGGGATATTGGCGTATCGGCGGAGACAACCTCGCCGGATGGCCGTCCGAGCCGAGCTCCAAGTACTTCAAGGGGGCGCTGGATGAGGTCGCGGTCTACCCGTTCGCCCTCACGGCGACCCAGGTGAAGACGCACTACGGAATCGGCAAGGGCTTCCAGGCCCCGACCGCTGCCTTCACCGCCACGCCGACCGACCTCGCCGTCGCGTTCGACGCGGAGGCTTCGGCGCCCGCGGGCTCGGCGACGATCGCCGGCTATCGGTGGGACTTCGGCGATGACTCGGCGACGGCCACCGGCAAGACGACGAGCCACACGTACGAGGCGTCCGGCACCTACACGGTGGCGCTGACCGTCACGGACAGCAACGGACTCGCCACCACGGCGGAGAAGCAGGTCGTGGTGAAGGCACCGAACGTCCTGCCGACGGCGGCCTTCGAGACGACGGCGAACGGGCTGTCGGTCTCGGCCGATGCGTCCGCCTCGACGGACTCCGACGGCTCCCTCGCCTCCTACGCATGGAACTGGGGGGACGGCACCACTTCGACCGGTCAGGTCGCGACGCACGTCTACGCCACGCCGGGCACCCGCACGGTGACCCTGACGGTGACCGACGACCGCGGCGGGAGCGCGTCGACCACACGACAGGTCGAGGCGACGCATGCCGACCCGGTCGCCGCCTTCACCGCGACCGCGTCGGGGCTGAGCGTCAACGTCTCGGCAGCCGGATCGAGTGCGTCCGACGGCGCGACGCTGTCCTACTCGTGGAACTGGGGCGACGGGTCTCCCGCCGGTTCCGGGGCCACGGCAGGCCACACGTACGCCGCGGCCGGCGCGCATGACATCACCCTCACCGTGACCGACAGCCTCGGCGCGTCCAAGGCCGTCACGAAGACCGTGACCGTGACCGCGCAGGTCTTCGCCGCGTCCGACGCGTTCGGTCGTGTCGTGTCCAGCGGCTGGGGCGCCGCCGACAAGGGCGGCACCTGGGCGCCGATGAGCGGCTCCGCCGCAGCGCTCTCCGTCGGCGACGGCGTGGGCAAGGTCAACCTGGCACCCGGTGACACAAGGGAGATGCTGCTGCAGGGCACGTCCCTTCTCGACACGTCCGCGCGGATCACCTACACGCTCGCCTCCGGGCCCTCCTCCGGGGCGGCGTACGAAGGTCTGGGCGCACGGCGTTCCGGGTCCTCGGGCTACCGGGCTCTCGCCTGGCACCGTCCTGACGGCACCACCTGGCTCGTGATCCACCGCAACGGCACGGCGATCGCCAGCACCGCCGTCTCCGGTCTCTCCTGGAGCGCGGGCAGCTCGTTCTCGCTCCTGATGGAGACGACCGGGTCGTCCACCACGACCATCCGCGCCAAGCTGTGGGCGGCGGGGTCTGCGGAGCCCGCCAACTGGCAGCTCACCACGACGGACGCGACGCCGGCTCTGCAGGTCGCCGGTGCCCCGACGGTGTTCTCCTACCGGTCGGGCAGTGGCACCGGCACCAACCTCGCCAGCTTCGACGACTTCACGCTGAAGAACCTCGGCACGCCGGCGCCGGAGCCCGAGCCGCAGCCCGAACCGGAGCCCGCGAACGTCGCTCCCACCGCCGCGTTCACCGCGACCGCGACGAACCTCACGGTCGCCGTGGACGGCAGCGCCTCGACCGACTCCGACGGCACGATCGCCTCGTACGCGTGGGACTTCGGCGACGGGACGACCGGCACCGGTGCGACCACCAGCCGCACCTACACCGCGGCGGGGACCTACACCGTCACCCTCACGGTGAAGGACGACAAGGGCGCCACGCACACCACCAGCAAGCCGGTGACCGTGACGGCGCCTCCCGTCGACCCGCAGCCCGAACCCGAACCCGAACCCGAGCCGCAGCCGGCTCCGGTGGCGGACGACGGCTTCGACCGCACCGCGGGGCCCGGCTGGGGCACCGCCACGGTCGGCGGGGCGTGGACGATCGCCGGCGGTTCGCAGGCGGCGGCGACCGTCGCCGACGGCCAGGCGAAGCTGAACCTCATCGCCGGCGACACCCGGCATGCGACGCTCAACACCACGTCCGTCGCCGATGCGGTGCTCGAGACGCAGTTCCGGGTCGATCAGGCCCCGGCCGCGGGTGGCGCCTATGTCGGCGTGATCGCGCGGCAGTCGGCGGCCGGGAAGTACTTCGTCCGCGCCTGGCTGCGTCCTGACGGCACGGTCTGGCTCGTCGTGCACCGCGAAGGGACCGTCCTGCGCACGCAGGCCGTGCCCGGACTGGTGTGGGCCGCGAACACCTCGTACAACCTCGAGGTGTCCGTGACGGGGACGACGTCGGCGACCCTCTCCGCCAAGTTCTGGCCGACGGAGACGACGAAGCCGGCAGCCTGGCAGATCACCACGACCGACGCGGCACCCCTGGGTGCGGGTGCGGTGGGACTGAGCGGCAACCGCTCTGGCAGCGCGACCGCGCCGCTCGGCGTGTCGTTCGATTCGTTCCGCGTCACCGCACCGCAGTAAGATCCTGACGCATGGCCACTGCTGTCCCGATCGCGCTCCTCGCCTTCGGTGGAATCGCGGCAGTGGCCATCGTCGTGTTCGCACTCCGGCTGCTCCCGCGTACCGCCTTCGTCGTGTGGGCGGTCGTGCTGTTCTTCGTGCCTCTCTGGGTAGGGGTGAACATCAGCTTCTACTGGGCGGCGATCACCCTGCTCACCGTCCTGCTGATCATCGTGAACTGGTCGGTGGTGCCGTTGCGGGCGGCCGATGCCTGGGTCGCCGCGTTCGTCCTCGTCGTCGTCGGGTTGTACGGGTTCGGCGCGGTCGACCTGGCCTCCCTCGTGGCATCGCTTCTCGAGTGGGTGATCCCCTACATCTGGGGGCGCGTGGTGCTCGCTCGCATGACGACCGAGTGGGTCACCTCGACGATCGCGGTCGTGGCGATCGTGGCCGCCGCTCTCGCGGTCGTCGAGTTCCTCACCTCCTTCAACCCCTTCGTCCTCATTCCCGGGTCCGGCGTGGTGTACGACACATGGAGCCCGCTGCAGGAGCGCGGCGGGGTGCTGCGTGCGGAGGGGGCGTGGGGGCACTCGATCGCGCTCGGCGCCGCGCTGGCGATGTCCTCCGCGTTCGTCGTGGCGACACGATGGCGACTGTTCCCGAAGATCGCCGGCATCGTGCTCATCGCCACCGCCACGGTCTTCACATTCAGTCGGGCGGGCCTGCTCACACTGGTGTTGACACTCCTCCTGTCCACCTTCCTCATCGTCGGGGTCTCGACGCGCTTCCGGGTGACGGTGGCCGTCGCCGGGGTGATCGGCACCGCGATCGTCATCCCCGTCATCGATTCCGTCTTCGGTGCCGCGGGGGACGAGGCCGGAGGCAGCGCCGACTACCGCACGGACCTGCTGGTCCTCCTGGAACAGGTGCAACTGTTCGGGAACCCCGGCGACTGGCATTCCCTCGTCTCCGGCGACTACTACCTCGGATACTTCGCCCGGTCGGTGGACAACGCCCTCGTGCTCACGCTCCTCCGGTACGGGTACGTGCCGACCCTGCTCATCATGGCGGCCGTCGTCTGCGCGGCGCTGATGGCCGTGCGGCGCTCGACGCGGAGTCCCGCCGCCCTCGCCGTCGTCGGACAGCTCCCGAGCCTGGTCGTCGTCGCCCTCATCACGCAGTACAGCATGTTCCTGTGGTTCTGCGTCGGGCTCGCGGTGACCTGGGCGCGCGACGCCGGAACGCGATCCACCACCGCGGAAGAGGCCTTCCTGCGGGATCTCGGGACGGCGTCACCGCCGGCGACGACCGGACCCGCTCCACAGGTGCGGCAGACGTGAACGGGCCGTGCAGATGGCTCCTCTAGAATCGAGACCTCAGGGGGAATGGGGAGTCATGGCCGAGAGCCGGGTCAGCCTGCGTGTCATCGCGGGCTCGCTGCGCAAGTTCTGGTGGTTGATCGTGCTGTGCGGCGTCGTGGGCGCCGCGGGGTCGTACGGATACGCGTCGCTGCAGACGCCGTTGTTCCAGGCGACGACCTCGCTGTACTTCGCGCTGAACCAGGGCACGAGCGCCTCGGACCTCAACCAGGGCTCCGTGTACACCCAGAGCCAGATGCTGTCGTTCGCCCAGCTGGCGACGAGCTCGCGCGTGCTCGATCCGGTTATCGAGGAGCTCGAGCTCGACACGACGCCCCGCGCGCTCGCGAGGGACATCGAGGTGACCATCCCGCAGAGCACCGTCACCCTGCGGATCACCGGCATCACGGACGGCCCGGAAGCTGCGGCCGAGCTCGCGAACGCCGTCGCCGAGCAGCTCATCACGGTCGTCAAGGACGTCGCTCCGAAGGATCCGCAGGGCGAGTCCACCATCACCGCCGAGGTCATCGACGACGCCGTCGTCCCCGAGTTCCAGTTCACTCCGAGCAAGCCCAGGGACGCGGCCCTCGGCGGTTTCCTCGGAGGCGTGCTCGGCCTTGCGGCCGCCGTGCTCATCGGTGTGCTGGACACCCGTGTCCGCAACGAGGAGGCGCTGACGCAGGCCGGCGGGGATCCCGTGCTCGGCGTCGTCTCCAAGTCGCCGCTGCTGGAGGCGCGGGGAATCGCCGTCGCCCAGGAGCCGCTCGGCCACACCTCGGAGGAGTTCCGCCGCATCCGGTCGGCGCTCGCGTACGCGAACGTGTCGTCCCGGGTAAAGGTGCTGCTGGTGACCTCCGGTATGCCCGCCGAGGGCAAGTCGACCGTGTCGGTGAATCTCGCGATGACCCTCGCCGCGCTCCGTAATTCCGTCCTGCTCATCGACGCCGACATGCGCCGCCCGCGTGCCCACGAGCACGCCGGCATCGACGGTTCGGTCGGACTCACGAGCGTCCTGCTCGACGAGGTGGAGTTCGAGGTGGCCAAGCACCGCGTCGCGGACACCACGCTGGACATCCTCCCTGCCGGGACGATCCCGCCGAACCCCGCCGAGCTGCTCACGTCGGCGCGCATGGCACAGCTTCTCGACTTCGCCGCGGCGGACTACGACTACGTCGTGATCGACTCGCCCCCGACGCTGAGCGTCGCGGACGCCAACCTCCTGGCCACCCAGACGGACGGTGTCATCCTCGTCGTCGACGCCACCAAGACGCGGCGGGCGGCACTGGCGAAGAGCATCAAATCGCTGGAATCGGGCGGCGCCCGCATCCTCGGCACGGTCCTCAACCGTGCGCGTCCGGACCGGCATCGCAGCGAGTACTACAGCGAGTGAGCGACCCGCCGTCCTCCCGGGGGGAGGCGTGCAGCATATCGGCGGAAGGGCTCGAATCGTTTGCCATCGTCCAGACGGGCGGTTATTCTTCATGGGTTGCGAGGGGGGCTCGCACTTTGTCGCCGGGGTTGAAACTGCGGCGAAGCGTGGGTGATCGTGTATTCCACCCCAGAAACGGTGACATCGTGTCCTTTCCGTTCCCTGTTCGTCTCTCATCGCCAGCGGCGCCACGGCGTCGCCATCGCCTGCTCGCGGGTGCCCTGGGCGTCGCCGTCGCGCTCTCCGGAGTGCTGATCGCCGCACCGGCCTCCGCGGCGGTCGCCGCCGCCTCGCCTTCGGCCCGACCGGCGGCAGCGTCTGCGGGTCCCCTCCTCTCCGACCCGATGAACCGCACCGTCGCCTCCGGCTGGGGCGCCTCTCCCGTCGGGGCCTGGCGTGTCGTCGAGGGTGCGTCGAGTGTCGGGAACGGGCAGGCGATGCTCGCCAGCAGGAAGCCCGGGATCACGGCGCGGGCGACCGTGGCCGGGGTGACCGCGGCGGATGTGTCGAGCCGCTACACGGTGACGGTCCCTGCCCTCCCCGTCGGCGGTCCGCTCTACCTGGCCCAGGCCGTCCGCATCGTCGGCAAGGACTCCTACGGTGTGCGTCTCCGCGTGCACCCCGACGGCTCCGCCTACGTGTCCGTGGTCCGGATGACCGACCTCACCACTGTGCAGAACCTGAGCGAGCGACGACTCCCCTTCCCGGTGACGACGGGCATGTCGCTGCGCGTCGCCCTCGACGTGACCGGGACCAGTCCGGTGACGCTCGCGGCCAAGGCCTGGGCGGCAGATGGGGACGAGCCGTCCGCGTGGCAGGTGACGCACGCCGATTCCTCGGCCACGCGGATCACGGCCGCGGGTGGTTACGGCTTCGCGCTGTACACGTCCTCCGGAGCGAAGGCCGCCGTCCCGCTGGCGATCGACGACGTGCTCGCAGCCGCGCCCGCGCCGGTCGCGACTCCGACTCCGACTCCGACGCCGACGCCGACGCCGGCTCCCGCCCCCGCGCCGAACCCGGCTCCCGCGCCGAACCCGCTTCCGGTTCCCCCGGTGACGCCGACCACCCCGGTGACACCCGCTCCGCCCGCCACCCCGGCCGGTGTCCGCGGGAAGCCGGGCGCCGCCGCCCCGGGGTCGCTGTCGTACCCGGCACCCGCCACCGCGATCTACGCGGCGCCGGGCGGATCGGACGGCGCTGCCGGTACGAAGAGCTCGCCGGTGCGCACGATCGCGGCCGCGCTGCGGCTGGTACCGAACGGCGGCACCATCGTGCTCCGCGGTGGCACCTACCACGAGGAGATCGTCGTGCCGCCGCAGAAGCGCGTCACGATCCAGCCCGCTCCGAACGAGGCGGTCTGGATGGACGGCGCGAGGACCGTCACCGGCTGGAAGCCCGCAGGCAAGACCTGGACGGTCGACGGCTGGGGGACCGCGCTCGACTCGAGCCCCACGTACACGAAGGGAGCGCCCGACAACACCCAGCCGGAGTGGCGCTTCGTCGATCCCGCGCACCCGATGGCCGCGCATCCGGACC
Source organism: Microbacterium sp. NRRL B-14842 (assembly GCF_050470785.1). Lineage (NCBI taxonomy): Bacteria > Bacillati > Actinomycetota > Actinomycetes > Micrococcales > Microbacteriaceae > Microbacterium > Microbacterium sp. NRRL B-14842. The sequence goes on along the minus strand of NZ_JBFLUM010000009.1, from coordinate 16,228 downwards.
AGGTGTGGGTCGCGGGCGTGCAGCTGCGGGAGGTCGCCTCCGCCGCGCAGGTCGTCGCCGGGACCTTCTTCGTCGACGATCGGGCGAAGCGGCTCGTGATCGGCACCGACCCGACGGGCAAGCCCGTGGAGGCGAGCGTGCTCACCCAGGCGCTCTCGATCCGGTCCGCCGGATCCGAGGTGCGCGGCATCGGCATCCGCCGGTACGCCACCAGCGTGCCCCAGATGGGGACCGTCATCGCCGCAGCGAGCGACATCACGCTCGCCGACGTGACGATCCGCGACAACTCGACGACCGGCTTCTACTCCTGGGCGCCGAGGACGACGTTGACGCGCGTCTCGTTGATCGGCAACGGTCTCCTCGGTGGCGGCGCCTCCCAGGCCGACGGCTTGAAGGTGAAGCAGATGCTCTCCGTCGGGAACAACGCCGAGCGCTTCAACCACTCCCCGGTGTCCGGCGCGTTCAAGGTCACCCGGACGCGCGGAGTGACCGTCACCGACAGCGCGTTCACGGGGAACGCCGGTCGTGGTCCGTGGTTCGACGAATCGGTCATCGACATCGTCTTCACGGGTAACGACGTGATCGGCAACACCGGTCACGGTGTCATGGTCGAGCTCTCGGAGCGGGCGGTCGTCGCCGACAACATCATCGCCCGCAACGGCGACTTCGGGCTGTTCGTCCTGAACTCCGGCAACGTGAAGATCTGGAACAACACCTTCGTCGGCAACGCCAACCGGAACGTCAGCATCGGTCAGGACGGTCGCCGAGCCTCCGACCCGAACGCGGCGGGCCACGATCCGCGCACGCGCTTCGCGCCGCTGGCGCCGTGGATCGTGCGCAACACCGTGATGTCCAACAACGTCATGGCGGAGAGCGCGGGCAACTGCCTGGTCTGCGTACAGGACTACTCGACCACCTTCACCGGTGCGCAGATGATGTCGAGCGTGAACGGCAACCTCTACCACCGCACCGCCCCCGGCACGCCCCGATGGTTCTCGGCCTGGTCGAAGGGATCCGTCTCGCGGGATCCGGCGGTGGCAGACACCCTCGCGGCGTTCACCGCGGCGACGGGTCAGGACCGCCGCTCGCAGTTCGTGCAGGGAGCCTCCGTGGTGTCCGCCACGTACGTGCTGGCGCCCGCGCAGGCGCAGCGTCAGGCCGCAGTGGCGGTCCCCGTGCCGGCGGATATCGCCTCGGTATCGCGACTCCCCGGCAACAGCGCGACGCTGGGAGCCCTGCCGCGGTGACGATCTAGGTATGGGTTCTCTTCTCGCTGTCGGCGCCCGCGCGCTGACGATGGTCATCGCGCTGGTCTGCGGCGTTCTCACGACGCGGATGATCATCGGAGACGCGGGCGTCGGCAGCTTCGCCCTCTACACGCTGCTCACGACGATCCCGTCGCTGCTGACCTTCACCGATCTCGGTAGCGGCGCCGTGCTCGTGAACGCCGTGGCCACGAGCGACGACGTGAGGACGGACGAGAAGCTCCGCTATCAGCTCACGTCGGTCGGCCGGGTGCTGCTGATGTTCGCGGCCTCCGCCATGGCGATCAACACCGTGCTCCTGGCCACCGGTGCCTGGGAGATCGTGTTCGGCGATGCCGGAGGAGAGCCGGGGGCGTCGCTGGCCGCCTTCTTCTGCGTGACGATCTTCTGTCTCGGTATCCCGCTGGGCATCTGGGCGCGGATCATGCTCGGGCAGCGCAAGAACCACATCGTGATCCTGCTGCAGGGCCTCATCTCGCCGCTCACGCTGGCCGGGGTGTGGCTGCTGCTGACGTTCGGTGGCGAGAATCTGCATTCCTACGCGGCGATCGCGTCGTTCGCGGCCTCGCTGATCGTCTCGATCCTCGGCGTCCTCATCACCGCTCGGACCACGTCTCCGTTGATCCCCGAGGCTGCGCGCATGGTTCTGCGCCCGCGACGGTTCCCTGGCGTACGGGTGATGGACGTGGGATGGCCGATGCTGGCTCAGATGGTGACGTATCCGATCGCGGTGGGGTCGCAGCGGTACGTGATCGCCCAGCTCGGCGGTCCGACCGACGTCGCCGAGTACGGTGTGGCCGGGCAGGTCTTCTTCGCGCTCAACGGTCTGGTGATGGCCGGTGGGCTCGCGCTCTGGCCGCATTTCGCTCGCATGCGACACCAGGGCGATCTCCGCCGCGGACCATTCCTGCTCTCCGGACTGTTCGCCGTGGCCGTCGCCCTCGCGACGGTGGTGGTGTGGCTCGTCGGGCCGTGGCTGTTCGGGTTCATCACGCAGGGAGAGCTGGAGGTCCGGCCGACCACGATCTTCGCGTTCGGCCTCATGATCATGCTCACGGCGGCTGTCTACCCGCTCGGGATGTTCATCATGGACAAGCCCGGGATCCGATTCCAGGTGATCCCCACCCTCAGCATGGCCGCGGTCGGGGTCACCCTGGCGTTCGTCCTCACACCGATCCTCGGTATCGCCGGTCCGCTCCTCGGTGTCGCCTTCGCGCTCCTGGTCTGTCAGCTGATCCCGTTCTCGATCTACATCGTGCGTCATCGGGCGCGGCTCACGGCCGAGGCCGCCGTCTCGGCGTGAGCCCAGGTCGCGTGCGCCCGGCGCCGTGCGGATACCCGCGGGTCGTCAGTCGAGGACGCCGGCGGTGACGCCGGCGCGGTAGACCGCAGGTGCGTGCCGACGCAGGGCTTCGTCGCGGCTCTCGGCCACATTGCCCACGAGGTCGTCCCACCGTGCGCACACGTCGTCGAGTGCGGCGGCGATCGCCGGAGCATCGTCCGGTGCGACCAGCTGCGCCGTGGCGTAGCCGCCCGCGGCCTCGCGCAGACCGCTGCTGTCGCTCGCGATGACGGGGCGGAGCCCCAGAACGCCCTCGACGGCGGTGTTCCCGAACGGCTCGTCCACCCGGGAGGGCACGACCAGCACGTCGGCTTCCGCGAGGAACGGCCAGATGTCGGCGTGGAATCCCGCGAAGGTGACGGAGACCCCGGTCTCTGCGGCACGGGCGCGCAGTTCGCGCTCGTACCATTCGTATCCCTCGAAGACCGCCCCGAGGAGCGTGACCTCGACGGGCCGCCCCTCCGCCTGCACTGCCGCCGCGGCGTCGATGACGAGGTCGGGACCCTTCCGAGGCGAGAGCCGCCCGACGTACAGCACGCGGAGGGCGCCGTCGATCCGGGGCCGCGGCGGCGCGGGGTGCGGTGGCGACGCGACGCCGTTGGCGACGATCCGGGTGCGGTCGGCGAGAGCGGGCAGCGCGCGCCGGATGGTGTCAAGGCTGAAGCGGCTGTTCACGAGGGTGCGGACGGAGGCGAGGTGCGGCATGTAGAGCAGGCGGTTCACCAGCGTGCTCCCGGAGGCCTCCGCCTCGTGCACGTGACTGACCGCGCGAGTGCCGCGGAGTCGGGCCACGAGGGGCCATTGCGGAATGATGATGGTCGACACGTAGACGGCGTCGGGGCGCACGCGTCCGATCAGACGCCATGCGGCGCCGAGGCCCCGGAACATGTCGCGGAACAGGCGGGGCAGACCGCGCGGGGTGAGCAGCACCTTGCGCAGGACGAGCATCGGCAGGATGACGACCTCTGCTCCGGCGGCGCGCAGCGGCGGGACGAGCAGACCCGAGCTCGGAAGGGCGACCACCACACGGGCTCCGGCCTCCACGAGACCGATCGCGCTCTCGAGGAGCATGCGGTCCGACCCGAACATCTCGGCACCGGGATGCACGAGAAGGACGGTCTTGCGCTTCACGCCGGTGGTCATCGTGTCGCGTCCGCGGGGGCGGGGGCCCAGTCGGCGCTCCGTCGGCGCGCACGCCGGGCGGACGCGTGGACGCTGGATCCTTCGGACAGACGGCGGGCGAGGTCTTCGTACTCGTCCGCGACGTCGTCCCAGCGGAAGCGCGTGCGGGCGATCTCCTGCACCGCGGCTGCATGCGCGTCGCGGGTCGTGGGGTCGGCTTCGGCGGCCGCGACGTGGGTCGCGACGTCGTCCGCGTCGGCGAAGAACCAGCCGTTGCCGGCGAGGACCTCCCGGTTGAAGGGCACCTCGTAGCCGATCACCGCGGTGCCCGCACCCATGGCGCGCAGGAGCGACGGGTTGGTGCCACCGACGGAGTGGCCGTGCAGGTAGGTGGCGGCGTGGGCGTAGAGCCCGTCGAGGAGCTCCTGGTCGTAGACGCCGCCCACGAGGCGGATCCGCTCGTCGCCCTCGGCGGCGTTCCGGATCTCCTGGATGTATCCGGCGGCGTACGGCGCGGAGCCGACGACCACGAGCGGCAGTCGCGCGGCGCTGGCGCGGTATCCGCGGACGATCTCGAGCACGTGGTTCTCCGGCTCGAACCGAGCGACGACGAGGTGGTAGCCGTTCGGAGTGAGGTCCATCTCGGCCAGGCGGTGCGTCGGCGGCTGATCGAGGATCGGCGCGCCGTATCGGATGAGCTCCGTGGGCACGTCGAACTGGTGGCGGTAGTAGTCGGAGATGCCGGGGGCGTCGGCGATGAGCGCGTCCGCGGTGCGGACGCCGAACTGCTCGGCCCAGCGATAGTACGCCTTGCCGCGGGGACCCCACTTCGACCGGCGCCACTCCAGACCGTCCATGTGCAGGGCGACGGGCGCCCGGCGCAGCCGGAGCAGCGGGAGGAACGGCGAGTTCGCGGCGTTGAAGACGAAGGTCGCGTCGGGGCGGCGGTGGAAGAGCAGATGCAGGGCCGACAGCCCGGTGTGGCTGAGGGTCTCGATCTGCTTCACCGGGACCGCGGGGAGGTGCACCACGCGCATGCCGAGGTACTCCTTCTCGCGGTGCTCGGAGCCGCGGGTGTACACGACGACATCGTGGCCACGGTCGGCGAGCCGTCGCCCCACCTCTTCGATGGCCGTCTCGAATCCGCCGTAGGCCGCAGGCACGCCGCGGGTCCCCACCATCGCGATCGTGAGGGGTGTCGTAGTGCTCATCCGCTCAGTATGCCCCGCTCGGCTGCGCCATGACCTTCGCGGTGCGCCACATGATCTGCAGATCGTTCATGACGGACCAGTTCTCCACGTAGCGCAGGTCGAGCCGCACGCTCTCGTCCCACGACAGGTCGCTGCGTCCGGAGACCTGCCACAGACCCGTGATCCCGGGCTTGATGTACAGGCGGCGGAACACGGTGCCGTCGTAAGCGGTGACCTCGCTGGGCAGCGGCGGCCGCGGACCGACGACGCTCATGTCGCCGACCAGCACGTTCCAGAACTGCGGGAGCTCATCCAGCGACAGCTTGCGCAGCACCTTCCCGACGCGGGTCACGCGGGGGTCGTCCTTCATCTTGAAGAGGAGGCCGGCGCCCTCGTTGTGGTCCTTCAGCGCCGCGAGCTGCTTCTCGGCGTCGGTGCGCATGGAACGGAACTTGACCATCTTGAACGTACGGCCGTCCCGGCCGACACGCTCCTGGAAGAAGAACACGGGCCCCGGAGAGTCGAGCTTGATGAGAGCGCTGAGCACAGGTGTGAGCAGCGCGATCGGAATCAGCGCGATGGCGGCCACCAGTACGTCGAGGGCGCGCTTCAGCAGGTGGACGCCGCCCTCGTAGGTCGGGATCTTCACCTGGATCAGCGGCAGGCCGTCGACCTGGCGGAGCGAGATGCGAGGACCCGCGACGTCCGTCAGGCGGCTCGAGAGGACGAGCTCGGCGGCCGTGCCTTCGAGCTGCCAGCTGAGCTGCTTGACGAAGTCGGGGGACCCCTCGGGGCGGCTCGCCACGATGATGGTGTCCGCCCCGAGCTGTGCCGCCGCGGGGGCGACGGTGTCCAGATCGCCCACGACCGGGTAGATGCTCTCCCCGATCCTGAGCGCGCCGGCATTGCGATCCAGCAACGTCGTCCCCACGACGTGGTAGCCGTTCTCCCCGCCCTTCTGCAGGGAGTCGATCACATACTCGACGTCCTCGGTGGCGCCGACCACCAGTGTCCTCGACGCGAACCGTCCGGACAGGCGCTGCCGCTGCAGCCAGCGACGCCAGGCCCAGCGGGCGAAGAGGAGACCGAGCATGCCGACCGGGAGCGCGATGAAGAACAGCGGCTGCAGCCCTTCCCACTCCAGGAGCACGCCCGCAATGGCGGTGATGCCGAAGGCGAGACCCGCCGCGTGCGCGACGCGACGGTACTCCGTGGCCCCAGACCCGAAGATGGCGGCGGCTCGGCTGTTGAGCGCCGACAGCATCAGGTACCAGGCGAGACCCAGCAATGCGGCGTTGCGCACGGCCTCGATCACCGTGACGCCGGTGAGCAGCTGGACCGCCGCCGTCAGTGCGACGGCGATCAGGATGACAGCCGCATCCGTGATCCGCAGCCGCATCCGATAGCGACGCTCCCACTGCAGGCGTCGTTCGAGCGTCGCCGAGACACGCGGCGTGCTCGCCGCATGCGTCACCGACGCGGTCGCCCGCGGAGCCGTGATCGGCGTGAAACCCGTACGAGCGATGCTCAGAGCATCCTCGACGGAAGTCATGCCGAGGCCCCTTGAGCCGTGAATGTACGCAGATAACCCCAGTGCGCCATCGTTTCCCCAGTTTTCCCCAGACCATGAACCCCACGTTCACGGACACGTCTGCGTCCCGACCCCTCGGGTCCTGCTGAAGCTTCGCGATCCCACATCGAGAAGGTGTCCTCGTCGTCCCAAACCGACGAGGCGTGCAGCAGGCACTGCAGACGGTCATCACTGTAGCGGATTCGGCCGCCTGACGGAAGCGCTTCCCGAGGGTGAGTGAAAACCCGTTCCGGAATACCGCATGCGAGGGTGCACCCGGAGCTAGTCTGTCGCGGTGACCGCGCACCCGACATCGAGTCCTCGCTTCCGTCTGCAGCCCATGCGGCCGCGCGGCCCCGGACAGCCGCATCGGGCCGCGAGTCCGCTGGAGCTCTTCTTCGACCTCGTCTTCGTGGTGGCGGTGAGCATCGCCTCGGCGCAGCTGCATCACGCGCTGAGCCACGGCGACTTCCTCCACGGGATCACCTCCTACGCGATGCTCTTCTTCGCGATCTGGTGGGCGTGGATGAACTTCACCTGGTTCGCGACCTCGTTCGACACGGACGACTGGCCGTACCGGATCGCCACGTTCGTCCAGATGGCGGGCGTCCTCATCCTCGCCGCCGGGATCCCCGGGGCCTTCGAGGAGGGCGACTTCACGCTCCCCGTGGTGGGCTACGTCGTCATGCGGATCGCGGTGGTGGCGCAGTGGCTGCGCCTCGCGGAACGAGGGCCCGCTCCGGCGCGTCGCTCTGCGGTACGCCCTCGGCATCGCCGTCGTGCAGGTGCTGTGGCTTCTGTTCCTGCTGATCCCGTCCGGCCCCATGCAACTCGCGGCCTTCGTCGTCTTCGCGCTTATCGAGATCGCGGTCCCGGTGTTCGCCGAGCGCCGGCACCAGACACCCTGGCATCCGCACCACATCACGGAGCGCTACGGTCTGTTCACTCTCATCGTGCTCGGCGAGAGCCTCCTCGCCTCCGCCAACGCGATCATCGACGCGCTGGACGAGGTGGAGGCCCTGGGTCCGCTCCTGGCCATCTCGGCCCTCGCCTTCGTCGTGACGGCGGCGTTGTGGTGGATCTACTTCTGGCCGCCCCACCACCGGGCCATCACCACTCTCGGCCGTTCGCTGCGCTACGGCTACACGCACTACTTCGTCTTCGCGGCGGCCGCGGCCTTCTCCGCCGGCATCGAGGTGGAGCTGGACGTGATGACGGGGGAGAGCCATCTCGCTCCCGTGGCGGCCACCTTCACGGTGTCCATCCCGATCGCGGTGTTCCTCATCGGGATCTGGTGGGTCGCCATCCGCGACAATGCCGACCGCGTCGTCAACACGGTCATCCCCGTGGGGGCGCTGCTCGTCCTGCTCGACCCGTTCGTGCCCGTGCCGGTGGCGCTGACGGCAGCGGTCATGGTGGGGATCGTGGCGGTGCTGGTGATGCGGCCGCCGATTCCCCGCGGCGCCGCGGCGACGGACGCCTGAGCGCCGCGGTCAGACGCTGGCGGCGAACAGGTCCAGGCATTCGACGCGCAGGCGCGCGATCGCCTCGGTGTCACCGCGGAGGTGACGGATGAGGGCGTGCTGCATCATGCCGTCCGTCAGCGCATACGCGAAGAGCGGCGTGAAGCGGCAGGGCCGACCGCGCAGCTCGGAGTAGCGCTCGACCACGCGCCAGATGGCCTCCTGCAGGTCCGCCTCGACCTCCGCGATCGTGTCGCCGAAGCCGGACTCGAACAGCGATTGATTGCGGAGGTCGTACCAGAGCCGGTGCAGGCGGGCGTCGTCGTGCACGCTCCTGGCGAGCTCCTCCGCGGCGCCGGCCGCCAGGTCCTCCGCGGTCTCCGCCTCCTCCATGACGGCGAGGTAGCGGTCACCGAGCCCGCCCTTGGAGATCCGCACGGCCTCCGCGATGAGGTCGTTCTTGTCGGTGAAGTAGTAGTGCAGGGCTCCGTGCGAGAGCTCCGAATGCTGGGCGATCTCGCGGAGTCCCGTCCTGGCGAACCCGCGCTCGGCGATCGCCTCCAGCGCCGCTTCGGCCAGCGCTCGCCGGCGGATCGCGAACTTGTCCACCCCTGCGCGTTCCGCCCGCTTGGTCGCCGTCGTCATGCTGTGCCCCCGGTCTCGTCCCCTTCGGGATCGGTGCGGGCAATGCTATGGCATTCTCGCGGATCTGGACAGACGTCCAGGAAAAACTTGACAGGTGCCAAGCCGCGTGTTGCACTGGATGCGCCACGGCCGCGCATGTCCCCTGCATGCCGGCCGTCTTCGTGGCCGCGCGAGCGATTCCCCCATCGCCCCGGCCCTGCGTTGTCCGCCGAGTTCTTCGAGCGCCAGCGCTGCAGAGCGGAGCGATGTCCCCGCATCCTCCGCTCTGCTCCCGCTTCTAGGCTCCTCATCGGTCGCGCATAGCTCCCTGATTGTTCACTCGTCGAGCATCGGGGGCAACGCCGCCCACGCTCGAGAGGAGCACATCATGAGCCGAATCCCCGAACCGACGTCGACGCCGCAGGGGCCCATGTACGAAGGACGACCGCTGGATCGCGCGGACGAAGAGGTGGTCGACCAGGGCGTCGCCTTCGATCTCCGGACGCTGATGAGCCGCCGCGGGCTCCTGATCGGCGGCGGCCTCGGCCTCGGCGCCGTCGTCCTCGCCGCCTGCGCCCCGGCAGCCACCGGCTCGTCGTCGACGACCGCCACGCCCACGCCCAGCGCCGGCGCCACCGCATCGGACTCCGCGATCACGGAGATCCCGGATGAGACCGCCGGTCCCTACCCGGGCGACGGCTCGAACGGTCCCGACGTCCTCGACGAGGCGGGGATCATCCGCCAGGACATCCGCTCGTCCATCGACGGCGGTGCCACCGCGGACGGGGTCCCGCTCTCGTTCGAGTTGCAGATCCTCGACCTCGCGAACGGAGGGGGGCCGTTCGCGGGCGTCGCCGTGTACGCCTGGCACTGCAACGCCCAGGGGGAGTACTCGCTCTACTCGTCGGGGCTCGAGGACGTCTCCTATCTCCGAGGGGTGCAGGTCGCTGACGAGGACGGCAGGGTCTCCTTCACGTCCGTGTTCCCCGGGTGCTATTCGGGGCGGTGGCCCCACATCCACTTCGAGGTCTACCCGGACGCGGCGTCGATCACCGAAGCATCGAACGCGATCGCGACATCCCAGCTCGCGCTGCCCGAAGACGCCTGCGGAGCGGTCTACGCGGAGACGGCATACGCCGGATCGGCGGACAACCTGGCACGGATCACGCTGACCTCCGACAACGTCTTCGGCGACGACGGCGGGGCATCGCAACTCGCGACGACGACGGGGAGCGTCGCCGGCGGCTACACGGCGACGCTCGTGATCGGCGTCGACACCACGACCGCCCCGAGCGCCGGTTCCGCACCGGGCGGGAGCGGGAGCGGACGCCCACCGGGAAGTTGAGGTCGTCGGAGCGTGGTTCCGTGGATCTGCTAAACTGATCGTGCAACGTGTGCGTTTCGCCCCCTCTCGGCCGCCTCGTCGCCACTGATCAGGGCCATCCACGGACCACGCACATCGACGCGCGCGGAATCCGCCCTCGGTCTCTTCACGTGCGGAGCGCGACAGCGCGCCCGCCCCACAGCAATGAGCATGAGCATGAGCACCACCACCATCCCTCCGTCCACCCCTCTCACCTGGAAGCAGGCCGACGTCGACGTGCACGTCGCCACCCGGAACGGCGAATTCGCCGGATTCGTCGAGTTCGACGGATTCGCGCACCGACTGCGGGACGAGCGTGGCACCGATCTCGGATCCTTCCCCTCCCTCGACGACGCCTTCCGTGCGCTCGCCGAGGCGAACGAGCCGAAGCGCGCAGCGGCGTCGCCGTCTCGCCCGCGCCCCCGCCGTCGGCGCATGCGGCGGGCGCGAGCCTGACTCGTATGCCGGCTCGCGTATGCGGGCGCGGTTAGTGTGGCCACAGCGATCGGCATCCGCCCTTGGCTACCTCAGCTCAAGGGCTCCCGATCGGCAGGAGAGCATCATCTCCCTTTCACCCTCCCCGTCCGTCACCGCCACTCTGGGGCCCGTGCGTCAGACCTATGCCGGCAACGCGGACTTCCCGCCGCTCGCCCGGGCCTACCGGGACGTGCAGCAGGTCGTGAAGGAGACCGGCCTCCTGCAGCGGACGCCCGTGTTCTACTCGCTCGTCGGCGCCGCGCTGGTCGTCGCCTTCGCCGGTTGCGTCGCCGGATTCCTGCTCCTCGGTGACAGCTGGTTCCAGCTGCTCATCGCCGCCGCCCTGGGCATCGTCTTCACGCAGGTCGCGTTCCTCGCGCATGAGGCCGCGCACCGCCAGATCCTCTCCACAGGACCGGCGAACTTCCGCCTGGCCCGCGTGCTCGCCGGCATCATCGGCATGAGCTACCACTGGTGGGATTCCAAGCACACCCGCCACCACGGCAACCCGAACCAGGTCGGCAAGGACCCTGACATCCAGGTCGACACCATCTCCTTCCTGGAGGAGGATGCGGCACAGTCGCGTGGCATCGTCCGGCTCATCACGCGGAAGCAGGGCTGGCTCTTCTTCCCCCTTCTGACGCTGGAGGGGCTCAACCTGCACTTCCTGGGTCTGAAGCACCTGATGACGCGCAAGAACGTGAAGGGTCGCTGGATCGAGCTCGGACTCATCGTGCTGCGGTTCGCCGTCCTCCTCGTGCCGCTGTTCCTCCTGCTGCCCGTCGGCATGGCCTTCGCGTTCCTGGGTGTGCAGCTCGCGGTCTTCGGCGTCTACATGGGCGCATCCTTCGCCCCCAACCACAAGGGCATGCCGGTCATCGCGCCCGACGCCAAGCTCGACTTCTTCTCGAAGCAGGTGCGCACGTCGCGCAACATCCGCGGCGGGTGGTGGGTCACCGGGCTCATGGGAGGCCTCAATCACCAGGTGGAGCACCACCTCTTCCCGAACATGTCGCGGCTGCACCTGTCGAAGGCGCGCGGCATCGTCCGCGACTACTGCGCCGCCAACGGCATCCCGTACACGGAGACGAGTCTCGGGCGCTCGTACGCGATCGTCATCGCCTACCTGAACCGGGTGGGCCTGGCGGCGCGCGACCCGTTCGACTGCCCCGCGGCGGCACAGCTCCGTCGCGCCTGACGCACACGGAGACGACGAAGGGGCGAGCAGACAGCTGCTCGCCCCTTCGTCGTATCCGCGCGGATCAGCGCTTCGAGTCGTCCGTCTCGACGACGTCGATCGTGATCTTCTCCAGCGGACGATCGTCGTCGAGCTCGTCGTCGAGGACCTCGTCTCCGCGGAAGCTCTCGACGGACGCCTCGACGACGTCGTCCTCGTTCTCGTCGTCGTCCTCGTCGATCGTGGCCTCTGTCACCGCGATCTCCGTGGGGAGGCTGTCGTCGCTGAAGATGCCGTCGGGCCGGATGAGCTCGCGCACCTCGGCCATGAAGCTGGTGAGCTGCTGCTGCTGCCACCGCAGCTGACGGGCTCGGTCCTCGGCGTCGCGGAGGACGGTGGAGGTGTGCCCGGTCACCGCATCGACGATCTTCTGCGACTTCACGCGGGCACGCTCGAGGATGTCCCGCGCACGGACCTGTGCGTCGGCCTCGATCGCCTGCGCCTGCGAGCGCATGAGCTTCTCGTAGCCGTCGGCCTTCGCGGAGATGCGCTGGGCGTGCTCCAGCGAGGCCGTCACCTGCTCGTTGGCGTCGGTCGTGATGCGCTCGGCGTGGGCGACGGCCTGGTTGTGGAGGACCAGGAACTCCTGCTGCGCGTCGTCCTGCCGGCGGGTGAGGGTCTCCTCGAACTCCAGCACGCGGGCGTTCATCTCGCGTACCTCGCGCTCGGCGTCCGCCCGCAGCTGGGTGGTCTCGCGCGTGACGAGGGAACGCAGCGCGGCGGCCCCCTTCTCGGCCTCGGTGCGGATCGCCGTGGCCTCCTGCGACGCCTGGCTGACCTTCTCCGCGGCGTGTGCGGCCTCGCGCTCGATGCGCGCCTCATGGGCCGTGTACTCGGTCTCCATCTTCAGTCGCACCTGGTCGGCGTCGCGCTGAGCCTGGGAGATGATGCGCTCGGCATCCGCCTCGGCCTCGGCGCGCTGCGCGGCGACTTCTTCGCGGGCAGAGGTCATCAGGCGGTCGGCCTGCACGGCGGCGTTCTGGATGAGGACGTTCGCCTGCTCCTCGGCCACCCGCAGGATCGCCTCGAACTGCTGGCGAGACGGCGCTTCCTCACCGTCGGCCTGCGGCATGTCGACGAGCTCGGAGGTGAGCGTCGCCACCTGCTGCTCCGCGTCCGAGGCCTTGGCGTTCGCCGCGGCGAGCTCGGCCTCGAGGGCCTCCCGTGCCTCTCGCTCCTCCGCCTTGACCGCGTCGACGGACTCGGCCTCGCGGGCCTTCGCCTCGGCCACCTCGTCGGCCGCCTGCTGGAGCTGGGCCCGCATCGATGCGAGCGCGGCGTCGACCTCGCCCTTGTCGTAGCCGCGGAATCCGATGGTGAATGCGGCCGAGGATGAGGGCGACGTGTCGCGGGGATTCGTCTCGATCAGCTGATCGAAGAAGTCCGGCGACCGCTCGTCGTCGCGGGGAGTGCCCGAGGATTCGCTCATGGGTTCAAGCCTTTCTGGCGTGTCCGCGACACGAAGCGGACTTCGTTTCCGTGGACGGGATCGCAAGCACGGAGGAGGAGGCCTCCGGCATGCGCCACGACCGGGTCGTCATCCGAGTCCCCGCGGGGCGCGGCGCGCGTCTAGCCTAATTGCGTCGCCTGAGAATCGTGACCCCCATCTGCGGGGGCCGGTGAACGCTGATCAGGCCTGGCGGAACCAGCGCGCGTTGCGGTCGTCGAGCACAGGGCCCCGCTCGAACACGGAGACGGGTCCGTCGGCCACCTCGATCTGACGGGTAGCGGCCTCCGCGGCCACCAGGGCCCGCAGCTCCCGCCACAGCGGCGCGGTCTGCGGGAAGCCGAGGTACTCGCGGAAGGTCTCGACGCGCAACAGCGTTCCCTCGGGACCCGGAACCAGTCGTGCGACCGTGTCGTCCGGTTCCACGAAGCGGATACCCAGTGCGTCGTCGGGGAGCAGAGAGAAGCTTGTGCCGCGGTCCGCGATGACCGTGCGCACGATCTCGGCCGCGGCTGTGGGGGAGTCACGGACGACCAGCGTGGCACCGAGATCGGCGAGGATCTCCTCCGTGCGGGCAGCGGTGTACCGATCGCCCGCACGCTGTCCCGCGGAGGACGCGCTGCGCCGTACCCACCCCCGCAGGAACGCCGCTCCGACGATGAGGCCGAGGATGATCACGAAGAGAGCCGGGATCACTGCGGTGTCCACGGGCAGCGCCCCTTCCGTACCGGACGTCGGAGCGCGTCAGCGCGGGTCGGTGAGGTGGTCCAGGTGAAGATCGCCGGAGGCGTTGAGAGCCTGCACGATCTGCTGGATGCGGTGCGGGTCCACCGCTGGCGGCTCCGCGTCGTCGAAGCCGAACTGCAGGGGGATGGCGGGGTGGATCCACACGCTGGCCCGCCGGTCGATGCCGCCCTCGAGAGGCCGCCACGTCATCATGAAGCTCTCCTGTCGGCGCAGCTTCGTGGCGATGACGATCTTCAGATGCGCGAGCGTCTCATCGTCGATGAGGATCGGATCCGAGTGCCCGTCGTACCGGAGTCTTCCCATAATGCTGACGGTACACCCCTCCGGGGTCTCACCCCGTCCGGGGCGCGAGAGCAGCGGAACGGGAGCGAAGGGGGTGGCGTTCGCGTCGCGGGACGCCCGCCCTTGGTACGGTGACCGCGGAGGACACCACGTCCCCTGGGGCCGCCGAGCAAGAGAGAACTTCGAGATGAAGCGCACGTCCCGCTTGCGTCTTGGTCGCATCGGGATCGTCGCCGTGCTCGCGATCGTGCTGGGATCCCTGGTGCCGGCCCTCACCACGACCGGCTCCGCGGTCGCCGCTTCCGACGGCTACATGGTCTATCCGGCCTCGGGCAACATCCAGTCGAAGGTCGGAGACGGCTGCCTCGGCAACTATCGCGCGCACGACGGCATCGACATCTCCCGGAACGGCGGGACACCGATCCTGGCGGCGTACGACGGTGTGATCAAGAGCCGCACGTCGAACGGCGGCTACGGCAACTACGTCGATGTGCAGCACCCGGGCGGCTACGTCACCCGGTACGCCCACATGGCGGCATCCGGCTGGTACGCACCGGGCACGAAGGTCCTGCGCGGGCAGCAGATCGGCGTCGTCGGGAACACCGGCAACTCCGCCGCCCTACCACCTGCACTTCGAGGTGTGGCTGAACGGCAAGGTCTACTCCCAGATCAACCAGGGTTTCACCTGCCTGTCGAACGTCACGCGAGGTGGGACGATCCCGCTGTTCTTCCCCGGTCTCGGAGCCAGCGATTCGGCGGGGATCGATACCGCTGACTTCACCGGTAACGGAAAGGCCGATCTTCTCGTCGTCGCGGGCAACGGGGACCTCCGGCTGCGGGCGGGGAACGGCCGAAGCGGCCTCGCCGGCCCGACCACGCTGTTCGGAGGCGGGTGGGGGAACTCCCGACGGCACATCACCCACTCGGACTTCAACGAGACGGCCATGCGGACATCCTCGTGGCGCGCTCCGACGGCGCCCTGGAGTTCTACGCCGGGAACGGTGCGGCGGCTTCCGCGCAGCGACCACCCCGGGAGCCGGGTGGTACGGAATGCGTCACGTCACATCCGGTGCGGATTTCACCGGGGATGGACGGCAGGACGTCATCGGGGTGTCCCCGACCGGGACCCTCGTGATCTTCCCCGGCAACGGGGCGGGCGGCTTCCGCACTCCGAACGTCACCGTGGGGCAACGGCTGGGAGGGTTTTCCACTACCTCGTCGCCGGAGACTTCGACGGGGACGGACGGGGTGACCTCATCGGGTCGCCGGTGATGGCGTGCTGAGGCTCTACACCGGCGCGTCGGGCCTGCGTACCTGGCGTCAGGCCGGGACTGGGTGGCAGGAGATCACCGAGGTCACCGGCGGCGCGGACTACAACGGGGACGGCCGCGCAGACCTCGTCGCGCGCACGGCCGCAGGACAGCTCTATCTCTATCCGGGAAACGGCGCCGGAGGGTTCGGTACCAGGATCCTCATGGCCTCGGATGCGGCGGACTACCTCGCGATCGAATAGCCCCGTCGCGTGACCGTCCCCCGCCGACGCGTATCGTGGGCGCATGGCCGCTCCGACCCTCGATGACATCGCGGCGGCGCTCTACGCCGGGCCGCCCCGAGGAGTTCACGGCCGCCCGGAATGCGCGGGCGAAAGACCTCGACGATCGCGCGCTCGCCGCGGAGGTGAAGGCGCTGCGCAAGCCGGCAGTGGCTGCTTGGGTCGTCAACGTCTTCGCGCAGGAGCGTGCCGCGCAGCTCGGGGAGGCCCTGGCGCTGGCGGCGGAGCTGCGCGAGGCGCAGGCGGATCTGGACGCTGCGGCGTTGGCGAAGCTCGGCCGGGAGCGGCGCGCGCTGACCCGGCGGCTCGCAGAGACCGCCGCGGACCTCGCGGGCTCCCGCGGAGAACGAGTGACGGCGGCGACGCGGGATGCGGTCGAGCAGACGATCTCCGCGGCGTTCTTCGACCCGGACGCGGCGGCCGCCGTGGCGTCCGGACGTCTCGTGCGGACGTTGGAACCTTCGGGCACGGCGGACGACATCCGCGACGCGGTGGCCGGAACGCTCCCCGCACTGCAGCCCCAACCCCCGCGTCCACCGGACGAACT
>NZ_JBFLUM010000008.1:0-24292 GCF_050470785.1 Microbacterium sp. NRRL B-14842 | reverse complement strand
GACCGACGTGAGCTGATAGCGGAGCTTCTCGTCCGTCCTCACGTCGTCGCTCGTGGCCACGGCGTTCACGAGCACGGCGCCGCTACCGAGATCGGTGAAGGTCAGCAGCGACGGGATCGTCGTGAGCAGCGTGTAGAGGCGAAGCTGCCGACGCCCGCGTCTCCGATGATCATCCGCGTCGTGAGAACGCCGCAGACCAGCGCGATGACCATCGTCAGCGCGCGGGCGCCGACAGCGAGAAGAGAACCCATACCTAGATCGTCACCGCGGCAGGGCTCCCAGCGTCGCGCTGTTGCCGGGGAGTCGCGATACCGAGGCGATATCCGCCGGCACGGGGACCGCCACTGCGGCCTGACGCTGCGCCTGCGCGGGCGCCAGCACGTACGTGGCGGACACCACGGAGGCTCCCTGCACGAACTGCGAGCGGCGGTCCTGACCCGTCGCCGCGGTGAACGCCGCGAGGGTGTCTGCCACCGCCGGATCCCGCGAGACGGATCCCTTCGACAGGCCGAGAACCATCGGGGCCGTGCCGGGGGCGGTGCGGTGGTAGAGGTTGCCGTTCACGCTCGACATCATCTGCGCACCGGTGAAGGTGGTCGAGTAGTCCTGTACGCAGACCAGGCAGTTGCCCGCGCTCTCCGCCATGACGTTGTTGGACATCACGGTGTTGCGCACGATCCACGGCGCCAGCGGCGCGAAGCGCGTGCGCGGATCGTGGCCCGCCGCGTTCGGGTCGGAGGCTCGGCGACCGTCCTGACCGATGCTGACGTTCCGGTTGGCGTTGCCGACGAAGGTGTTGTTCCAGATCTTCACGTTGCCGGAGTTCAGGACGAACAGCCCGAAGTCGCCGTTGCGGGCGATGATGTTGTCGGCGACGACCGCCCGCTCCGAGAGCTCGACCATGACACCGTGACCGGTGTTGCCGATCACGTCGTTACCCGTGAAGACGATGTCGATGACCGATTCGTCGAACCACGGACCACGACCGGCGTTCCCCGTGAACGCGCTGTCGGTGACGGTCACTCCGCGCGTCCGGGTGACCTTGAACGCGCCGGACACCGGGGAGTGGTTGAAGCGCTCGGCGTTGTTCCCGACGGAGAGCATCTGCTTCACCTTCAAGCCGTCGGCCTGGGAGGCGCCGCCACCGAGGAGACCGTTGCCGATCAACGAGACGCGCGTCAACGTCGTCCTCGGCGCCCAGGAGTAGAAGCCGGTCGTCGAGTTGTCGCGGATCGTCACGTCGGCGAGCGTGATGTCGCTCGCTGCGGCGATGACGGTCCCCATCTGGGGCACGCTGGTGGCGTACCGGCGGATGCCGATGCCGCGCACCTCGGATCCGGCGGACCGGATCGAGAGCGCCTGGGTGAGCACGCTCGCCTCCACGGGCTTGCCCGTCGGGTCGGTGCCGATCACGAGCCGCTTCGCCCGATCGTCGACGAAGAAGGTCCCGGCGACGACCTGCGCGGCGGAGGCGACCTCCCGCAGCTGCACGCCCGCGACCCACACCTGGTCCGGATGCGCGGCCATCGGGTGCGCGGGATCGACGAAGCGCCACTCCGGCTGGGTGTTGTCGGGCGCTCCCTTCGTGTACGTGGGGCTCGAGTCGAGCGCGGTCCCCCAGCCGTCGACCGTCCAGGTCTTGCCTGCGGGCTTCCAGCCGGTGACGGTCCTCGCGCCGTCCATCCAGACCGCCTCGTTCGGAGCGGGCTGGATCGTGACGCGCTTCTGCGGCGGCACGACGATCTCCTCGTGGTAGGTGCCACCGCGGAGCACGATGGTGCCGCCGTTCGGTACCAGCCGCAGCGCGGCCGCGATCGTGCGCACCGGCGAGCTCTTCGTACCGGCAGCGCCGTCCGATCCGCCGGCGCCGCGTAGATCGCGGTGGCGGGTGCCGGGTACGACAGCGACCCCGGGGCGGCGGCGCCCGGCTTCCCGCGGACACCGGCCGGGGTGGCGGGCGGAGCGGGTGTCACCGGGGTGGTCGGCGTCACCGGGGGAACCGGAAGCGGGTTCGGCGCGGGAGCCGGGTTCGGCGCGGGGGCGGGAGCCGGCGTCGGCGTCGGCGTCGGAGTCGGAGTCGGAGTCGCGACCGGCGCGGGCGCGGCTGCGAGCACGTCGTCGATCGCCAGCGGGACGGCGGCCTTCGCTCCGGAGGACGTGTACAGCGCGAAGCCGTAACCACCCGCGGCCGTGATCCGCGTGGCCGAGGAATCGGCGTGCGTCACCTGCCACGCGGACGGCTCGTCCCCATCTGCCGCCCAGGCCTTGGCCGCGAGCGTCACCGGACTGGTCCCGGTCACGTCGAGGGCGACGCGCAGCGACATGCCCGTCGTCACCGGGAAGGGGAGTCGTCGCTCGCTCAGGTTCTGCACAGTGGTGAGGTCGGTCATCCGGACCACGGACACGTAGGCGGAGCCGTCGGGGTGCACGCGGAGACGCACACCGTAGGAGTCCTTGCCGACGATGCGGACGGCCTGGGCCAGGTAGAGCGGACCGCCGACGGGGAGGGCAGGGACCGTCACCGTGTAGCGGCTCGACACATCCGCCGCGGTCACCCCGGCCACGGTCGCCCGCGCCGTGATCCCGGGCTTCCTGCTGGCGAGCATCGCCTGCCCGTTCCCGACACTCGACGCACCCTCGACGACACGCCAGGCCCCGACGGGAGAGGCGCCCCAGCCGGAGGCGACGGTGCGGTTCATCGGGTCGGAGAGGAGGGGACCCGCAGACGCTGCCGCCGGTCGGGCCGAAGGCGAGGCGGCGGCGACCGCCGCGGAGGCCGGTGCGGCGATCAGCACTCCGGAGAGCGCGACGGCGACGCCCAGGGCACCCGCGAGCAGGCGATGGCGACGCCGTGGCGCCGCTGGCGATGAGAGACGAACAGGGAACGGAAAGGACACGATGTCACCGTTTCTGGGGTGGAATACACGATCACCCACGCTTCGCCGCAGTTTCAACCCCGGCGACAAAGTGCGAGCCCCCCTCGCAACCCATGAAGAATAACCGCCCGTCTGGACGATGGCAAACGATTCGAGCCCTTCCGCCGATATGCTGCACGCCTCCCCCCGGGAGGACGGCGGGTCGCTCACTCGCTGTAGTACTCGCTGCGATGCCGGTCCGGACGCGCACGGTTGAGGACCGTGCCGAGGATGCGGGCGCCGCCCGATTCCAGCGATTTGATGCTCTTCGCCAGTGCCGCCCGCCGCGTCTTGGTGGCGTCGACGACGAGGATGACACCGTCCGTCTGGGTGGCCAGGAGGTTGGCGTCCGCGACGCTCAGCGTCGGGGGCGAGTCGATCACGACGTAGTCGTAGTCCGCCGCGGCGAAGTCGAGAAGCTGTGCCATGCGCGCCGACGTGAGCAGCTCGGCGGGGTTCGGCGGGATCGTCCCGGCAGGGAGGATGTCCAGCGTGGTGTCCGCGACGCGGTGCTTGGCCACCTCGAACTCCACCTCGTCGAGCAGGACGCTCGTGAGTCCGACCGAACCGTCGATGCCGGCGTGCTCGTGGGCACGCGGGCGGCGCATGTCGGCGTCGATGAGCAGGACGGAATTACGGAGCGCGGCGAGGGTCATCGCGAGATTCACCGACACGGTCGACTTGCCCTCGGCGGGCATACCGGAGGTCACCAGCAGCACCTTTACCCGGGACGACACGTTCGCGTACGCGAGCGCCGACCGGATGCGGCGGAACTCCTCCGAGGTGTGGCCGAGCGGCTCCTGGGCGACGGCGATTCCCCGCGCCTCCAGCAGCGGCGACTTGGAGACGACGCCGAGCACGGGATCCCCGCCGGCCTGCGTCAGCGCCTCCTCGTTGCGGACACGGGTGTCCAGCACACCGATGAGCACGGCGGCCGCAAGGCCGAGCACGCCTCCGAGGAAACCGCCGAGGGCCGCGTCCCTGGGCTTGCTCGGAGTGAACTGGAACTCGGGGACGACGGCGTCGTCGATGACCTCGGCGGTGATGGTGGACTCGCCCTGCGGATCCTTCGGAGCGACGTCCTTGACGACCGTGATGAGCTGCTCGGCGACGGCGTTCGCGAGCTCGGCCGCAGCTTCCGGGCCGTCCGTGATGCCGGTGATCCGCAGGGTGACGGTGCTCTGCGGGATGGTCACCTCGATGTCCCTCGCGAGCGCGCGGGGCGTCGTGTCGAGCTCGAGCTCCTCGATAACCGGATCGAGCACGCGCGAGCTCGTCGCCAGCTGGGCGAACGACAGCATCTGGCTCTGGGTGTACACGGAGCCCTGGTTGAGGTCCGAGGCGCTCGTGCCCTGGTTCAGCGCGAAGTACAGCGAGGTCGTCGCCTGGAACAACGGCGTCTGCAGCGACGCGTATCCGTACGACCCCGCGGCGCCCACGACGCCGCACAGCACGATCAACCACCAGAACTTGCGCAGCGAGCCCGCGATGACACGCAGGCTGACCCGGCTCTCGGCCATGACTCCCCATTCCCCCTGAGGTCTCGATTCTAGAGGAGCCATCTGCACGGCCCGTTCACGTCTGCCGCACCTGTGGAGCGGGTCCGGTCGTCGCCGGCGGTGACGCCGTCCCGAGATCCCGCAGGAAGGCCTCTTCCGCGGTGGTGGATCGCGTTCCGGCGTCGCGCGCCCAGGTCACCGCGAGCCCGACGCAGAACCACAGGAACATGCTGTACTGCGTGATGAGGGCGACGACGACCAGGCTCGGGAGCTGTCCGACGACGGCGAGGGCGGCGGGACTCCGCGTCGAGCGCCGCACGGCCATCAGCGCCGCGCAGACGACGGCCGCCATGATGAGCAGGGTCGGCACGTACCCGTACCGGAGGAGCGTGAGCACGAGGGCGTTGTCCACCGACCGGGCGAAGTATCCGAGGTAGTAGTCGCCGGAGACGAGGGAATGCCAGTCGCCGGGGTTCCCGAACAGTTGCACCTGTTCCAGGAGGACCAGCAGGTCCGTGCGGTAGTCGGCGCTGCCTCCGGCCTCGTCCCCCGCGGCACCGAAGACGGAATCGATGACGGGGATGACGATCGCGGTGCCGATCACCCCGGCGACGGCCACCGTCACCCGGAAGCGCGTCGAGACCCCGACGATGAGGAAGGTGGACAGGAGGAGTGTCAACACCAGTGTGAGCAGGCCCGCCCGACTGAATGTGAAGACCGTGGCGGTGGCGATGAGCACGATGCCGGCGATCTTCGGGAACAGTCGCCATCGTGTCGCCACGACGAACGCGGAGGACATCGCCAGCGCGGCGCCGAGCGCGATCGAGTGCCCCCACGCCCCCTCCGCACGCAGCACCCCGCCGCGCTCCTGCAGCGGGCTCCATGTGTCGTACACCACGCCGGACCCGGGAATGAGGACGAAGGGGTTGAAGGAGGTGAGGAACTCGACGACCGCGAGAGCGGCGGCCACGATCGCCACGACCGCGATCGTCGAGGTGACCCACTCGGTCGTCATGCGAGCGAGCACCACGCGCCCCCAGATGTAGGGGATCACCCACTCGAGAAGCGATGCCACGAGGGAGGCCAGGTCGACCGCGCCGAACCCGTACAACCCGACGACGACGAGGACGAACGCGGCGACCCAGGCATCGGCCGCCCGCAACGGCACCACCGACCAGTTCACGATGATCAGCAGGACGGTGAGCAGGGTGATCGCCGCCCAGTAGAAGCTGATGTTCACCCCTACCCAGAGAGGCACGAAGAACAGCACGACCGCCCACACGACGAAGGCGGTACGCGGGAGCAGCCGGAGTGCGAACACGACGATGGCCACTGCCGCGATTCCACCGAAGGCGAGGAGCGCGATCGGGACAGCAGTGGCCATGCGTCAGGATCTTACTGCGGTGCGGTGACGCGGAACGAATCGAACGACACGCCGAGCGGCGCGGTCGCGCTGCCAGAGCGGTTGCCGCTCAGTCCCACCGCACCCGCACCCAGGGGTGCCGCGTCGGTCGTGGTGATCTGCCAGGCTGCCGGCTTCGTCGTCTCCGTCGGCCAGAACTTGGCGGAGAGGGTCGCCGACGTCGTCCCCGTCACGGACACCTCGAGGTTGTACGAGGTGTTCGCGGCCCACACCAGTCCGGGCACGGCCTGCGTGCGCAGGACGGTCCCTTCGCGGTGCACGACGAGCCAGACCGTGCCGTCAGGACGCAGCCAGGCGCGGACGAAGTACTTCCCGGCCGCCGACTGCCGCGCGATCACGCCGACATAGGCGCCACCCGCGGCCGGGGCCTGATCGACCCGGAACTGCGTCTCGAGCACCGCATCGGCGACGGACGTGGTGTTGAGCGTCGCATGCCGGGTGTCGCCGGCGATGAGGTTCAGCTTCGCCTGGCCGTCGGCGACGGTCGCCGCCGCCTGCGAACCGCCGGCGATCGTCCACGCCCCGCCGACCGTGGCGGTGCCCCAGCCGGGCCCCGCGGTGCGGTCGAAGCCGTCGTCCGCCACCGGAGCCGGCTGCGGCTCGGGTTCGGGTTCGGGTTCGGGCTGCGGGTCGACGGGAGGCGCCGTCACGGTCACCGGCTTGCTGGTGGTGTGCGTGGCGCCCTTGTCGTCCTTCACCGTGAGGGTGACGGTGTAGGTCCCCGCCGCGGTGTAGGTGCGGCTGGTGGTCGCACCGGTGCCGGTCGTCCCGTCGCCGAAGTCCCACGCGTACGAGGCGATCGTGCCGTCGGAGTCGGTCGAGGCGCTGCCGTCCACGGCGACCGTGAGGTTCGTCGCGGTCGCGGTGAACGCGGCGGTGGGAGCGACGTTCGCGGGCTCCGGTTCGGGCTGCGGCTCGGGCTCCGGCGCCGGCGTGCCGAGGTTCTTCAGCGTGAAGTCGTCGAAGCTGGCGAGGTTGGTGCCGGTGCCACTGCCCGACCGGTAGGAGAACACCGTCGGGGCACCGGCGACCTGCAGAGCCGGCGTCGCGTCCGTCGTGGTGAGCTGCCAGTTGGCGGGCTCCGCAGACCCCGCCGCCCACAGCTTGGCGCGGATGGTCGTGGTGGACGACCCGGTCGTCTCCATCAGGAGCGAGAACGAGCTGCCCGCGCTCCAGGAGAGACCGGAGACGGCGGTGCTGGCGATCGCCGTGCCGTTGCGGTGGATCACGAGCCAGGTGGTGCCGTCAGGACGGTGCCAGGCGAGAGCCCGGTAGCCCGAGGACCCGGAACGCCGTGCGCCCAGACCTTCGTACGCCGCCCCGGAGGAGGGCCCGGAGGCGAGCGTGTAGGTGATCCGCGCGGACGTGTCGAGAAGGGACGTGCCCTGCAGCAGCATCTCCCTTGTGTCACCGGGTGCCAGGTTGACCTTGCCCACGCCGTCGCCGACGGAGAGCGCTGCGGCGGAGCCGCTCATCGGCGCCCAGGTGCCGCCCTTGTCGGCGGCGCCCCAGCCGCTGGACACGACACGACCGAACGCGTCGGACGCGGCGAAGACCTGCGCGGTCACGGTCACGGTCTTCGTGACGGCCTTGGACGCGCCGAGGCTGTCGGTCACGGTGAGGGTGATGTCATGCGCGCCGGCCGCGGCGTACGTGTGGCCTGCCGTGGCCCCGGAACCGGCGGGAGACCCGTCGCCCCAGTTCCACGAGTAGGACAGCGTCGCGCCGTCGGACGCACTCGATCCGGCTGCCGAGACGTTGACGCTCAGCCCCGACGCGGTCGCGGTGAAGGCGGCGACCGGGTCGGCATGCGTCGCCTCGACCTGTCGTGTGGTCGACGCGCTCCCGCCGCGGTCGTCGGTCACCGTCAGGGTCACCGTGCGGGTGCCCGGCGTGGCGTAGACGTGCGTCGCGACCTGACCGGTCGAAGTGGTGCCGTCCCCCCAGTTCCATGCGTAGGAGGCGAGGGAGCCGTCGGAGTCCGTCGAGGCGGACGCATCGGCCGAGACCGACAGCCCGTTCGCCGTCGTCTCGAAGGCCGCCGTCGGCAGGACGTTCGGTGCCTTCACCACGACCTGCTTCTCCGCCGTGGTGGCGAGTCCGTTGCTGTCCGTGACGGTCAGCGCCACCGTGTAGGTGCCGGACGCCTCGTACGTGTGGCTCGTCGTCTTGCCGGTGGCCGTCGCCGAGTCATCGCCGAAGTCCCACCGATAGCCGGCGATCGTCGCCGAGCCCGCGGGCGCCGAAGCCTCCGCGTCGAACGCGACGGCGAGGTCGGTCGGCGTGGCGGTGAAGGCAGCGGTCGGGGCCTGGAAGCCCTTGCCGATTCCGTAGTGCGTCTTCACCTGGGTCGCCGTGAGGGCGAACGGGTAGACCGCGACCTCATCCAGCGCCCCCTTGAAGTACTTGGAGCTCGGCTCGGACGGCCATCCGGCGAGGTTGTCTCCGCCGATACGCCAATATCCCGTGTAGTTCTCCGCCGTGGTGGCCCCCGCGAGCGACGACACGAGCTTGCCGTCGACGTAGAGCTTCATCCCCTCCGCGCTCTGCGACGCGACGGCGTGGTGCCACTCGTTGTCGTTGAGCGCGGCGTCGTTCTGGACGGTCTGCGTGCTGCCGTTGTACGTGCCGAAGACGAGACGCCCGTTGTTCGTCATATAGAGATGACGGTCGTAGCTGGTCGACTCACCCGACGCCGCGGCGCCGTAGCCCATCAGCTTGCCGCCGCTGGTGGTGTTGGTCTTGAACCAGAGCTCGGTCGAGAACTCGGACGGCGCGGCGATCTTGCTCCCGGAGGCCACGCGTCCCGCGCTCGTCCCGGTGAAGGTCGAGGCGCCCGTCGCCGTGTTCTCCACCCCGGAGGTCGAGGCGGTGACGCCCGTGCCGAACACGGGGGTGTTGGACCCGGCCCAGTCCTGCGCGGCGGTGCCGAGCGGGTAGTAGAGCTGCGGGCCGTCCGCCGTGACGGCGTTGACGTAGTTCGACACGGCACCGGCCGCGATGGTCACGCTCATCGCCTGGCTGGAGACGGAGTTGCCCGCGCTGTCCTTCGCGACGACGGTGTACTCCTGCGTCGATCCGGGAGCTGCGGTCTTGTCCTCGAGGTTCACCGAGGGGCGGTCCCACCAGGTGCCGCGGGCGGTGGCGGTGGCCACCGGGGCAGTGGTGCCGGTCCGACGCAGTTCGTAGGTCAGCGTGAGGTCGTCACGGTCCCAGTTCGCGGGGATCGAGATCCGCGCGCGTCCAGGGATGAACGACTGCGCCGTGCCGGTCCAGTTCGCCCCCGACAGCCGAGGGCCGTCCTTCGCGCCGCCGGGCGGGTTGGTGGAGAACCGCACGAGTCCCTCGAAGCGGCCGTTGTTCACGGAGCGGAACTCGCCGCCGATCGAGATCATGTTCCCCGCACCGGTGATCGAGAGTCCGGCCTGACCCATGCCCGTGGTCACGCCCACGGCCCAGTCCGGCGTCCAGGCGTAGGCCGAGGGCGCCGGCGTCCCGGCCCAGTTCTTGTACGTGCCTCCGGCGGCGGGCTGGTTGCCCAGCAGACCGCGGGCGTCGGCGGTGTACGCCTCCGAGTAACGGTGCGTGCGCGGATTCTGCTCGGGGTGCATGCCCATGGTGCTGCAGGCATGGGTGTGGCTGGTGGTGTAGACCGTCTTGCCGGTCGAGTAGACGCCGTAGTGGTCGCCCAGGCAGTCCGCGATCCAGCGGACCTGACCGCTTCCGGCCTCGGCCGCGAAGGTGCCCTCGAGGTTGCCGGTGGCCGCATCCGCGTAGACCCAGCCGGTGCCGTACACGGCGTTGGCGTCGGCCGCGAGGCCGAAGATCCCCGCCTTGCCCGAGTTCGCGCCCGTGTTCGAGCCGTTCTTCACCGTCTGCGGCAGCGCCCATCCGCTGTCCACCGCGCCGGTCGTCTTGTCGAGCGCGACGGTGCCGCGCATCGTCAGGTCGCCGTTGACCTGGGAGAAGCGGCCGGCCGCGATGACGTTCTGACCCGCCGGGTCCATCACCATGGCGTCGACCTGGAGGTCGGTCTGCGGCGCCCAGCTGAGCAGCGCGCCGTTCGTCGCCGAGAAGGCCGCGAGGTTCTTCCGCGGGGTCGCGTTGCCCTGCGTGAAGAGACCGCCGACGTAGACGCTCGAGCCCGAGGTGGCGAGGGCGTACACGCCGCTGCCGCCGATCGAGGGCGAGAACCCGGGCACCAGCTGCCCGGTCACGGCGTCCAGCGCGGCGAAGTTCCAGCGCGTCTGGCCGTTGACCGAGTTGAAGGAGCCGCCGATGTAGATGCGGCTGCCGTCCGGCGAGGCGGCGACGGCCTTGATCACGCCGTTCACCTGCGGTGCGAACGAGAGCAGCTGACCGGTGTTGATGTCGTATGCGAGGACGTTGGACCGGGCGGTGAGGCTGGTCCCCGGTACGGCGAGCGGCGCCCTGGCGTTGTCGAACTTGCCCACCGCGTAGACGGTCGACCCGATCGTGGTCTGCGACCACACGTAGCCGTTGTCGATCTGCACGGTCGGAATCGGGTCCGACGTCACGACGTCGTCGTTCCGCTGCAGCAGCGGCGGCGGCGTCGACGGCGAATCCGCCGCCGCGGCCCCGGTCGCCCCCAGCGTGGTCATGCCCGTGATCAGCAGCGCCGCCGTCACGACCGACGCGAGTGCGCTCAGCGCCCGCCTCGAAGTGGATGTCTTACCCATGTTGCTCCCCAGCCCCAGATTTCTCTTCTTCGAAAATGTCACGTACGAGACGCGGTGAAAGTCGTCGCGCCCACGGCTCAGGAGAGCTCGCCCGCGAAGGTCGCCACCGGCTCGCCGGCGGCGTAGTTCACGCTGATCTTCACGGCGCGACCCTTCGTGGGGTCGAGCATGAAGACGTAGGTTCCCGTGGCCTCGTCGCCGGCGGCCAGCTCTCCATGGAGAGGTTCGTTCGGACCCGCGGTGGTGGCCACCCCGACGTCGCCGTCGTCCGTGACGAGGCTGACGACGGCGGAGTCGATGCTCTGCGCCCGCTTCGAGTCGTTGGCGACCTTCACGGTCACCACGACGGCGGAGCCGGCATACTCGCCCGGCGTCTCGGGGGTGACCTCGGTGGTCGAGATGTCGTCGACGGTCACGACCATGTCGGTGGACAGCGCGATCTCCGCGTCCAGCGCACCGCTCTCCTCGGTCAGCGCGGGGGCCTCGGTGGGCCCCTGGGCGTCGGGATCGGCCGGCGGCGTCCAGTCGGTCGTGCTGGTGCCCTCGGGCTCCGGCGACGCCGCGGTGTCCGGTGCCGCCGTGCATCCGGCGAACACGAGCGCGAGCGCCACGACGGGCGCGATGAAAAGCGCACGGCGTGCGCGTGATGAGCCGTCCCCAGAACGGCATGCTGAAACAGTGAACACTGCAGCTCCCCAGAACCCAGATCCCCAGCCGGAGCCCCCTCGGCTCCGGTTTCCCCCCAGCCATGCAGAACACGGCGTCGGCTAATGGTAGTGCGGACCGTGGAAAACCACAACCCTCCGGTCAGGAGGAGTGTCGGCGCTGTCTCCCGAGCTGCCCGCCGATCGCGTCGACGGCCTGCTCGACCTCGGAGAGGGTGCCGGCATGACCCCGACTCCCGTGCCGATCCGCGATGGAGGCAGGGTCCTCGACGGAGCGACGACCGAGGAGACGCCGGAGCCCGCCGCCGCGACCCGGCGAGCCGCTGAGGGGCACCGCACGCGTCCGTGCCCGGTCGAGGTGAGCGACGTAGTCGGCGATGACATCGGAGCCGCCGGGCGCGAACCCGACGCCGAGGTGCGCGGCCTCACGCAGCGTGAACATCCGGTCGCGGTGCTCCGGCGCCGCCCGCACCAGCTCCCCTCGGAGATCGCGCGAGGCGGTCAGCACGAGGTCGGCTGCGGCCAGCATCTCCGGGGTGACCTCGCGGGCTCGATGCGCCTGCGCCCGTGCCCGCCAGTCCTCGTCGGCATGCCGCGACGCGACGTCGGCGCAGATCGGGTCTCCGTCGTTGGCGCGCACGCCGGCGCTGCGCACCGAGAGCGAGGAGCCCTCCCCGAGCCGGCGCCGCAGCTCCAGCTCGGCCAGCGGCGACCGGCAGACGTTGGCCGCGCACACGATGAGGATCGAGCCGCCGGTCATGCCGGGTCACCGAGCCTTCCGATCTCGCGGAACCACTTCACCGCGGCGAGCGCGAGGAACAGGACCGCGGCGGCGCAGAGCGCGCTGTACGCGACGAGGAATCCCGGCGTCCAGCCCCAGAGGACGAAGACGAGGCAGACCAGCCCGAAGTCGGTCGGCAGCAGCATGAGCGAGCGTCGCAGGGTGCCTCCGCCGCGTTCATGGGTGGACGCGACGGCGTGCTTGCCCTTGAGGAGGTCGTTCAGGAGCATGCCCGAGAACGTGGTCGAGGCGACGATGCTGAACACGATCGGGATCAGCAGCAGCGCCGGCGACTCCGGAAGGACCCGGTACAGGCCGATCAGCACCGCGAGGTGCAGCGACGCGATCTTGAGCGTGTCGATGAAGTGGTCCAGCCACTCGCCCTGCGGGCTCCCGCCGCCGCGGAGCCGCGCGACCTGACCGTCCGCGGAGTCCCACGCATAGCCGAGGACGAGGAGGAGCGCGATGAGCAGCCCGAGCGGCACCGTGACCGGGGCGAAGGCGATGAGGCCGATGGCGGCGAACGAATGGACGGCGCTGATGATCGACACCTGGTTCGGCGTGAGGCCGAGCCGGAACGCCAGCGCGGCGAGCACGCGTCCGAGCCTGCGGTTCACGTAGACCGAGTAGGCGGGGGCGCCGCGGGCATGGCCCTTCTGCGCCCTGGCGAGCTGACGGTAGGCGTCTACGACCATGACGTTCCCTTCGATTCCGTGCCGGACAGGCGCGCGATCCGTCTGGCCTCGCGCACCCCGCGGACGTAGGCGCGCAGCGGAGCGGCGGAATGCAGCAGCTGTCGGCGGCCGCCGCGGAGGATCACCTCGCGGGCGGTACGGGGTATCGACCGGCGCCAGCGGTGCACGGCCTCGTCGTCGAGGTGCCGGACCGCGTACAGCATCCGGTTGCGGATGTTGTAGAAGTAGTAGCCCTCCGACTTCGCCCTCGCGAGCTGGGGTTCGGCGCGCTGCGTGCCGCCCTCGTCGTGCACGGCCGTCGCCTCCTCGACGAGCACGAGCGTCCCCCCGGCCGAGACCACCCGGCGCGAGAAGTCGACGTCCTCCCAGTAGAGGAAGTACTCGTCGTCGAAGCCGCCCGAGAGCGCCCACACCTCGCGGGTGATCCACAGGCAGGCACCGCTCAGCCACGGCTCGTAGGGGCGCGCGTCGTCCGCCCGGCGTTTGCGACGCGCCCGCATCGTGCCGTCGTCGAGCAGGAGGTCGATGCCGGCGAACCAGGTGCGTCCCTCGGAGTCGGTGATCACCGGCGAGGCGAGGGTCGTGCGCGAGGCCGCGGTGACCGCGGCCAGGCGCGCCAGAGACGCACGGTCGATGTGCGCGTCCGGGTTGATCACGAGGACGTCGGTCGCGCCGTCGGCGAGCGCCCGCGCGACCCCGATGTTGACGCCGCCGCCGAATCCGCTGTTCGTCTCGGGGGTGATGAGGGTCCATCCGTGCGCCTCCGCGACCGCGACGGCGGCCTCGCGCTCCGCGGCACCGGCCCAGTTGTCGACGACGACCACCAGGGCCTCCTCGTCGACGGCACGAGCCTCGCGCTCCACGAGCACCAGGTTGCGCTCGAGCAGCCGCGCCGAGGCGTAGTTCACGACGACGACGGCCAGCCGTCCGTGCACGATTGACACGCGATCCTCCCCCCGGATCCGCCCACACGGTCCGCTCGGGTCGCCGGTCGAATTCCCCAGAGTCGCGACCGGCGTCGACTCCCAGGACACCGACTATACGCCAGAGGCGGCTCGGCGCACCCGTCGTTCACGGTACGATGAGCCGGCGCGGGGAGACAGGCGCACGACTGCCATGGGGATGAGGCGGATGACGAGGGGACCGGGGACGGGCGACGCGATCGCCGTGACGATCGGCGTACCCACCTACCGACGGCCGGAGCTGCTGGCGGCGCTGCTGCGCGCACTCCCTGACCGGATCGCGGAGTGTGCGGACCTCGGCGTGGACGTGGAGGTGCTGGTCGTCGACAACGACGCCGCGGGCTCCGCGCGCGAGGTGGCCGCGAACGCCGCCCTGCCCGTCCGGTACGTCGTCGAGCCGACGCCGGGCATCGTGGCCGCGCGGAACCGGCTGCTGGACGAGTGCGCCGACCGCGACCTGCTCGCCTTCATCGACGACGACGAGGTCCCCCGTGCCGGCTGGCTCTCGGCGCTGATCACCACCTGGCGCGCGTTCGACGCGGATGCCGTCATGGGCCGCGTCATCTCCGTGTTCGACGACGACGTCGATCCCTGGCTGCTCGCATCCGGCACGTTCCGTCGTCCGCCCCGCCCGACCGGGACCGTGCTCTCGGTCGCCGCGGCGGGGAACCTGCTGCTCGACCTCCGAGCGGTGCGCCGCTTCGGCGTGCGCTTCGACCCGTCCCTCGGGCTCGGCGGCGGCGAGGACACGCTCTTCACCCGCGAACTCGTCGGCCGAGGCGGCCGCATCGTCTGGTGCAACGAGTCCGAGACCGAGGACCTCGTCGTCGCCGCGCGCCTCAGCCGCGCGTGGGCGGCGCAGCGGGCGTTCAGCTCGGCCAATGCCGGTACCCGCATCGACCTGCAGCTCACCCGAGGGAGGCTGCGCCGCGGTCTGCTCCGGGTGCGCTCCCTGATCGGTGGGATCGCCCGGATCGTCGTCGGTGCAGCACGTCGAGCCTTCGGCGCCGCGACCTCGAACATCGCCCATCACGCCCGCGGCACCCGCCTGATCCACCGCGGCCGCGGCACCATCGCCGCCGCTCTCGGCCGCCGCTACGACGAATACCGTCGCCCCTCGGAGGACAACACGATGACCGAATCCGCGTCGAGCATCCGCGTGATGCAGTCCCTCGGCGCCCCGCGCCCCACGACGAATCCGTACAACAAGATGCTCGACGAGGCCCTGGGGACGACGGAGGGCCTGGAGCATCTCCGGTTCTCGTGGAAGACCGCCCTCTTCGGCCGCTACGACGCCTTCCACTGGCACTGGCCCGAGGCCAAGCTCCACGGATCGACCTGGTGGAAGTCCACCGGCAAGTTCCTCCTCACGGCGGCCCTCGTCGCCAGGCACCGCCTGTCTCGACGTATCGCCGTGGTGCGGACGGTCCACAACATCGAGCTTCCCGATGACAACGCGCCACGCTTGTGGCTGCTGCGGTCCATCGATCGGCACACCGACTATCGGATCGTCATCAACGAGACGACGCCGCTCCCTCCGGGCACGCCGCACAGCCTCATCCTGCACGGTCACTACCGCGACTGGTACGCCGCGTTCCCCTCCGCCGAGCGTGTGCCCGGTCGGCTGGGATCGTTCGGCGGGGTGCGTCGTTACAAAGGGCTCGAAGGGTTCATCGACGCCTATGCGGAGGCGGTGACGATCGAGCCGACGTTGAGCCTGAAGATCGGCGGTCGCCCCTCCACCCCCGAGCTCGGCGACGACCTCCGTGAACGGACGTCCGGTCTCCCCGCCGTCGAACTGCACCTCGACTTCCTGAGCGATGCCGAGCTCGTCCAGCTCGCCACCTCCTCCGAGCTGATCGTTCTGGCCTACCGCTTCATGCACAACTCGGGCAGCGTCCTCGCCGCCCTGTCGATGGCACGGCCCGTGCTGGTGCCGCGGAACGAGGCGAATGAGGCGCTGGCGCGCGAAGTGGGCGCCGAGTGGGTGCTCCTGTACGACGGCGACCTCGACGCCGCAGCGGTGGTCGAGGCCTGGCGGGCGGCATCGACGCTGACCGGGGCACCCGACCTCTCCCGCCGCGAATGGGCGGACGCCGGCCGTGCCCACCGGGACGCCTTCCGCGAGGGCGTCGCACACAAGCGTCGGCGCCGCCACCGCGTCTGACCCACCCTCCCACCCGCCCGCTCAATGACGAGAGGCTCCATCCATGTCCGCATCACTGAAGGGCGCGTTCTTCCGCGCCAAGGCCGCGACCGTACGGGCGAGAGCGGGAGCCTTCCACCGTGAACTCCTCTCGAACGAGCACTTGGCCCCGGCCGAGTTCGCCGGTATGCAGAACAGGCTCGCTCGGGACATCGCGGCGTTCGCCATGGACTCCTCCGCGTTCTACGGCGCCCGCTACCGGGAGCTCGGCGTCCGCCCGGATTCCCTGACCGATCCGGAAGCCTGGGCGTCGTTGCCGATCCTCGACCGGGCGACCGTCAAGCAGCACGCGGCGGAGATGCGCACGCCCGAGGCGACGGAAGCCAGTGCGCGACCTGCTCTGACGGGCGGCAGCACGGGAGAGCCCCTCGCCACCCTCCACGACGCCAGGGTGCCGGCTCTGGCCCTGAGCTGGAGGATGTACTCCTGGTGGGGGATCGAGCCGTACGACGACCTCGCCCGGGTCGGTCGCTGGAACTTCGGGCGGCTGGCGACCATCAAGAACGACCTCGCCTGGTGGCCCACCACTCAGGTCTACCTCGACGCCGGTCTGATCTCGGAGCAGACGATGGAAGCGTTCCATCGACGACTCACCGCGACGCGACCGCGCCTGATCGAGGGGTACGTCGGAGCGATGCTGGAGTTCGCCGATTTCCTGGAGCGCCGGAAGCTGAGCGTCCCCATCCCGAAGGCGATCGCGACGACGGCGGCGCCGCTCACGGCCTCCGTCCGCGCACGGCTCGAGTCGGTCTTCGGCGCTCCCGTCCACGACGAGTATCGCGGTTCCGAATTCGGATGGATCGCCGGGGAATGCGCTCATCGCGACGGTCTCCACGTCTTCGCCGACGTCCGCCGGGTGGAGGTGGTGGACGAGGACGGGGCCCCCGCAGCCCCCGGCCAGCTGGGTGACCTCGTCATCACGGATCTGCGCAACAGGGTCTTCCCGCTGATCCGGTATCGCACCGGCGACAAGGGCATCCTGCGATCGGAACCCTGCCGCTGCGGCAGTGCCCTCCCGCTCATGGAGCAGCCTCAGGGGCGGACGACGGACATGATCCGTCTCCCCAGCGGTACCGTGCTCGCGCACCGCCTCATGGGGATGTTCGCCGCACACCCGGAAGCCGTGCGTCTCTTCCAGATCCACCAGCTCGCCGATCACTCGATCACCATCCGCGTCGTGGAGGGTGACGGCGCGGAGGCGCGGAGTCAGATCGAGAGCGCGGTCGCCGCACTGCAGGAGCGGATCGCGAACGAGGTGCCGGTGCGCACCGACTTCGTCGACTCCCTGCCCTACACGGGCGGCAAGACGAAGTACATCATCAGCGACGTGCCCCCTTCGGTCTGAGCGTCGACGTCAGCCGTCCGCTCGGAGACCGCGGACGAGGGCGTCGACCATCGTCGCGGTCGTGAAGCGGCGCTCGACCTCGATCCGGCCCTGCCGACCCAGCTCGGCGGCGCGGTCGGGATCGTCCAGCATTCCGAGCAATGCTTCCGCCAGCACCTCCGGCTCCTCCGGCGGGACGAGGACACCGGTGCGGGCGCTGACGTAATCGCGCATGCCAGGGGTGTCCGAGACCACCACGGGGCGGGCCGTGGCCAGAGCCTCCAGCGCCACGGTCATCCCTGACGCGTGGAGGTTGGGGCGGGTCGCGGTCACCACGACGCTCGCGGTCGCGTACAGATCGCGGAGCTCCGTGTGCGGCAGCCGACGCACGAGCCGGACGCCCTCCGGAGGCGGCAGCGCGGAGGGCGACTGCACGACGACGTCGACTCCCGGGCGCGCAGCGAGGACCAGGGCGAGCGCGGCGTACAGCGTCGCGGGATCCCGGTCGCGATCGTTGCCGGCGCTGACGATCCGGGGTCGGGCGGCGGGTGGCCGCGCGCCGAAGAACTCGTGGTCGATCCCGAACGGCACGACGAAGATGCGGGGCGCGTCGGCCCCGAGGAGCCGTTGCAGGGGCACGACCTGTGCCTCGCTCAGCACCCAGAGCGCCGTGGCCGCCCGCAGCATCGCCACCAGTCGACCGGGTGCAGCGCCGGCCGCCGCCATGTCGGTGAGCCAGATGACGCCAGCGGCGTACCGCGTCCGCGGCCGCAGGATCTGCAGACGATAGGCGGTGTTCTCGTCCCACGCGATGGCGAACCCGGCACGGGGCCGCGGGCCGACGCCGGCGCGTGCGCGGAGCCGTGCGATCCGGCCGGGGTCGGGGAGCTCATCGACCTCCACGACGGCGTGGTCGCGAAGAGCGTCCAGCCCGTAGGGCCAGACGCTCGGAACCTCTCCCCTGGCGTGTGCGCGCGCCCAGGCGGATGCCGACTGCTCGGCACGGTGCGCCCAGGTGACGGACAGCGCCGGGCTGTCCTCGGATCCCACGAGGCCCACTATGGACCTCGGCCCGGGCGGTGTAAAGGGGGAGTTCTCCGCTAGAGTCGAGCGTACGACTGTGGGGGTCGTCGGACGGCAGGGGATGGCCGTCCTCTCAGTGACGCCGCCACGAGCATCGATGTTTCACGAGGGGGACATATATGAAGGGCATCATTCTGGCGGGCGGCTCGGGCACGCGGCTGCACCCCATCACGCTGGGGGTCTCGAAGCAGCTGATCCCGGTCTACGACAAGCCGATGGTGTACTACCCGCTGTCGACCCTGATGCTCGCCGGGATCCGGGAGATCCTCATCATCACGACGCCGCACGACGCCGCGCACTTCGAGCGGCTGCTGGGAGACGGCTCCCAGTTCGGCGTCTCCCTGTCCTTCGCGCAGCAGGAGTCGCCGGACGGCCTCGCCCAGGCGTTCACCATCGGCGCGGACTTCATCGGCGACGACAGCGTCGCGCTGGTCCTCGGCGACAATCTGCTCTACGGGCCGGGCCTCGGCACGCAGCTCAAGCGCTTCGCGGACATCGACGGTGGCGCGGTCTTCGCGTACTGGGTGGCGGAGCCGGAAGCCTACGGAGTCGTGGCGTTCGACGCCGACGGCCAGGCCGTCTCCCTGGAGGAGAAGCCCGCCGCCCCGCAGAGCAATTACGCGGTGCCCGGCCTGTACTTCTACGACAACGACGTCATCGAGATCGCTCGCAACCTGGCGCCCAGCGCTCGCGGGGAGTACGAGATCACGGACGTGAACCGGGCCTACCTCGAACGGGGCAAGCTGCAGGTCGAGGTCCTCCCCCGCGGGACAGCGTGGCTGGACACCGGGACCTTCGACCAGATGACCGACGCCGCCGACTACGTGCGTACGATGGAGCGCCGCACGGGGATGAAGATCGGCGTGCCGGAGGAGGTCGCCTGGCGTCAGGGCTTCCTCGACGACGAGGCGCTTCGGACGCGCGCGGAAGCCCTCGTGAAGTCGGGCTACGGAACCTACCTGCTCGGACTGCTCGAAAGGGGCGCTCGATGACCCGCCTGCTCGTGACCGGCGGCGCCGGCTTCATCGGATCGAACTTCGTGCACCACGTGGTCGCGCACACGGACGCGCACGTGACCGTGCTGGACAAGCTCACCTACGCCGGCAACCGCGCCTCGCTCGCGGGTCTCCCCGCCGACCGGGTCGAACTCGTCGAGGGGGACATCGCCGACGCCGCGCTCGTCGACAGCCTGTTCGCCCGGACCGACGCGGTCGTCCACTATGCCGCCGAGTCCCACAACGACAACTCGCTGCACGACCCACGGCCGTTCCTCGACACCAACATCATCGGCACGTACACGCTGCTGGAGGCCGCCCGTCGGCATGATCGCCGGTTCCACCACATCTCCACCGACGAGGTGTACGGAGACCTCGAGCTCGACGACCCGGCACGGTTCACGGAGCAGACGCCGTACAACCCCTCGTCGCCGTACTCGTCCACGAAGGCCGGCAGCGACCTGCTCGTGCGCGCCTGGGTGCGCTCGTTCGGCGTGCAGGCGACGATCTCCAACTGCTCGAACAACTACGGCCCGTACCAGCACGTGGAGAAGTTCATTCCGCGCCAGATCACGAACGTGCTGCGCGGGATCCGACCCAAGCTGTACGGCGCCGGACAGAACGTGCGCGACTGGATCCATGCCGACGACCACTCCTCGGCCGTCCTCACGATCCTGGAGAAGGGCGAGATCGGCCAGACGTACCTGATCGGCGCCGACGGCGAGAAGGACAACAAGTCCGTCGTCGAGCTGATCCTCACGCAGATGGGCCAGCCCGCCGACGCCTACGACCACGTCACGGACCGCGCCGGTCACGATCTGCGCTACGCCATCGACTCCACGAAGCTGCGCACCGAGCTCGGCTGGGCGCCGCGGTTCTCCGACTTCGAGTCGGGCCTCGCCTCCACCATCGAGTGGTACCGCGCGAACGAGGACTGGTGGGCGCCGGCCAAGGACGCCACGGAGTCGTTCTACGCCGCCCGGGGGCAGTGATGACCGCGTTCGGCAAGGCGCTCACGATCACCGAGACGCCGATCCCCGGCCTGCTCCTCGTCGACCTCCCGGTGCACGGCGATGCCCGCGGCTGGTTCAAGGAGAACTGGCAGCGCGAGAAGATGGTCGCCGCCGGCCTTCCGGACTTCGGTCCCGTGCAGAACAACATCTCGTTCAACGACGCGATCGGCACCACCCGCGGCATCCATGCCGAACCGTGGGACAAGTGGGTCTCCGTCGCCACCGGCCGGATCTTCGGCGCCTGGGTCGATCTGCGGGCGGGCGAGACCTTCGGGCGCGTCTTCACGGCGGAGATCGACCCGTCGCGCGCCATCCTCGTGCCTCGCGGCGTCGGCAATTCGTACCAGACGCTCGAAGCGGACACCGCCTACACCTACCTTGTGAACGACCACTGGTCGCCGGACGCGGCGTACTCCTTCCTCAATCTCGCCGACGAGACGGCGGCCATCGCGTGGCCGATCCCGCTCGACCAGGTCGAGATCTCCCCGAAGGACCGGGCGCATCCTCGACTGGCCGACGTGACCCCGATCGGCCCGCGGAAGACCCTCGTCGTCGGGGCGTCCGGTCAGCTCGGCCTGGCGTTGCGGGCGGCTCTCGGGGACGCGGAGCACGTCGAGTACACGACCAGGGAGACGCTCGACCTCCGCGACCCCGAGCTGGCCGTCGCACGGCGCTGGCGCGACTACGGGACGATCATCAACGCGGCCGCCTACACGGCCGTCGACCACGCCGAGACCGCGGAGGGGCGGGCCGAGGCCTGGGCGGCGAACGTCACGGGCATGTCCGCGCTCGCCCGCATCGCGACCGAGAACGGCCTCACGCTCGTGCACGTGTCCAGCGACTACGTGTTCGACGGCACGAAGGACGGCCCCTACACGGAGACGGACGAGGTCCGTCCGCTCGGTGTCTACGGGCAGACGAAAGCGGCGGGGGACGCGATCATCGCGACCGTGCCCCGTCACTACATCCTGCGCACCTCCTGGGTGATCGGCGACGGCCGCAACTTCGTGCGGACGATGGCCTCGCTGGCGGAGCGGGGCGTCGCGCCGCGGGTCGTCGGCGACCAGATCGGGCGGCTCACCTTCACGGCGGACCTCGCCGCGGCCATCCGGCACCTGCTCGACGTCTCGGCGCCGTTCGGGCTCTACAACGTGACCGGGGGCGGCGAACCGCGCTCCTGGGCCGACATCGCCCGCGCGGTCTACCGGCTGACCGGGCACGACCCGGCCGCGGTCACCCCGGTGACGACGGAGGAGTACTTCGCCGACCAGGCCGGACCGATCGCGCCGCGTCCGCGCAACAGCGTCCTGGACCTCGCCCGGATCACGGCCACCGGCTGGACGCCGAGGGATGCGGATGCGGCCCTCGCGGACTACCTATCCGCCGACGACGCCTAGAGCTCGCCCGGCTTCATCGCCTCCGCGTCGATGGCGCGGATGATGCGCAGGGTCGCGGTGTCCGGCTCCGGCTCACCCGCCGCCTCCCGCTCCTCCCGTCGCCGACGGGGCGCGTACACGACGAGCGAGTGGAAGAGGAAGCGGGCGAAGAACGCCACGACGAGCGAGAGCGCCGTGGCGAGCACGCTGGAGATGTGCCACGTCTCGACCATGAGCGCCATCACCGGGATGCGCAGGGCCGCCTCGACGTTGTTGAACGTGAACGAGGCCGCGAAGCGTGCCGCGGCGCTGCGGGCGTCGGTGCGCATGTCCGCGAAGACGAACCGCTCCTGCAGCAGGAAGTTGCCCACGATCGTGACCTCGGCGCCGATGATCGCCGCCCACACGTAGGGCACGCCCGCGGCGGTCAGCGCCCACATGATCGCGAGGTTCGCGATGGCGCCGAGGACGCCGATCGCGGCGAACAGGGACATCTTTCCGAAGCGCAGCCGTGCCAGGTGGGCGATGAACGTGGCCCCCTGCCGGAGGCTCGCCTTCGAGGTACCGTGGCGGCGTTCGCCGAACTCCATCGGGACCTCCGCGATCCGCAGATCGGTGCGGGCGAGGATCTCCAGGAGGATCTTGAAGCCCTGCGGCCGCAGGGCAGCGAGATCGAGTCGCCGCCGGTCGACGAGGAAGAACCCGGTCATCGGATCGGTGCTCCGGGCGAGCCGCCGCGGGAACATCGCGCGGGTCAGCCAGGTGGCGGCGCGGGAGACGCCGAAGCGCACGGCCGTCCCGAGGCCGCTGGTGTCTCCGCCGCCGATGTAGCGGGAGGCGGCGACGACGTCCGCGTCGCCGTCCGCGTACCGGTCCAGCAGGGTCGGCAGGAGCTCCGGCGGATGCTGGAGGTCGCCGTCCATCACGATGCAGACGTCGCCGTTCGCGGCCCCCAGGCCGACGACGACCGCCCCGCCGAGGCCCCCGACGTTGTCCGCGCGATGGAGCACCCGGACCGCGATCGGGGCGTCGGCCGCGAGGCGCTCCACCTCGGCCGCTGTGTCATCGGTGCTGTCGTCGATGAAGAGGATCTCGGCGTCCCGTCCCGCCAATGCCGCCGCCGTCCGCTCCACGAGTTCGGCGACGTTGTCGCGCTCGTTGTACGTCGGCACGATGACCGTGACCCCTGCCCCCAACGTGGTCCCCTTCGTTCCGCAGCCCCATCGGCTCCGGCATCCATCGTTCCATGGGTTCCTATGGGCCGCAGGACATGTTCCTGCTAGAGTGTCGTCTGCGGCTGTGGGAGTCGCGACGAACGGGTGGGGATCCGTTCGACTGGGGAATGATCGATCTGGGGAGATCATGGGGACGCGTATCGGCTATGCCGTCGGAGCTTTCGACCTGTTTCACGTCGGGCACCTCAATCTGCTGCGGCACGCCAAACAGCACTGCGACATCCTGATCGCCGGTGTGGTGAGCGACGAGATGCTGCGTCAGGTCAAGGGGATCGAGCCGGTCATCCCGACCGCCGAGCGTGCCGAGATCGTGCGGCACATCTCCTTCGTCGACGACGTCTACGTCGAGACGACGCCGTCGAAGATGGACTCCTGGCGCGACGTGCGCTTCACGCACTTCTCAAGGGCGACGACTGGCGCGGCACCGAGAAGGGCCTGCGGCTGGAGAGCGAGTTCGCGGAGGTGGGCGTCGAGGTCGTCTACTTCCCGTACACCGCGCACACGTCGAGCTCGGCGCTCCGCCGCGCGCTCGACGCGATCACCGCGAACGCCACGGCGTCGGTGGTCGGCGCGACCCGCTGAAGCCGGCGTCGGTCAGTTCGCGACGCCGAGGAGGCTGCGCGCCATCCGCGCCACGTGCGGCGGGGTGTGCGGGCCGAGCCACACCGTCCAGTGCTCCGGGGGCTCACTGCACGTCCACTCCAGGCACCACGCGTAGACGGCGTTCGCGAGACGCTCGCCGCGGGCATGGGCGCGCGGCCCCTCGGCGCGCAGGAGCCAGCGGACCGAGACCCCCTGGGGGACGTCGATGTGCCGGAACTGGATACGGGCCGCCGCCTCGATGAGGATGACGCCGTGCGCATCCCACGGGAGCCGGGACGCGACGCGGGCGATGGCTCCGACATCGGCGGCGTCCCCGGCGATGAGGACGGCTCCCTCCATCGCTTCCCAGTCCGGATCCTCGAGGTGCTCGCACGCGATGCTCATGCCTCCACTATAGGTAAGGCTACCCTTACCATCAAGCCGTTAGTCCTCCGCGACGGCGCTCGTCAACACCTTTACCGGACGGCGCCACGCGTCATCCTGAGTCCGTGAGCAGTGAGAGGATTCGACGCACGCCCGCCGGACGCCGCCTGGTCGGCGCCCTGGTCGGCCTGATCGTGGCCGCAGCCCTGAGCGGGTGCGGAGCGACGGTCCCCGCAGACCCGGACGGCACCCTGGACCGAGTCACGGGCGGAGAGCTGCGGGTCGGCACCTCGCCCGACCCCGGCCTGGTCGAGACAGACGGCGGCCGGCCCCACGGGCCGGTCGTCGCCCTCGTCGACGGCTTCGCCGCGAGCCTGGACGCCCACGTCACCTGGACGGTCGCGACCGAGGAGAGCCTGGTGGGCATGCTGGAGACCGGCGACCTCGATCTCGT
>NZ_JBFLUM010000007.1:0-16746 GCF_050470785.1 Microbacterium sp. NRRL B-14842 | reverse complement strand
CCGATCTCGTCGCCTACTTCGAGCGCGGCCAGACCCCCTCCCTCCGCCCCGTCTTCCTCCGCCGCCTGACCCCGCTCTCGCCCCCACCCCGGTACGTTTTCGATCACGGGAGGAGGTTCCCGCCCGTGAGAGCGCGAAAAGGGACCGTGAACGGGGGGTGCGGGGTGCGGAAGTGATCCGGCACAGCGGGGAGACAGGAAAGAAGTGGGCGGCCGTTCTCAGGGAGTTCACACCGGAGCGAATGTACAAACGTACATGTACGGGTGTCCAGGGGGTGAGCGATGGTGGAGAGCGCGCGTCGGCGGCGTGACCCCGAAGCGCGTCGTCGGGAGATCGTCACCGCGACGGCCGAGCTGATCGTCGAGGTCGGGGCCGACGCCATCACGCATCGGATGGTCGCCGCCAGAGCCGGAGTGCCGCTCGGGGCGACCACCCAGTACTTCGACACCCTCGACGACCTGCGCACCGCCGCCTTCCGAGCGCTCGCGGACGAGATCGAATGCCGACTCGACGGAGTGCGGCAGACCCTCGCCCGAACGGGGAGCCGGGGCCGACGTCATCGCGGCGCTCGTGTACGACAGCATCCACGACGGCCACGCTGTGCAGGCGGATCGGGCCGTGGTCACGGCAGCCGTGCACGATCCGCGTCTGCGCCAGCTCGCGCGCCACCTGTCCGACCGCCTCGTCGACCTCCTGGAGCCGACCTATGGCGCCGACCGGGCCCGAGCGGCGATGATCTTCATCGACGGCGTCATGTGGAGCACGCAGATCCGCGACGTCGATCTCGAACAGTCCTTCCTCGAATCCGCACTGGCGCGGATCCTCGGAGTACCTCTCTCCCTCCCATCCGCAGCGACCGCCACCCCCTGACACCGAGGAACCCGCCTTGTCGAAACTCGCCATCCTCAGCCTGAAGAACCGCGCGCTCATCGCGCTCGTGACGATCGTCGCCGCGGTGTTCGGCGGGCTCGCGCTGACCAACCTCAAGCAGGAGCTCATCCCGTCGCTCGAGCTGCCGGCGCTCGTGGTCATGACCACCTACCCCGGCGCCTCGCCCGAGGTGGTCGAGAACGACGTCTCGACGCCGATCGAGTCCCGCCATCCAGGGCGTGCCCGACCTGGAGTCGACGACCGCGACGAGCACGACCAACGCCTCGATCGTGCAGGCGATGTTCTCGTACGGCACCAACCTCGCGACCGCGGAGCAGAAGATCCAGCAGGCGATCAACCGCATCTCTTCGCAGCTCCCGGAGGACGTCACGCCGCAGGTGCTCTCGGTCTCGATCGACGACTTCCCGGTGATCCAGGTCGCGGTCACGGGCTTCGAGGACGCGGACAACGCCCAGGCGCAGCTGGAGAGCGTCGCGATCCCCGATCTGGAGGACGTCGACGGGGTGAACGCGGCGGAGATCGTCGGCGGCGTCGGGCAGCGCATCACCATCACCCCCGACCTCGCGAAGCTCGGCGCGGCCGGGCAGAGCAGCGAGGCGATCAGCACCGCGCTGCAGCAGAACGGCACCCTCTTCCCCGGCGGTGAGATCACCGAGGACGGCGAGACCCTCACGGTGCAGACCGGCGCCAAGATCACCTCGGTCGACGAGATCGCCGCCTTGCCTCTCGTCGGTACCGCGGTGACCATCGGCGACGTCGCGACGGTGGCCCAGGTGTCGGACCCGGTGACCTCGATCTCCCGGGTCGACGGCGAGGATGCCCTGTCGATCTCCATCACCAAGCTCCCCGCCGCCAACACGGTCGAGGTGTCGCAGGGGGGTTCTGGCCGCGCTCGACGAGATCGGGGAAGCGCTCCCGGACGCCGAGTTCACCGTCGTGTTCGACCAGGCGCCGTTCATCGTGCAGTCGATCGACACCCCTCGCCAACGGAGGGGTCTGCTCGGCCTCGTGATGGCCGTGCTCGTGATCCTCGTGTTCCTGATGTCGGTGCGCTCGACGCTCGTCACCGCGATCTCCATCCCGACGTCCGTCCTCATCACCTTCATCGGGCTGCAGGCATTCGGCTACTCGCTGAACGTGCTGACCCTCGGGGCGCTCACGATCGCGATCGGCCGCGTGGTCGACGACTCCATCGTGGTGATCGAGAACATCAAGCGCCACTACGTCGGCGGCGCGGACAAGGGCGATGCGATCCGTCTCGCGGTGCGCGAGGTCGCCGCGGCCATCACCGCGTCGACCATCACGACCGTGGCGGTGTTCCTGCCGATCGTGTTCGTCGGCGACATGGTGGGCGAGCTGTTCCGTCCGTTCGCGATGACGGTCACCATCGCCATGGTCGCCTCGCTCTTCGTGGCTCTGACGATCGTGCCGGTGCTGGCGTACTGGTTCCTCAAGCCCGGCAAGCCGCTCCTCGACGAGAGCGGGAACGCGATCGACCCGGAGGACCCGGCGGCCCCGCCGACGCGGCTGCAGCGCGGCTACCGCCCCATCCTCGGCTGGACGCTGAAGCACTCGGGCATCACGGTGGCACTCGCGGTAGTGGTCCTCGCCGGGACGCTCGCCGCCGCCCCGCTGATGAAGGTGAACTTCCTCAGCGACTCCGGTCAGAACACCATGACCGTGACGCAGGACCTCGGGCCGACCGCGAGCCTGCAGGCGAAGTCCGATGCCGCTGCCCCCGTCGAGGAGGCCCTTCTCGACATCGACGGCATCGAGCACGTGCAGGCCTCCATCGGGTCGAGCGGCTCCGCGCTGCGCGACGCGTTCTCCGGCGGCGCGGGGATCACCTACTCGGTCCTCACCGACGGCGACGCCGACCAGGAGAAGCTGCGTGCCGAGGTGCAGGATGCCATCGACGGCCTCGGCGACGAGGTCGGCGAGGTCAACGTCGCGGCGTCCGCCGGTTTCGGCTCCAGCGACATCGAGATCACCGTGACGGCGGCGAACGGCGACGACCTCGCCACCGCGACCTCCGCCGTGGTGGAGGAGCTCGACGGCCGCGAGGGCATCGGGCAGGTCACGGACAACCTCGCCGAGGCCCTGCCGTACATCGCCGTGGTCGTGGACCGCGAGGCCGCCGCGCGGGTCGGGCTGTCCGAGGTCGCCGTCGGGTCGATCGTGTCCAACACGATGCGTCCGCAGCAGATCGGATCGGTCGAGATCGACGACACCGCGCTGACGGTATACCTCGTCAACCCGGAGCCGCCGACGACCGTCGCCGCGCTCCAGCAGCTCGCGATCCCCACCGCGGCGGGCATCGTGCCGCTGCAGGACATCGCGACCGTCGAGCAGCGCAACGGCCCCACCTCGATCACCACCGAGCAGGGACGCCGCACCTCGACCGTCACCGTGCCGCCCGCATCGGACAACCTCGCGGTCGCCACCCAGTCGGTCACCGAGGCGCTCGCCGCGGCGGACCTCCCGGACGGCGCCTCGGCCGAGGTCGGCGGCGTCGCCTCGCAGCAGGCCGATTCGTTCGCGCAGCTCGGCCTCGCGATGCTCGCCGCGATCCTCATCGTGTACGTCGTGATGGTGGCGACGTTCAAGTCGCTGCGGCAGCCGCTCCTGCTGCTGATCTCGGTGCCGTTCGCGGCGACCGGAGCCATCCTGCTGCAGATCGTCACGGGCGTGCCGCTGGGCGTGGCCTCGCTGATCGGTGTGCTGATGCTCATCGGCATCGTGGTGACGAACGCGATCGTGCTCGTCGACCTCGTGAACCAGTATCGGGAGAAGGGGCTGTCGACCGCGGATGCCGTGATGGCAGGTGGGGAGAAGCGTCTGCGCCCGATCCTCATGACAGCGCTCGCCACGATCCTCGCCCTCACCCCGATGGCGCTGGGGATCACGGGGCACGGCGGGTTCATCTCCCAGCCGCTGGCCATCGTGGTGATCGGCGGACTCGTCTCCTCCACGGTGCTGACGCTCATCGTGCTGCCGACGCTGTACAACCTCGTCGAGGGGGCGCGGGAGCGCCGCCGG
Source organism: Microbacterium sp. NRRL B-14842 (assembly GCF_050470785.1). Classification (NCBI taxonomy): domain Bacteria; kingdom Bacillati; phylum Actinomycetota; class Actinomycetes; order Micrococcales; family Microbacteriaceae; genus Microbacterium; species Microbacterium sp. NRRL B-14842. The sequence continues at coordinate 12,816 of NZ_JBFLUM010000007.1, read as the reverse complement.
GCCCGCAAGGGCGAGCACCACGAGGATGCCGCCCCGGTTCCGGTCCATGCGGACGGCACACCGGTCAGCCGCCGAGAGCTGCGCGAGAACCACGGCGAGTAGCCGAGCGTTCACAACTCAGGAGAAAGGCCCCGATTCCGTCGGTGAGACGAGGATCGGGGCCTTTCCGCGTGTGTTCTCCTGAGTTGTGAACCGCGGTCAAGCGAAGGAGAGGCCCCACTCCAGCGTCCAGGTCTCGCCAGAAGCCAGACGGCGCACCCCGAGGCCGCTGTTGAACGCGTCCGCCGGAGCGGTCATCGGCTCGATCGCGACGGCGAGCGGGGTTCCGGGGTAGTTCGTCGCGGTGTACACCTGCACGAAGTCGAAGCCCTCGCCCTGCCAGAGCGTGACGGTCCGGCCGTCGGGCGCGGTGAGGGTGTGCCGCACGCGGCCGTCGGGGTCGCGCACAAGGTCCGTGAACCCGGTGTCGAGCGAGACGTCGCCGACTCGGACGCCCTCGCGCAGGTCGGGGTCGGCGGGACGGGTGCCGATCGGAAGCATGCGGTCGTCCGTCTCGAACACGGTGTGGGCCGGGACGCGGAGGACGAGGTCGTGCGGGTCGACGTCGCCGATCGTCGGGAACGGGTGCGTGCCGAGCGCGACCGGAGCAGCCGAATCGGACCAGTTGGTGAGCGTGTGCGTGACCTCGATGCCGTCCGCGGTGAGGACGTAGGCGACGGACGTCTCGATCAGGTACGGGTAGCCGGTCTGCGGGAAGACGGTCGCGCGCAGGGTCGCGGCTCCCTCCGTCTGCTCGACCGCGTAGGCGGTGTAGCGCAGGAGCCCGTGGCTGGCGGTGGTGGTCTTCGGCTCGCTGATCGCGAGCTGACGGACGGTGCCCTCGTCGTCCCAGCGGCCGTCCCGCACCCGGTTGGGCCACGGCGTCAGCACGACTCCTGAGCATGATGGCGTCGGGACGTCGAGCGGGTAGGGCGAGACGAGGTCGACCTCGCCGATGCGCAGGCCACGGAGCGAGGCGCCGACCTGGGCGATCTGCGCGGTCACGTCGCCGAGGCGGAGGTGGACCTGGGTGCCGGTGGGAGAGACGGAGTTCACCTCGACATCGTAGTGCCGCAGGCCGCCGGAGTGCGGGGGTCTCCCAGGGTCGCCGGGTAGACTGGGGCGGTCGGCTTCGGACACCCGCGCAGGGCGCGGACGTTTTTCAGTGTGTGAAGTGTGAGTCCAGGGGCCGATGGTGCGCGTCGATCGACGCGAATCAACCATCACAGGAATGGCCCCGGCCGCAGATCGTCCGGACTCCGCTGGATCGGAGTGCTCGCGCGTGCGCGCAGCGCTGTTCTCGTGCGAGAACGCAAGAAGGACACCCGAATGCCCAAGAACAAGAAGCCCCGCGGCGGTCGCGCCGCCGCGAACTTCGAGCCGCGCTACGGCGCCAAGAAGACCTCGTTCCACGACCGCCACCGACCGACCGGTGGTCGGGACACGGCCCGCGACGAGCGTCCCGCTCGCGAGGACCGCGACTCCCGGGTGACCGGCGGGTACGACCGCCGCCCCGGCAGCCGCAGCCCCGGCCACCGCGGCTATCGCCCGGAGGAGACCGAGTCCGGTGCGCCGAAGCGTCGGTGGAGCTCTCAGGAGCGCGCCGGCCGCGACGAGGCCCGCAGCATCCGCAACCGTGCGGAGTCCGGACGCCGCGAGGCCCCGCACCGCCGCGACGACCGCGCAGGCGCCGGCCGGTTCGACGACCGCTCCGAGCGTCCGCGGTACAACGACCGCGCAGGGGCCGGCCGCTTCGACGACCGTCCGCGGCGCGACGACCGCGGCGGCTCGCAGCGACAGGGCTTCCGCGACGGCGACCACCGCGACGGGGGCCGCCCGCGCTTCGACGATCGCCGGAACGAGCGTCCGCGCTTCGACCGCGACGACCGTCCGCGGCGCGATGACCGCGGGGGCGACCGCGCCCGCGGCAACGACCAGGGGGCCGACCGCTCCTACGACGCCGCCCGTGCCCGCCGCGCCTTCGACCGCGACCGCACGCAGCGCTCCTTCGAGGGCGGGCGCGAGCGGCCGTCGACCGGCGGGGCCTACCGTACCGAGCGTCCGCGTCGGGACGAGCGCCCCCGCCGCGACGACTGGAACGCGAAGCCGAAGGCGGCGTTCGAGCAGGCCGACGACGTCGTCCACGAGCGCCTCGAGGCGCAGGCCGTGCAGGCCGTCGAGGTCGAGGGCATCACGTTCGCCGATCTCGGCCTCGGCTCGAACATCACCGAGACCCTGAACGGCATGGGGGCCGCGACGCCGTTCCCGATCCAGGCGGCGAGCATCCCCGCCGTCCTCGAGGGACGCGACGTGCTCGCCCGCGGCCGCACGGGCTCCGGCAAGACCATCGCCTTCGGCGCGCCGCTCGTCGAGCGGGTGCTGAAGTCGCAGGCGGGCAAGCGTCGCGAGTTCGGCCGCTCGCCGCGCGCGATCATCCTCGCCCCGACGCGCGAGCTCGCGCTGCAGATCGACCGGACCATCCAGCCGATCGCCCGGAGCGTGGGCCTGTTCACGACGCAGATCTACGGCGGTGTGCCGCAGGGTCGTCAGGTGGGCGCGCTGAAGAAGGGCGTCGACATCGTCATCGGCACCCCCGGCCGCGTCGAGGACCTGATGAACCAGGGCAAGCTCGACCTGTCGGACTGCCGGATCGCGGTGCTCGACGAAGCCGACCACATGTGCGAGCTCGGGTTCGTCGAGCCCGTCCAGCGCATCCTCCGCCGCACGGCCGAGGGCAGCCAGAAGCTCCTGTTCTCCGCGACGCTCGACCGCGAGGTCGCGGCGCTCGTGGACGAGTTCCTCGTCGACCCCGCCGTGTTCGAGGTCGCGGGCGAAGACCAGGGCTCCAGCACGATCGAGCACCGGGTGCTCGTCATCGAGCACCGCGACAAGGCCGACATCCTCACCTCCCTCGTCGACCGCGAGGGCAAGACCCTGGTCTTCGCCCGCACCCGTGCCTACGCCGACATGCTGGCCGACCAGTTCGACGACGCGGGGATCCCCGCGGTCTCGCTGCACGGCGACCTCAACCAGGCCAAGCGCACGCGGAACCTGGAGAAGCTGACCTCGGGCCGGTGTGAACGTCCTCGTGGCCACCGATGTGGCCGCGCGCGGCATCCACGTCGACGACATCGACCTCGTGGTCCAGGCCGACGCGCCGGACGAGTACAAGACGTACCTGCACCGCTCGGGTCGCACCGGACGCGCGGGGCGCTCGGGCCGGGTCGTCACGCTCATCACGCGGCAGCGCCAGCGTCGGATGACCGAGCTGCTCGGCCGCGCCGAGATCGAGGCGCCGTTCGAGCAGGCGCGCGTGGACGACGACGTGATCGAGGAGATCGCGGGGCGCGTGCCGTCCGCCGCGGAACTCACCTCCTGACGCGTTCGGGATCAGAAAGGCCCCGGAGACTTCGGTCTCCGGGGCCTTTTCGCACTCCGCACCGGGAAGGTGCGCGGGCAGCCGGGGTGTCAGGGGAGGGTGTGCTCGTGGAGGGTGGTCGTCAGGGACGTGCCGTTGAGGTCGAGGTAGAGAACGCGCTCGGTGACCGTGAGGGTCAGGGTGTTCCGGCGGGCGAGGTGGGGCGTAGCGCTGTCGATGAAGCCGGGGTCGAAGCTGTACACCCGGATGTCCTCGGAACGATGGATGCGCTTGTCGGCCCACGGCGCCATGACCTTGGCCGGGTCGCGGTGCGTGTAGACCACTGTCCGGTCCGCGAGGCGGGAGGCGTGATGCAGCCGCGCGGCATCCGGAGCGCCCACCTCGATCCAGACGGTGACTCGGCCCGTGAGGTCGCGCACGAGCACCGCGGGCTCCTCCGTGTCGGAGACGCTGCCGCCGAACGCGACGCCCTCCGCGAACTCGAGCCCGTAGGCGAGGACCCGGGTGAGCATGTACGCGTCGGTCTCGGACGGATGCCGGGCGGCCCGGAGCGAGACGTCTTCGTAGACCCCGCGATCGGTGTCGGCGAGCTGCATCTCGAACGTGTGGACTGTCGAACCGATCGCCATGATCCTCGAGCCTACGCGGAGCCGCGCCCTCCGGCCGACCGGGTCAGAACAGCATCGGCTGCGGCGGGGCGGCGGCCGCGCGGCCGCTCGGCGTGAACATGACCGGCCCGGCCGGCGGCGTCTCCGTCTGGACATGCCCTTGGCCCGGGCGGGACCCGCGCCGCGGATAGTCGTCTTCGTGCCGGCCGTCGAGCCCGTGCATCCGGATGAGGGGGCGAGCGCGCTTGGCGAGCCACTGCCGGTACGGCTTCGGTGCCTCGACGGACGCCCCGGGATACAGCCCGCGATACGACGACACGAGATCGGGACGGTTCTCACCAAGCCACTGGAAGAACCACGGCTTGACTCCCGGACGCAGATGCAGGGCCCCGTAGATCACGCTCCGCGCTCCGGCGGCCTTGATACGGCGGAGGGCGTCGTCGATCGCGGGAAGGGAGTCGGTCAGATGCGGCATGATCGGCATGAGGAACACCGTGACGGGGAAGCCGGCGTCGGCGAGCGCGCGCACCGTGTCGAGGCGGGCCTGCGTGGTCGGGGCGCCCGGCTCGATCGCCTTCTGCAGCGCGTCGTCGTACATCGCGATCGACATCTGCACGTCGACCGGCACACGCTGCGCCGCCTTCTTCAGCAGCGGGATGTCCCGACGGATCAGTGTGCCCTTCGTCAGGATCGACATCGGGGTGCCGGACGCGGCCAGCGCCTCGATGATGCCGGGCATGAGGGCGTAGCGCCCCTCGGCCCGCTGGTACGGGTCGGTGTTCGTACCGAGGGCGACCGTCTCGTGCTGCCAGCTCCCGCGGCGCAGCTCCCGCTCGAGCACCTCGACGACATTGACCTTGACGACGATCTGGGTGTCGAAGTCCGCGCCGCCGTCGAGGTCGAGGTACTCGTGCGTGCCCCGGGCGAAGCAGTAGGTGCACGCATGGGAGCAGCCGCGATAGGGGTTGATGGTCCAGGCGAAGGGCATGCGCGACGCCCCGGGGACGTGGTTGAGCGCTGACTTCGACAGCACCTCGTGGAACGTCATGCCGGCGAACTCCGGTGTGGTCACCGTGCGGAGGACGCTCGAACGGTTCTCGAGGCCCGGCAATGCCGCCTCGTCGCTGTCCGCGAGTTTCTGTCCCTGCCACCGCATCCTCCCAGTCGAACAAAGAATCGAATCGAAGTCAAGTGAGTGTGGCACTGATGTTCGAATGGAAGAATGGGGGCATGCCCTCCTCGCCGTACGCTCAGCATGCGGCGCCGCGCTCCCCGATCTTCGGACCCGCCCTGCCGGTCGGGCTGGCGGTGACCGCGATCGGCGTGGTGCTCTCGCTCACCGGGGCGGCCGCGACCCCCGTGGCATCCCCACCGCTCCCGCGCCCCGTCGCGGTGATGCAGGTACCGACCGTGCAGAACACGGCGACCCCTGCGGCGGACCCCTGCGCCGACCCCGTGGTGCAGGCTGCGATCGCGGCCGGGGACGACGCCGCCACCGTCGCGGGGTTCGGCGGTGGAGCGCGCTTCCGTGAGGCGGTGATCGCCGGTAATGCACCCTGTGTCTCGCTCAGCGATCCCGCCCGGATCTGGGTCGTGATCAACAAGGGGCGTCCGCTCGAACCCGCCGCCTACGAACCCGAAGGACTGAGCCAGGTGCCGCTGCAGATGACGACCCCGTCGGGCCGGGTGCGCGCGGAGGTCGCCGACGCCGCCGGGCGCATGGCGGACGCCGCCGGGGCGGCCGGGGTCGGACGCATCGGAGCGAACAACGGCTACCGTTCCTACGGCCTCCAGGTCGCGACATACGGTGCGCACGTGCGGGACCAGGGGCAGGCGGACGCGGATGCCGGCTCGGCGCGACCGGGTCACAGCGAGCATCAGACCGGTCTCGCCCTCGACGTCGTGGCCTGTGATGACGGCTGCGGCGGTCTGGACGGCTTCGGCGCGACGCGTCAGAGCGAGTGGGTGGCGGCGCACGCCTGGGAGTACGGGTTCATCGTGCGCTACGAACAGGTCGGCACGCCCGTCACCGGGTACGCCCCGGAGCCCTGGCACCTGCGCTACGTCGGCAGGGAGCTCGCGGCGGCGTATCACGAAGGCGGCTATCACACGCTGGAGGAGTTCTTCGGGCTCCCGGCGGCGCCCGATTACGACCACTGAGCCGGCGCGGCAGGGGTGTGATCCGCTCGCACTGAGGCATTCCACAAAGGCGATACCCAGTCCCACCCACGATGGGATGCATTCTCACAATCGCCTGTCCTGCCCCGTGTTCCCGCCGTAGACTCGCCGGAGCAACGACGCACGACACGTTCGGGAGGACGGCATGGAACGCGACATCTACGAAGAGGATCACGAGGCATTCCGCGACCTCGTCAAGGATTTCGTCAAGCGCCACGTCACGCACGAGGCGATCGAGAAGTGGGACGCCGCCGGCGAGGTGGACCGCGCCACGATGCGCGCCGCGGGTGAGGCCGGCATCATCGGGCTCTCCGTGCCGGAGGAGTTCGGCGGCGCCGGAATGCTGCAGGACTACCGCTTCCGCGCGATCGTGAACGAAGAGGTCATCGCGGCCGGAGCGGGATCGCTCGCCGGGGCCTTCGGCATCCAGGACGACCTGGCCGTGCCGTACCTCGTGCACATGGGCACGCAGGAGCAGAAGGAGAAGTGGCTGCCCCGCATGGCCACCGGTGAGGTCGTCGGCGCGCTCGCCATGACCGAGCCCGGCGCCGGCTCCGACCTCCGCGGCATCAAGACCACGGCGAAGAAGACGGACGGCGGCTACATCGTCAACGGCGCGAAGACGTTCATCTCATCGGGCGCGACCGCCGACCTCGTCGTCACGTTCGTGAAGACCGGCGAGGGCAACCGTCCCGACGCGTTCAGCCTCGTGCTCATCGAGAAGGGCATGGAGGGATTCGACAACGGCAAGAAGCTGTCCAAGATGGGCTTCCACGGCCATGACACCGCCGAGCTGTCGTTCAGCGACGTGTTCGTGCCGGAGGAGAACCTCATCGGCGGCGTCGAGGGCAAGGGCTTCATCCAGCTCATGATGAACCTGCCGCTCGAGCGCCTCTCGATCGGCGTGGCCGGAGCCGCCGCCGCGCAGGCCGCGTTCGACTGGACCGTCGCGTACACCAAGGACCGCGAGGCCTTCGGGGAGCGCATCATCGACTTCCAGAACAGCCGCTTCACCATCGCCGACATGTCCGCCACGGTCGACGCGCTGTGGGCCTTCATCGACCGCGCGCTGCTGGCCTACAAGGACGGCAGGCTCTCGGCGGAAGAAGCCGCGAAGGTCAAGTTCTGGGCGACCGAGCGTGAGTGGGAGGTGCTCGACGCCGGCGTCCAGCTCCACGGCGGCTACGGCTACATCACCGAGTACCCCATCGCCCGGGCCTTCCTCGACGCCCGTGTGCACCGCATCTACGGCGGCACGAACGAGATCATGCGCGAGATCGTCGGGCGTCAGATCGCCGGCAAGCGCTGACGTCCCCGGGCACAGCTTCGGAGATCCCCATCGACACGCCGGGGCGGCATCGTCCGCCGCGGCGTGTCGTGCCATGGCTCCGAAGCTGTGCCCCGGGATTACGTGCGGGGCTCCGCGGCGGCCTCGCGGGCGGCCTTCGAGGCGGGGGAGGCGGCACCGATCTTCCAGTAGCCGCAGAAGCTGACGGCGTTCCTGTCGACGCCGCGCTCGCCGACGAGCTGCTTGCGGACGCCGGAGGCCAGCGCCTGCTCTCCCGCCGCGTAGGCATGGAACGGCGCGGCGGGCAGAGTGGTACGAGCGAGGGTGTCCAGAGCGAGGGCCCCGGGCGGAATCTCCTGAGGCCGCACGACCCACACCACCTCGAGCCCCGACGGGTGCGCGAACTCCAGGGCGTCCTCCGCGGACGGGACTTCGATGATCGCCGTGCCCGAGGAGTCGGTCGGCAGGGAGGCGCTGATCGACGCGATCGCGGGGAGGGCGGTCTCGTCGCCGACGAGCACCACCCGGTCGGTGCCCCGCTCGGGGTTGAACGTCAGGCCCTCGTCGATGATGAGGACGTGCTCGCCGGGGGTGCACGTCTCCGCCCATCGGGACGCCGGACCGGCGGTGCCGTCGGCCGCCGAGCCGTGCAGGACGAAGTCGACGTCGAGCTCGGCGCCGATCTCGGCCGTGGCCGGGCGGTAGGCGCGCACGGTGTAGTTGCGCATCACGGGGCGCTCGCCGTCGGGGATGCGGAGGAACTTCAGGTACCCGAACATCCGGTTCGCCTTCGCGGGCACCCGCTCCAGCCCCGCCTCGCCGCCGATCGGCAGGAACAGCCGGAACCACTGGTCGTAGCCCATCGGGCGGAAGCGGTCGATCTCGCCGCCGCCCAGGGTCACCCGCACCCAGTGCGGCGCGAGCCGTTCGGTGCGGAGAACCGTGAGGTGCAGGAGCTCGGCCGTCTCCGGCTTGACCATCTTGCTGAATGCCATGGGGCACCTTTCAGGGGAGCTGCCAGGGGAAGAAGACGACGAAGATCGCGGCCGACACGGCGAGCGTGACCACGGTGAAGACGGTGTCCCTCGTGCGGAACGCCACGAGGTGCCGCTCGGTCCGCGTCGGATGCGCGCCCGAACGCTCGGGAGTCCATCGCGAGGGCGACGCGCTCCGCATGCCGGATGGCGCCCGCGAGCAGCGGGACGATGTACCCCCAGCCGCGGGCGATCCGCGCGAAGGGGCCGCGGCCGCCGTGGTAACCGCGCACCCGGTGCGCGGCGCGGATGACGGCGAGCTCGTGCCCGAACCGGGGCACGAAGCGGAAGGCGGCCAGGGCCGTGTACCCGATGCGGTACGGCACGCGCAGCTGCTGCACGCTCGCACGCACGAGATCGGAGCCGCTGGTGGTGAGGCCGCCGACCAGCGCGAGCGCGACGATCGATCCGAGCCGGAGCGCCGTGGCGAAGCCGATGAGGAGGGCGCCTCCGTAGAGGGTCCAGTCGCCGATCGTCACGACGGGGGCTGTGTCGGCGACCAGGGCCGCGTCGACCCACAGCGAGAAGCCGACGCCGATCGCGAGCATGCCCGCGGCAGACCGAGCAGGAGCAGCGTGAGGAGGCGGCCCGTCACCCGCGCCCCGACGAGGATGAGGACGTACGCGAGCACGAGGAAGGCGGCCGGGGTGGCCAGGTCGCGCACGAAGACGAGGAGCAGCATCGCGGGGGCGAAGCCGGCGACCTTCGCCAACGGATTGAGGCCGTAGAGGAACTGCCGCCGCGAGGTGGCCACGAGCGGCGCATACGGATCGAGCGTGGACATCGTCACGGTGTCACCTCCCACCCGGCCTCGGCGAGCACCCGCTGCAGGGCGGGGACGCGCAACCCGGCGGAGGGGAGGATCGCGGGATCGGAGAACAGTGCCGCCGTGGGGCCCGCGGCCCGGACCCGCCCGTCGGCGAGGACGACCGTGTCGGTGGCGTGCTCCGCGACGAGCTGCAGATCGTGGGTGACGATGACGACGGTCGTGCCGTCCGCCCGGAGACTCTCCAGCAGGTCCAGGAGCTCGGCGGCCCTGGCGCGGTCCTGCCCGAAGGTGGGCTCGTCGAGGGCGAGGACGGGAGGACGGGTGATGAGGGCCGTGCCCACCGAGAGTCGTCGCTTCTCGCCGCCGGAGAGGAGGAACGGGTGCACGTCGGCCTTGTGCGTGAGCCCGAACCGCTCGAGCATCTCCGTCACGCGAGCGCTGACCTCGGCGTCCGGCACATGGCGCAGCCGGAGCCCGTGGGCGAGCTCGTCGAACACGGTGGCGGCGATGAACTGGTGCTCCGGGTTCTGGAACACGAAGCCGATCCGGGCCGCGAGATCCCGGGGGGAGGCGGTGCCCGGGTCGACGCCGTCGACGGAGACCCGGCCCTTCGGCGGGGGCACGACCCCCGCGAGGGCCTGGATCAGCGTGGTCTTGCCCGCGCCGTTCGCCCCGACGATCGCGGTGAGACTGCCCGCGGCGATGTCGAGGTCGACCCCGTGCAGGATCTCGGTGCGGCGCCGCGAGACGGTGAGGCCGCGCGCCCGGATGATCGGCTCCCGGTCGACGGCGGGAGGAGCGTCGGCGAGGATCGAGGACGCGCGGGCCGGACCGGCAGGCAGGGCCGCGGCCAGTGCCTCGGGCGTCAGCGGCAGCGGGTCGAGGACGATCCCCCGGTCGCGGAGGCGGAGCGCAGCGAGCGTCGCGGCGGGCAGCCAGACCCCCATCGCCACGAGCTCGTCGGCATGCGCCCGGATGGTCTCGGCGGCCGGACCGTCGAAGACCACCCGGCCCTCGCGGTCGAGCACGACGGTGCGCGTGACGAAGCGCATCGCCGCATCGAGGTTGTGCTCGACGAGGAGGATCGCCCGGTCGCCGGCGGCCACGACCTCGGTCAGCGCCGCATACACGTCGTCGATCCCCTGCGGGTCGAGGTTCGCGGTCGGCTCGTCCAGCACGATGAGAGGGGAGCCCATCGCGAGGGCGCAGGCGATGGCGAGACGCTGTCGGCCGCCGCCGGACAGGTGGTCCGGGTTGTCGTCCCGGCGCGCCCACAGGCCCACCCGCCGCAGCGCATCCTCGACGCGTGCCCGCACGGTGCCGAGCGGGAGCAGGAGGTTCTCAGGGCCGAAAGCCACCTCGTCGTACACCGTCCCCGTGACGATCTGGGCGTCAGGGTCCTGGAAGACCATGGCGACGTGCGTGCTGAGCGTCGCGGTGTGCGCGGTGGTCGTGTCGACACCGCCGGCCTCGACGGAGCCGGACATGGTCGCGGGGAGCGCGTGCGGGATGAGGCCGTTGAGGGCGAGCGTGAGCGTCGACTTCCCGGAGCCGGACGGGCCGAGCAGCAGCACGACCTCACCGGGCTCGATGTCGAAGGTCACGTCACGGGGCGACGGATGCGCGGCATCCGCGTGGGTGAGGGTGAGCTCGCGCACGCGGAGGAGAGGCGCGGATGGGCGCACGGCAGGTCCCGGGTTCGACGGAGGGTGGCCTCTAACTTAGCTGAGCCTTACCTGTGTTGCCAGCAGGGCACGTGCGCGATCAGCGGCGTGCGACGCCGGCGGTGCGCAGCGCCGAACCGATGGCGAGGCCGATCGCCGTCCAGGCCACCGGGCCGAGCACGGAGATCGTCAGGTACAGCAGCTGGGCCCAGAGCGGCAGGACGGCGAGGTTCGCCGCGAAGAACACCGCCACCGCCACGACGACGCCGATCACGACCGCCGAGACGAAGAACCGCCAGGCGCCCCAGGAGCGATAGCGGGTGAGGGCGGCGACACCTTCCTGGATGAGGCCGAACAGCAGCGCCGTGCCGATGAACCGCAACGACCACGCCGGGTTGAAGGCGCTCGCGATGAGCGCGGCGAACACGTGCGTGATGAGTGCCACGAGCGGCAGCCGCAGCACCTCCTGCGCGATGATGCCCGGCAGCACGTGCGAGCCCAGCACGAGGCCGTAGAGGAACAGCAGCGGGCTGGCCAGGAGGAGGGGAGTGACCCATCCGGCGATGCCGCCGAGGATGCCCGTGGCGACACCGATCGCTGCGCAGATCAGCAGCACTCTGGTCGACAGGACGGAGGTACGGGCCACGTCTCCAGCCTACTGGCGACATTCGGAGACCCGGCCGTCGTCCACCCTGACCGATCGGCGCGATCGGGATTCGACCATCGTTCAGTTCTCGATCCGGCGCCGAGGAGCGGGTCTATCGTGAGCCGCGGTGCGGCAACGAGGCGGCATCGGGATCATCGATCATCAGGAGCGAGATATGGGTCGAACACCCCTTCGGATCGCAGCAGCCACCACCCTGGCGACGCTGTTCATCGCATCGACGGCAACCGCAGGCTACGCAGCGACCGGGGAGGTGACGCACCCCGTTCCGGTCGCGGGGACCCCCGGGCACTACATCGTGATCATGAAGGCCGATCCCCTCGCCAGCTACGAAGGCGACGTCAAGGGACTCAAGGCGACGAAGCCCGACGAGGGCGAGCAGCTCGAGACGCAGTCGCAGGACGCGCGGCGGTACGTCAAGCACCTCGAGTCCGAGCAGAAGAGCCTCATCAACGACGTCGGCGTCACGCCGGACACGACCTACCAGGTCGTGCTCAACGGGTTCAGCGCCGACCTCTCGGGTGAGCAGGTGGGACCAGCTCCGTGCCTCGAAGGACGTCCTGGGGGTGTATCCCGACGAGATCCGTCACCCCGATGCGCAGACCTCCACGGACTACCTCGGCCTCGGCGACGACCGCAAGGGCCGTGGCGGGGTGTGGCAGCAGACCGGAGGCGTGAAGAAGGCGGGCGAGGGTGTCGTGGTCGGCGTGATCGACACCGGCATCGCTCCCGAGCACCCCTCGTTCGAGGGCAAGAAGCTCAAGCAGCAGAAGAAGCAGAACAGCCGCCACAAGGGCACAGATCCCTATACCGACGGCACCTACGTGTACTTCGACAAGTCCGACGGCGGACAGTTCCGCGGCGCGATGGTCGACGGCCAGGACTGGGACGAGCGCGACTACTCCACGAAGCTCATCGGCGGGCAGTACTTCTTCGCGGGAGCGCAGGCCGCCGGGTTCGACTTCCAGTACGACTACCTCTCCCCACGCGACGGCGACGGCCACGGCTCGCACACCGCGAGCACCGCCGCGGGCGACTTCGGAGTGGAGGCCGCGGTCGAGGGCGTCGACTTCGGGACCATCTCGGGCGTCGCGCCCGCGGCGAAGGTCGCCGCGTACAAGGCCTGCTACGTCGGTCCGGACACGACCGTGACCACCGATGACATCTGCGCGCTGAGCGACCTCGTCGCCGCG
>NZ_JBFLUM010000006.1:0-17150 GCF_050470785.1 Microbacterium sp. NRRL B-14842 | reverse complement strand
GCCGTCCGCGTGGGGCGGAGGGTCGGAAGCCCGCGGTGTGGACGGGCGTCGGCGTGCTCGTCGCTCTCGCCGTCGTGCTGGTGGCGGTCGCCTGCTGGCACCTCACGCAGGGCACGAGCGGCGCGGTGTTCGCCGACGCCGACGTCCTCTGGGGATCGCGGGTGCCGCGGCTCGCCGCCGGCGTCGCGGTGGGCGTGGCCCTCGGCGTCGCCGGCATCCTGCTGCAGTCCCTCGCCCGCAATGCCCTCGCGTCACCCGACACGCTCGGCGTGACCGCCGGGGCCTACCTCGCCGTCACGGCGCTCGCCGCGTTCGGGATCGCCGTGCCGGTGTGGGCCTCCGGGGCGGTGGCGTTCGCGGGCGGCATCGTCGCCGCGGGCATCGTGCTCGGACTCGCCGGAGGGGCGGGGTCGTCCACGACCCGCCTCATCCTCGCGGGCTCTGCGCTGGCGCTCGCCTTCCAGGCCGCGACCTCGACCCTGCTCATCCTGTTCGACGAGGAGACCAAGGGACTGCTCGCCTGGGGAGCGGGAGCCTGTCGCAGCTCGGACTCACCGCGTTCCTGCAGGCGGCTCCGGTCGTCGTGGTCGTCACGGTGCTGGCCCTCGTGCTCGCGCGGCGCCTCGACATCCTGTCCCTGGGCGACGACACCGCCTCGTCGCTCGGCGTGCCGATCCGGTCGACCAGGACCATCGGGATCCTCCTCGCGGTCACCCTCACGGCGGTCGCGGTGACGCTCGCCGGGCCGATGGGCTTCGTCGGGCTGTGTGCGCCGGTGCTCGCGCGGCTGCTGGCGCGGGTGGTGCCGAGCCTGAACCGCCATCTGCTTGCTGATCCCCGCGTCGGGGCTCCTCGGCGCCCTCGTCGTCATCCTCTCCGACGCCCTCCTGCGCGCGCTGATCGGCGCGGAGGCCGCGATCCTCATCCCGACCGGCGTCGCGACGACGCTGCTCGGCGCGATCGTGCTCGTGCTCATGGCCCGACGCCTCCGCGACGCCGGTCCCACGCGCGAGCCTCCGCGGGTTGCGCTTCGGGGTGCGCAGCCGCCTGCGCTTCCGGATCACCCTCGCCCTCGTCGCCCTCGGCGTGGTCGGGTGCTGCTGCTCGGACTGCTCGCCGGGCACACCTGGCTGCTCACCGGCGACATCGCGCTATGGCTGCAGGGGCAGGCTCCCGCGCCCATCGCCTTCGCCCTCGACGAGCGCGCGCCGCGGATCGTGGCCGCCGTGGTCGCCGGCGCCGCGCTCGCGCTCTCCGGCGCTCGTGATCCAGGGGGTGAGCCGCAACCCGCTCGCCGACCCGGGCATCCTCGGCGTCACCGGCGGCGGCGGGCTCGGCGCGGTGCTGGTGATCACGAGCATCACGTCGTCGACGGGCGGGATGATCGCGGGAGCCGTCACCGGCTCGCTGCTCGCCTTCGCCCTCGTCTACCTGCTGTCGTGGCGGGGCGGCCTGAACGCGGACCGTTTCCTGCTCATCGGCATCGGGGTCTCGTACTTCACGGTCTCCCTCACGACCTTCTTCCTGCTGCGCTCGAACCCGTGGGACACCCCGAAGATCTACACCTGGCTCTCCGGGACGACGTACGGGCGGGTGTGGGAGCAGGTCATCCCGCTGGCGATCGTCCTCGTGATCGCGGTGCCGTTCGTGGTGATGAGTCGCCGGAGCTCGACGTGCTGTCGCTCGATGAGGACACCCCGCGACTGGTCGGCATCCGGCTGGAGCCCGTCCGGTTGACGCTGCTGCTGGTGGCGGCCGTCCTCGCGGCGCTGAGCGTGACGGCGATCGGGGTCATCGGCTTCGTGGGGCTCGTGGCGCCGCACGCGGCGCGGGCCCTGGTGGGCGCGCGGCACTCGCGAGTGATCCCGACGGCGGTGCTCCTCGGCGGGCTGCTCGTGGGCATCGCGGACACGATCGGCCGGACGGTGATCGCCCCCCGCGCAGCTTCCGGCGGGTCTCGTGGTCGCGCTGATCGGTGCCCCGTACTTCGTCTGGCTGCTCTGGCGCTCCCGCTGACCCGCTTCGAATCGCCCGAATGGCCCCATCTCCGGAGGAAATGGGGCCATTCGGGCGATTCGAACGAGGGTTACCGGGCCAGGAACTGCGTCAGGGCGGCGTTGACCTCGTCGGCGTGGGTCCAGAGGAGGCCGTGCGGGGCGCCCTCGACCTCGACGTACTCGGCCTCGGGGACGGCCTGGTGGAAGCGGCGGGCGGTCGCGTCGATCGGCAGGATGTTGTCCTTGGTGCCGTGCAGGATCAGGGTCGGCTTGCCGGCGGCGGCCACGGCCTTCACGTCGTCGCGGAAGTCCTCGATCCAGGTCGGGACCACGGCGTAGGCGGCGACCGGGGCGCTGGTGACGGAGAGGTTCAGTTCGCGTCGACGACCTGCTGGCTGATGCGCGTGCCGAGGTTCTCGTCGAGGTTGTAGAAGTCCTTGTAGAACTGGGTGAACCAGGAGTAGCGGTCGTCCTTGGCGGCGGCCTCGATCCCGTCGAAGACCTCCTGCGGCACGCCCTCGGGGTTGTCGTCGCGCTGCACGAGGAAGGGCTCGAGCGACGCGAGGAAGGCGAGCTTCGCGACGCGCTCGTGGCCGTAGCGGCCGACGTAGCGGGCGAGCTCGCCGGTGCCCATGGAGAAGCCGACGAGCACGACGTCGCGGAGGTCGAGGGTCTCGAGCACGGTGTTCAGATCGGCGGCGAAGGTGTCGTAGTCGTAGCCGGAGCCGACCTTGGAGGACTGTCCGAAGCCGCGGCGGTCGTAGGTGATGACGCGGTACCCCTGGGCGAGGAGCTCGCGGGTCTGGCGCTCCCAGCTAGTGCCCGTTGAGCGGGTAGCCGTGGATCAGCACGACGGGCTGACCGCTGCCCTGGTCTTCGTAGTAGAGCTCGATCGGGGTGGTGTTCTCGGTGCCGACGGTGATGTAACCCATGATGTGTTCCTTCCGATGCCGGTGAGAACGACCGTTCTCGCCTGATGTGATCAATCTAGAGAACGTTCGTTCTCATGTCAGTAGATTCTGGACATGACCGAAGACGAGGCGCGCGAACAGCATCCTCTCCGCCGCGGAGGAGCTCTACTACCGCAAGGGCTATGCGGCGGTCGGCATGGACGAGCTCCGGTCCGCCGCCGGGGTGTCGCTGCGGCGCGTCTATTCGCTGTTTCCGGCGAAGACGGACATCGTCGCGGCGGTGCTGACGCGGAAGCACGCCGAGTGGGAGCAGGGGCTCACCGCCGCCGTGGCGCAGAGCGCGACGATCCGCGCGCCCGCCTCCTCGCGGTCTACGGCTACCTGGAGGACTGGTTCTGCAGCGACGGGTTCCGGGGCTGCGCCTTCATCACGCATTCGGCGAGCTCGGGGGCACGAGCCCCGAGGTCGCCGGCATCGTCCGCGCGCACAAGGCGGCGTTCCAGCAGTACATGGCGGAGCTCGTCGCGGCGACCGGCGCCCCGGTGGGCCTGGCCGCCCAGCTCTCGCTCCTCGCCGAGGGGGCGCAGAGCACGGCGGCGATCGGTGCGGACCCGGAGGCCGCCGTGCACGCGCGCCGCGCCGCCGAGGTCCTGATCGACGCCGCCCTCGCTCCGGCCTGACGCCTCCACTCGCTAACCTGGTTAGCGAAACGAAGGGGCACTGTCAAGGCCACTCCCTTCCGTCCTCCTCCCGCGTAGGTGCGGGCATGGAGACCTCGACGAAGGGCATCGCCCGCCAGAGCCTCGTGATCGCCGCCGCCGTGTTCATGCTGATCGCCGCGGCCATCGGCGCCGGCGCCTTCGGCGGTGACTCCGTCGATGAGCTGCAGAACGGCGCGCTCTCGGCCCAAGGCTCGTACCTCGCCCCCGCCGGACCGGCCTTCTCGATCTGGTCGCTCATCTATGTGGGACTCCTCGCCTACACCGTGTGGCAGGCGCTCCCCGCGCAGCGCCGCGACGAGCGACAGCAGGCGGTCGGCGGCTGGATCGCCCTCTCGATGGTGCTCAACGGCCTCTGGCTCGTGACCGCGCGCTACCTGACGCTGTGGCTGACCGTGCTCGTGATCGCGCTCCTGCTCGCGACGCTCGCCCGCGTCATCGTGCTCCTCGGCCGGTTCCCCGCCCGTAATCTCGCTGATCGGCTCCTCACCGACGGGGCGAACGGCCTGCACTTCGGCTGGGTCACCATCGCGACGGTCGCCAACACCGCCGCCTGGCTCACCCAGACGGTCCCGGAGATCGGAGCGGGTGCCCCCGACGCCTGGGCCGTCGCCGTGCTCGTGGTCGTGCTGGTGATCGGCGCCGCATCGGCCTGGTTCACCGGACGCCTCGCGCCGGCGCTCGCGACCGCCTGGGGTCTGAGCTGGCTCGCGGTCGGGCGTCTCACGGGCGAGCCGGAGAGCACGCCCACCGCCGTCACCGCGATCATCGTGGCCGTCCTCCTCGTAGTCGTCGGCGTCGTGGCGGTCCTCCGTCGGCGTCGCATCGCGGGCACGCACGACCGCGCGCCGCTCGGTCGCTAGAGGACCAGCCGGTAGCCCATTCCTGACTCCGTCAGCAGGTGGACGGGCGTCGAAGGCTCGCGCTCCAGCTTCTTGCGGAGCTGGGACATATAGAGCCGCAGGTAGCCGGAGTCGGACACCTGGGCACTGCCCCAGATCTCCTTGAGGAGATCCTGCCGGGTCACCAGCGCGCCCGGATGCCGCGCGAGGTGCTCGAGCATCCGCCACTCGGTCGGCGTGAGGTGCACCCGGGTGCCGGCGCGGGTCACGGTCTTCGTGGCGAGGTCGACGACGACGTCCCCGAACGCGACCACGGACTCCCCGTTCGCGGCGACCGCGCGGCGGGAGAGCGCCCGCAGCCGGGCCAGCAGCTCGTCGACCTGGAAGGGCTTCGTGACGAAGTCGTCCGCCCCGGCGTCCAGCGCCTCCACCTTGTCGGCGGAGCCCGTCCGCCCCGACACGACGATGATGGGCACGCTCGTCCAGCCGCGGAGCGCCTGGATCACCTCGATGCCGTCGAGGCGGGGCATGCCGAGGTCGAGCATGATGAGGTCGGGATGGCTCTGCGCTGCGGCGGCGATCGCGGCGGCGCCATCGGCGGCCACGACGACCTCGTAGCCGTGCGCCGCGAGGGTGATCCGCAGCGCCCGCACCATCTGCGGGTCGTCGTCGGCGATGAGGAGCTTCACTCCGTCCCCTCCGTGTCGGAAGACCCTGCGGCGAGCGGCAGGGAGATGACCATGGTGAGTCCGCCCCCTGGGGTGTCCTCCGGAGTCAGGCTACCGCCCATGCCCTCCGTGAAACCGCGCGACAGGGCGAGCCCGAGCCCGAGCCCCGCTGTGTTGTCGGTGTCGCCGAAACGCTGGAACGGCTGGAAGACGGCATCGCGGCGTTCCGGCGCGATGCCCTCGCCGCGGTCGATGATCCGGAGCTCTGCCCGATCCCCCAGCCGGCTGCTCGACACGAGCACGCGACTGCCGTCGGGAGCGTGACGGTGGGCGTTGGCGAGCACGTTCACGAGTACCCGCTGCAAGAGCACGGGGTCCGCGTGCAGCGGCGGCAGGTCGGGGTCCAGGGCGAGCTCGACGTCGGCGGGGCCGAGACCGAGCTCGTCCACCGCGGCGAGCACGGGGCCGGCCGCGTCGATCCGCTGGGCCGAGACCGCGAGCACTCCCGCCTCCACGCGGCTCACGTCGAGGAGATCGGTGACGAGGGCGGAGAGGGTCGCGAGGCTCTCGTCCGCGGTCTCCAGCAGCTCCGCGCGGTCCTCCGCGGACAGGCCGTGCGCGCCGCGGAGCCCGCCGATCGCGGCGACCGCCGAGGCCAGCGGCCGGCGCAGGTCGTGACTGACGGCGGAGAGCAGGGCGCTGCGGACCTGGTCGGTCTCGGCGAGGGCTTCCGCCTCCCGCGCGGTCGCGCGGAGATCGGTGTGCTCGATGGCGGCGGAGAGCTGGGCGACGATCGCGTCGAGCAGTCGGCGCTCCGGACCGGCGATCGGCTCCCCGTTGAGCTCCAGCACGGCGCGCGGGCCGCCACCGGACGCGACCCCGACCGGGATGGTGGTGGCGCGGCCGTCCGGTACCGGCTCGCCGTCGCTGGCCAGCACCTCGCCGGAGGGGCTGAGCAGCCGCACCCCGCTCAGCCCGAACGCCTCCCGCGTCCGGCTGACGAGGGCGAGCACGGCGTTGTCGCCGCGGAGCACGTTCCCGGCGACGGCCGCGAGGAGCTCCGCCTCGGCGGTCGCCCGCTGCGCGGTCCGCGCCCGGCGGGCGGCCTGGTCGACGATGAGGCTCACGAGGATCGCGATGATGACATAGAGGGTGAGCGCGAGCACGTGCAGCGGTGTGCGCGATCGTGATCGTGAACAGCGGGGCGACGAAGAGGAAGTCGAGGGTGATGCCGGAGAGCACCGCCGCGAACACGGCGGGACGGATGCCGCCGATGAGGGCGACCACCACGACGAGCAGCTGGTAGGCGAGCACCTCCGCCGTGATCGACTCGGGGCTGCGGACGGTGAACATCAGCCAGGACAGCAGCGGGCCGAACACGAGGGCCACGCCGAAGCCCAGCGCCTGCCGACGCCAGCCGAGCGCACCGCCGGTGATGCGGGGGAGGGCGAGCCGGCCGCCCGCCGCGGCGTGGGTCACGATGTGCACGTCGATGTCGCCCGAGCGGCGGATGACCTCGGCGCCGATCCCCGGCCCGGTGAGGGCGGCGGCGAGGCGGCCGCGCCGGCTCACCCCGATCACGAGCTGCGTGGCGTCGGCACTCTGCGCGAACTCGACGAGCGTCGCCGGGATGTCGTCCCCGACCACCTGGTGGTACGTGCCGCCGAGGGACTCGACGAGGGAGCGCTGCGCGGCGAGGGCGCCGGGGGTCTCGTCGCGCAGTCCGTCCTGGGCGGTCACGTGCACGGCGAGCAGCTCCCCGCCGGCGGAGCGTGCGGCGATGCGGGCCCCGCGGCGCAGCAGCGTCTCGCCCTCCGGGCCGCCGGTGAGGGCGACGACCACCCGCTCGCGCGCCTGCCAGGCTCCCGCGATGCCCTGTTCGGCGCGATAGCTGCGGAGCGCGCTGTCGACCTCGTCGGCGAGCCACAGCAGGGCGAGCTCCCGCAGGGCGGTGAGGTTGCCGAGCCGGAAGTAGTGCGAGAGGGCGGCGTCGACCCGCTCAGCGGGGTAGACGAGACCTGCGGCGAGCCGGTCGCGGAGCGTCTGCGGTGCGAGGTCGACGACCTCGATCTCGTCGGCGGCGCGGACGACCGCGTCCGGGATGGTCTCGCGCTGGGCGATCCCGGTGATCTTCTCCACGACCGCGTTCAGCGACTCGATGTGCTGCACGTTCACGGTGGTGACGACGTCGATCCCCGCGTCCAGCAGCTCCTCGACGTCCTGCCAGCGCTTGGGGTTCCGCGAGCCGGGGGCGTTCGTGTGCGCGAACTCGTCCACCAGAGCGATCTCCGGGGCGAGGGAGAGCACCGCATCGAGGTCGAGCTCGGAGAGGGTGACCCCGCGATGGGCGTCCTCGCGCCGCGGCACCTCGGGCAGCCCGGAGGTGAGGGCGGCCGTGGCCGCACGGCCGTGGGTCTCCACGATCGCGATGACCACGTCGCGGCCTTCCTCGCGGAGTCGCCGACCCTCGGCGAGCATCTCGAAGGTCTTCCCGACGCCCGGCGCGGCGCCGAGGAGGACGCGCAGCCGTCCGCGGCGGTTCCGGTCCGTCGCGGGGCGCGGCGGCCGCTCTGCGCTCATGCACCCTCCCGGTCGTCGAGTGCGAGATTCAGCTCCGCGACGTTGATGCGCTCCTCGCCGAGGAACCCCAGGTCCCGCCCTTGAATCCTAGACTCCACGAGGGCCCGCACCTCGTCTTCGGCCAGGTCGCGGGCGGCGGCCACCCGCGGCACCTGGAGCAGGGCGTACGCGACGCTGATGTGCGGGTCGAGGCCGGAGCCGGACGCGGTCACGGCATCCGCGGGGACCGCGGACGGATCGATGCCCACTCTGGCGGCGACCTCGGCCTTCCGCGCGGCGATGGCGGCGACGAGGTCGGGGTTCTCCGGCCCGAGGTTGCTGCCGCCGGACGACGCCCCGTCGTACCCGTCGCCGGCCGCCGAGGGGCGGGACTGGAAGTACTCGGGCAGGGCTTCGCCGTCGGCATCTGTGAAGGACTGGCCGAGGAGCGCGCTGCCCCGGTCGCCGGGGAGCATCGAGCCGTTCGCCTGTGCGGGGAGGAGGAGCTGGCCGATGCCGGTGACGAGCAGCGTGTACCCGACGCCGAGGACGAGGGTGAGGACGAGCATCGCGCGGACGGCGACACCGGCGGTGCGCATCGTGGTGCGGGTGGTGGACGACATGGCGTTCCTTTCGAGCCCGGTCAGAAGCCGGGGAGGAGGCTGACGAGGAGGTCGATGAGCTTGATGCCGAGGAACGGGGCGATGACGCCGCCGAGGCCGTAGACGAGCAGGTTCCGCTGCAGGATCTGCGAGGCGCTCGCCGGCCGGTACTTCACGCCGCGCAGCGCGAGCGGGATGAGGAACACGATCACGATGGCGTTGAAGATGATCGCGCTCGTGACCGCGGAGGCCGGGGAATGCAGCTGCATGATGTTCAGTGCCGCGAGTCCGGGGAACACCCCCATGAACATCGCCGGGATGATGGCGAAGTACTTCGCGATGTCGTTCGCGAGCGAGAACGTCGTCAGCGCGCCGCGGGTGATGAGCAGCTGCTTCCCGATGCGGACGATGTCGATGAGCTTGGTCGGGTCGGAGTCGAGGTCGACCATATTGCCGGCTTCCTTGGCCGCCGAGGTGCCCGTGTTCATCGCGACGCCGACGTCGGCCTGGGCGAGCGCGGGAGCGTCGTTGGTGCCGTCCCCGGTCATCGCGACGAGACGTCCGCCCTCCTGTTCCCGGCGGATGAGGTCGAGCTTGTCCTCCGGGGTGGCCTCGGCGAGGTAGTCGTCGACGCCGGCCTCGGCCGCGATGGCCTTCGCGGTGAGGGGGTTGTCTCCGGTGATCATGACCGTGCGGATGCCCATGCTGCGCAGCTCGTCGAACCGCTCTCGGAGGCCGTCCTTGACGATGTCCTTGAGGTGCACGACCCCGAGGATCCGCGCGTCCACAGCCTGGGTCACTGAGCCTGTCGAAGGGCCTGAGTCCGGCTGGGTCCCTGAGCCTGTCGAAGGGCCTGAGCCTGTCGAAGGGCCCTGCACCGCGACGACGAGGGGCGTGCCGCCGCCCGAGGCGACGTCGTCGGTGAGGGTCGCGAGCTCGGGGCCGGGGGTCTGCCCCAGCCAGGCCGCCACGGCCGAGGCGGCACCCTTGCGGATCTGCGTGCCGTCGGCGAGGTCGAGACCACTCATGCGCGTCTGCGCCGTGAACGGGACGACGACGGCGTCCGCCGGGGCCTCCACCCGGATCCCGCGGGCGGCGGCGAGTTCGACGATCGATGCGCCCTCCGGCGTCGGGTCGGCGAGCGAGGAGAGGGCGGCGGTGCGCAGCAGCTCCTCGGCGTCCACCCCGGTGAGCGGCAGCACGGCGTGGGCGCGGCGGTTGCCGTGGGTGATCGTGCCGGTCTTGTCGAGGAGCAGCGTGGTGACGTCGCCCGCGGCCTCCACCGCCCGCCCCGACATCGCCAGCACGTTCCGCTGCACGAGCCGGTCCATGCCCGCGATGCCGATAGCGGAGAGGAGCGCGCCGATGGTGGTCGGGATGAGGCAGACGAGCAGGGCGATGAGGACGGGGATGCTCACGGGCGACGCGGCGTACGACGCGATCGGGTTCAGCGCGAGGACCACGACGACGAAGACGATCGACAGGCTCGCGAGGAGGATGTTCAGCGCGATCTCGTTCGGGGTGCGCTGTCGGCTCGCCCCCTCGACGAGGGCGATCATGCGGTCGACGAACGTCTCGCCGGGCTTCGACGTGATGCGCACGACGATCCGGTCCGACAGCACCCGGGTGCCGCCGGTGACAGCACTGCGGTCGCCGCCGGACTCGCGGACGACGGGGGCGCTCTCGCCGGTGATGGCCGACTCGTCGACCGTCGCGATGCCCGCGACGATGTCGCCGTCGCCCGGGATCAGTTCGCCCGCGGAGACGATCACGAGGTCGTCGCGCTGCAGCTCCGCCGACGACACCGTCTCCGTCGGCGCTTCGACGAGCTCAGCGACCCACCCGGCGCCACGCTGGGTCCCTGAGCCCGCACCCTGGGTCCCTGAGCCCGCACCCTGGGTCCCTGAGCCTGTCGAAGGGCCCACCACCCGTCGCGCCATCGTCTGGGTGCGGGTGTTCCGCAGGCTCGCGGCCTGGGCCTTGCCGCGCCCTTCGGCGACCGACTCCGCGACGTTCGCGAAGAACACGGTCAGCCAGAGCCAGAGCGCGATGCCCCAGGTGAACGCCGCCGGGACGGGGGTGCCGCCGGACGGGGCGGGCCCGCCGAGGAAGGGCTCCGCGATCGCGAGGACGGTCGTGAACGCGGCGCCGACCCACACGAGGAGCATCACGGGATTGCGCACGAGCGTCGCGGGGTTGAGCTTCCGGAGGGCGCCGGGGAGCGCCTGCGCGAGCTGCGCGCCGCCGAAGGAGCGCGGCGGGCGGGCCGCGACGGCGGGGGCGTCCTGCTGTTCGGGAGGGGTGGTCAGGAGGGTCATGGTCAGAGTCCTTCGGCGAGCGGTCCCAGTGCGAGCACGGGGAAGTAGGTGAGGGCCGTCACGACGACGGTCACGGTGAGGAGCAGGCCGACGAACTGCGGCCGGTGGGTGGGGAGCGTGCCGGTCGTGGCCGGCACCCGCTCCTGCGCGGCGAACGACCCGGCGAGAGCCAGCACGAGCACGATCGGGAGGAATCGCCCGAGCAGCATCGCGACGCCCAGGGCGGTGTTGAACCACGGAGTGTTCGCGGTGAGCCCCGCGAACGCGGAGCCGTTGTTGTTCGCGGCGGAGGTGAACGCGTAGAGCACCTCGCTCATGCCGTGCACCCCCGGGTTGAGGATGCTCGTGGACTCCACGTCCTCCCGGATCCCGGGGATCGCGAAGCTCAGGGCCGTGCCGCCGAGGACGAGCACCGGGACCACGAGGATGTAGAGGCTCGCGAGGGTCATCTCCCGCGGTCCGATGCGCTTCCCGAGCCACTCCGGGGTGCGGCCGACGAGCAGCCCGCCGACGAAGACCGCGACGATCGCGAGCACGAGCATCCCGTACAGACCGGAGCCGACGCCGCCCGGAGCGACCTCGCCGAGCATCATGTTCAGCATCGGCATCATGCCCCCGAGTGCGGTGTACGAGTCGTGCATCGAGTTCACGGCCCCGGTCGAGGTGAGCGTGCTCGCGCTGCCGAAGAGGGTCGAGCCGAGGATGCCGAAGCGCTGCTCCTTGCCCTCCATCGCCGCGCCGGCGAGCTCGGGGGCGGAACCGCGTCCCGCCAGCTCCAGGGCCGAGAGCGCGGCGAGTGAGGCGAGGAACAGGGTGCCCATGACCGCGACGATCGCGTAGCCCTGCCGGTGGTCGCCGACCAGTCGGCCGAACGCGCGGGGGAGGGCGAACGGGATCACCAGGATCAGCAGCACCTCGAGGAGGTTGGTCCACCCGGTCGGGTTCTCGAAGGGGTGGGCGGAGTTCGCGTTGAAGAAGCCGCCGCCGTTGGTGCCGAGCAGCTTGATGGCCTCCTGCGACGCGACCGGACCGCCGGGGATCGTCTGCGTGCCGCCGGAGACCGTGGCGACGTCGGTGAAGCCGTTCACGTTCTGGATCACGCCGCCCGCGAGCAGGGCCACCGCGCCGATCAGGGCGAGCGGGAGGAGCAGCCGCCCCAGGCCGCGGGTGAGGTCGACCCAGAAGTTGCCGATCGTCGCGGAGCCGCGGCGCGCGAGCCCGCGGACGAGAGCGATGGCGATGGTGAGGCCGACGGCGGCGGAGACGAAGTTCTGCACCGTGAGGCCCGCGAGTTGCACCGTGTAGCCCATGGTCTGCTCGGGCGAGTACGACTGCCAGTTGGTGTTCGCGACGAAGGACGCGGCGGTGTTGAACGCGAGTCCCTCCGGCACGGCGGGCAGGCCCAGCGAGGCGGGGAGGAAGGCCTGGAGCCGCTGCAGCCCGTACACGAGCAGGAGCCCGACGAGGGAGAACAGCAGCACGCTGCGGGCGTAGGCTCGCCAGGTCTGCTCGGAGCGGGGGTCGACCCCGATCACCCGGTACAGCCCGCGCTCGAGGCGGAGGTCGCGCCCGGAGGTGTAGACGTGCGCGATGTAGTCGCCGAGGGGGCGGTAGAGGAGCACGAGCACGACCACGACGGCCGTGATCTGGAGGACGCCGAAGAGGACCGTCGCGTCCATCAGAAGCGCTCCGGGGCGACGAGCGCCACGACCAGGTAGACGACCGCGGCGACGGCGAGGACGGCGGCGAGGATCTCGAAGACGATCATGCGCGGTCCACCGCCTTGGCGATGAGGGACACGAGGGCGAACAGCGCCAGGGTCAGCGCGAGGTAGATGATGTCGAGCACGTCCTCGATCCAACTGCGCCGCCCGGCCGCATCCGTCGATCCTCACGGTTCCCCTACGCCCGTCCCCCGGATGCATGCGGGTTGCTCACACCTCCTGCCTTCGAATCGCGCACCTGGTCCCCAACCCGCCGCCGATGCAGCCAGGTGCGCGATTCGAAAGGGTGGCGCCGGCCCTATGCTCACGAGGTGGGGATCGGACGGATGCGGATCGGCGTCGGCGCGGGGATCGTCGCCGGGCTCGTCGTGATCGCGCTCGTGTGCGTGCTCACGGGCTTCCTGCCGCGCACGGATGCCGGTGCGCTCGGGGCGCGGATCGCGCCCGTGCTGGGGTTCGTCGTCGCGATCACGATCGTCGCCGAGCTCGCCCGTGATGCGGCGGTGTTCGACGTCGTCTCGCAGCGCCTCGCGCGCTGGGGTCGCGGCCGCGTGGTGGTGCTGTGGGCGCTGGTGGTCGTGCTCGCCGTGGTGAGCACCGTGTTCCTCTCGCTCGACACGACCGCCGTGATCGTCACCCGGTCGTGGTGGTCCTGGCGCAGAGCATCGGCGTCTCCCCGCTGCCGTTCGCCCTGGCCACCGTCTGGCTCGCCAACACCGCGTCCCTCGCGCTGCCGGTCTCGAACCTCACCAACCTGCTCGCCGCGCCCGCGATGGGGTACGGCCCCGGGGCGTTCATCGCGCTGAGCTGGGCGCCCACGCTCGTGGGGATCTTGGTGCCCGTCGCGATCCTCACGGTCCTGCATCGGCGCACGGTCTTCGGCGCGTACGAGACGCCCGTGGCGCGGCGCCCCGCCGACCCCCTGCTGTTCTGGAGCGCGACCGGCATCCTCGTGGTGCTGATGCCGCTGCTCGCGCTGACCCCCGACGTGTGGATCCCCGCCTCGGTCGCGGCTCTCGCCTTGATCGCGCTCTTCGCCGTCCGTCGTCGCCGGGCCCTGCGGCTCTCGCTCGTCCCGTGGCAGGCGCTCGCGCTCGCCGCGTCGCTGTTCGTGCTGGTCGAGACCGCGCACGCGCAGGGGCTGCTCGACTTCCTGACCTCGGCGACCGCGAACGGCGACTCTCCCGGCGACCTGTTCCGGCTCGCCGCGCTCGGGGCCGTGAGCGCGAACGCGATCAACAACCTCCCCGCCTACCTCGTGCTCGAACCCGCGGCAGGGGACCCGGTCGCCCTGATGGCCCTGCTGATCGGCGTGAACCTCGGTCCGCTCGTCACGCCGTGGGCCTCGCTCGCGACGCTCCTCTGGCACCATCGCGTGACGGCGCTCGGGGTGGAGATCCGCTGGGGCCGCTTCGCCCTCTGGGGGGTCGTCGCCGCGGTGCCCACCGTCGTCCTGGCCACGCTCGTCCTCTGACCCCGTTTCGAATCGCGCGCTGTGTTGCAAATCCGCCCGAGATGGAGCACAGTGCGCGATTCGAACGGGGGTCAGACGCGACGCATCTCGGCGGCCAGGGCGGGGTGGACGGCGTCGAACCGGGCGGCGATGCGCTCGCGCACCTCGGGGGCCTTGTTCTGGCTGAGCTTGGCGCGGGCGTCGAACCGGGTGACCCGGAGCCGCAGGCCCACCGTGCCCTTCGCGGCTCGTCGGGTGCCCGCCTCGTCCTCCGCGAGGCTCCGCCCGTGCGGCTGCCCACCCTCGAAGTGGTCGGTGAGCCGGGTGAGCATGGCGTAGTTCTCCTCCGCGGTGAGGATCTCGGGGGTGCCGGAGAGGTGCGCGGTGACATGGTTCCAGGTCGGCACGAGGTCCCCCGGTGCATAGAGGCTCGAGGACACGTAGTCGTGCGGCCCCTGGATGATCACCAGGACCTCGTGTCGTCCGAGCTCGTGGAGCTCATCGTCCGGGCGTCCGAAGTGGCTCACGAGCACGATGCCGTCCTCGTCCTCGTCGAGCAGAACGGGGTAGTGCGAGGCGACGAGACCGGTGGAGGTCGGCGAGACGAACGTCGCCCACGGGTGCGCCGCGGATGAGGCGCTTGACCTCCTCCGGGTCGGTCATGAGGTAGCGGGGGGTGTGACGCATGGCGCCTCCTGTCGGGTGGGGGTGGGGGTGGGGGCGGGAGGAGAACTGCGGGTGCGGACGGCGAGTCCGGCGCACACGACGACCGCGAGTCCGCCGAGCACCGTGGCCAGGCCGACGTCCTCGTGGAAGAGGAAGGCTGCCCAGGTGATGCCCATGACGGGCTGCACGAGCTGGATCTGGCTCACCTGTGCCATGGGGCCGATCGCGATGCCGCGGTACCAGGCGACGAATCCGAGGAACATGCTGACCGCGGCCAGGTAGGCGAACGCGAGCCAGGCGGTGGGGGTGGCGACGGGCGGTGCGGCGACCCCGGCGGCGATGGCCACCGCGAGCATGACGGGAGCGGCGAGCACGAGTGCCCAGGAGATCGTCTGCCAGGCACCGAGCTCGCGCGCGAGCAGGCCGCCCTCCGCGTAGCCGACGGCCGCGGCGATCACGGCCCCGAACAGCTGGAGGTCGGCGGGGCGGAGCGCGCCGGGCGTGCCGTTCTGCAGCGTCGCGAAGACGAGGGCCGCGGCGGCGCCGAGGAGTGCGAAGACCCAGAACGAGGGGGACGGGCGCTCCCGGGTGCGCAGCACGACGGCGACCGCGGTCGCGGCCGGGAGGGAGGCCGATCACGACCGCGCCGTGACTCGCGGGCGTGGTGGTCATGGCGAACGAGGTCAGCAGGGGGAAGCCGGCGACCACTCCGAGGGCGACGATCGCGAGTCGCGCCCACTGGACCGGGCTCGGCGGCTGCTGGCGTGTGACGAGGAGGACGAGCGCGGCGAGCACAGCGGCGACGACCGCGCGGGCGGAGCCGATGAACAGCGGCGAGAGCCCGCCACCGAGCGCGATCCGGGTGAACGGCAGCGTGAACGAGAAGGCGACGACGCCCAGGAGGCCCCAGGCGGGACCGGCGGCGCGGGATAGCAGTGTTCCGTTCGGACGGATAACGCTACTCTGTTCTTTCATGAGTCAGGATAGCACCGCACGTATCGTGGCCGGCCTCCGGACGTGGATCGCCGCCGCCGCACCCGGCGCCCGCCTCCCCTCCAACCGCGCGCTGACGGCCGAGTACGCCGCGAGCCCCGTGACCGTGCAGAAGGCGGTGCAGCAGCTCGTCCGCCTCGGGCTCGTCGAGGCGCGGCCCGGCGTCGGCACCTTCGTGCGCGCGGCGCGCACGGTCCTGCCGGCCGACTACGGCTGGCAGGCCGGGGCTCTTGGCGCGGCCGCCGTGCGCCTGGACGGTCTCTCCTCGGCGCAGCGCCCGACCTCGCCGGACGCGATCGGGTTGCACTCCGGGTATCCCGCTCCGGATCTCCTCCCCGAGCGGCTGGTACGGCAGGCCCTGGTGCGCGCCTCCCGGACCGCGTCCGCTCTCACCCGCTCGCCCGCGGCCGGCGAGCCCGGACTGCAGGAGTGGTTCGCGGCGGAGCTGGCCGCGGCGGCCCCGGCCGGGATCACGGTGCCGACCGCCCGCGACGCCGTCATCATCTCCGGGAGTCAGAGCGGACTGAGCTCCATCTTCCGGGCGGTCGTCGGCGTCGGCCGGCCGCTGCTCATCGAGTCGCCGACGTACTGGGGTGCCCTGCTCGCGGCGGAGCAGGCGGGGGTCGTGCTCGTTCCCGTCCCCTCCGGTCCGCAGGGTCCGGATCCGGACGCGGTCGACAGGGCGCTCGCCGAGACCGGAGCCCGGGCGTTCTACGCGCAGCCCACGTTCGCGAACCCCACCGGAGCGCAGTGGCCGGCGGCGACCGGTGAGGCCGTGCTCGACGCGGTCCGTCGCCACGGAGCCTTCCTCATCGAGGACGACTGGGCGCACGACCTCGGCATCGACGCCGACCCCCGCCCCGTGGCCGCCTCCGACCACGACGGCCATGTGGTGTACCTGCGCTCGCTGACGAAGAGCGTGTCGCCGTCCCTGCGGGTGGCGGCGGTGATCGCGCGCGGTCCCGCCAGGGACCGCATCCTCGCCGATCGCGCGGCGGAGTCGATGTACGTCAGCGGCCTCCTGCAGACGGCCGCGCTCGACGTGGTGACCCAGCCCGCATGGCGCACGCACCTCCGCGGCTTCCGCGAGCAGCTGCGTTCGCGGCGCGATCTCCTGCTGTCGTGCCTGGCCGCGCAGGCGCCGACCGCGCTGGTGGAGGCCGTGCCGGTCGGCGGGCTGAACCTCTGGCTGCGGCTGCCGGACGGCACCGACGCCGCCGCGGTCGTCCGCGAGTGCGCGGCGCGCGGCCTGGTCATCGCGCCGGGGAGTGAGTGGTTCCCCGCCGAGCCGTCGGGGGCGTACGTACGGCTCAACTACGCGAGCGCCGACCCGTCCCGCTTCCCCGAGGCTGCGGCGATCCTCGGCGCGATCCTCGCCGGAACCTGACCGTCGCCGTCAGGACTCGGACGGCGGCCCGGCGGGGCGGTGCGCCCGGCGCCCGGCCACCACGACGGGCCGCCCCGCCCTCTCCTGACCGGGCAATGGACGCGAGCGCCGGCCGTAGATGAGCTCGGACGAGTCGAGCAGCCACGGCACCAGGGTGATCGACACCCCGTGCACGAGCATGAGCTGGTTCGCGAGGCGACGGGCGCGCCGGTTGTGCAGGAAGTTCTCCCACCAGTGCCCCACGATGTACTGCGGCAGGTAGACCGTGACGACGGAGGATCCGTGCTTCTCGCGGTACTGCCGGATGAACTG
>NZ_JBFLUM010000005.1:0-25683 GCF_050470785.1 Microbacterium sp. NRRL B-14842 | reverse complement strand
GTCCCAGACCTCCCGCTCCAGGACAGCGAGTCCTGCGGGTGGATGCCGAGGCTCTCGCTGTACGGGATGTACATCGCCTCCGCCGCCCGCTCCCAGGACTCCGCCTCACCGGATCCGAGGACCCGTCCGCTCGACGAGGGCCGCGTAGTCCTCCGGGTAGCTGTCGCGGATCTCCCGCACGACCTTGGCCGCGTAACGGAGGTTGTACCGCGCCATGACGTTCGTGTACAGGTTGTCGTTCACGACGGTCGTGTACTCGTCCGGGCCCGTGACGCCGTGGATGTGGAACGTCTGGAGGCCATCGCCGGCACCGGACTGCTCCACGAGCCGCGACCCCCCGCCAGAAGCCGAGGGTGGCCCAGAGCCGCGCGGTCTCGATCGCGACCGTCGGCACCCTCGCGACGCAAGAACGCCTCGTCCCCGGTCGCCCGCACGTACTTGCCCAGCGCGAAGCTGATGTCGGCGTTGATGTGGTACTGCGCCGTGCCGGCGGCGTAGTACGCCCGAGGCCTCCTCGCCGTTGATCGTGCGCCACGGGAACAGTGCGCCGGCCTCGTTGAGCTGGGCGGCCCGGCGACGCGCGGCGGGGAGCATCTTCACCCGGGCCCGCAGCGCGTTGTAGGCCCACCGCGGCGTCGTGTAGGTGAGGAAGGGGAGCACGTAGATCTCGGTGTCCCAGAAGTAGTGGCCGCTGTAGCCGGAGCCGGTCAGCCCCTTGGCGGGGACGCCGGCGCCGTCGGCCCTGGCCGATGCCTGCGCGAGCTGGAACAGGCACCAGCGGGTGGCCTGCTGCAGGTCGTCGCGCCCGCCGATCTGCACGTCGCTGCGCTCCCAGAACGCGTCGAGCCACTCGCGCTGACGCCGGAACACCGTCTCCACGCCCTCGTCCGCGGCCCGGTCGAGGGACCGACGGCAGCGGTCGACGAGCTCCCGCGGGGGCACGCCGCGGGAGGAGTGATAGCTGACGAGCTTGGTGATCGTGATGGGCACGCCGGCCTTCGCCTGCACACGGAAGACGTTCTTGGCGATGTCCGGCTCGATGAGCGTCCGGACGTTGTAGTCGTTCTCCGTCTCGATGATGTGATCGGCGACGACGGCGACGGTCATCCCGGACGCGGCGACCCGATACGACAGGGCGGAGCGCAGGCCGTCCTGCCAGTGCTCGGCCGGCTGCAGCACACGGTCCGCGATGCGCTCGGCCTTGCGCGGGTCGAAGGCGGCGCCCTTGGTCGTCATCGGAGAGCCGGCATACACGCCCGCCCCGTCCTGACGGTTGAGGAGCTGGCAGCTGATCGTGACCGGGGCGTTGGCGTTCTCGACGACGACCTCGAGCCGCAGCACCGCGAGGTGGCGCTCCTCGAAGCTCACGAGACGCTGATCCCGCATGCGCACCCGCTTGCCGGAGGGCGTCTCCCAGACCACGCGCCGTTCGAGCACCCCCGTGCGCATGTCGAGCGTGCGGGCGTACTCGCGCACGTCCGCGTCGTCGAGGGAGATCGGCTCGTCGTCGACGTAGAGCCGCATCACCTTGGCGTCGGGGGCGTTGACGATGGTCTGGCCGACCTCGGCGAAGCCGTAGGCCTGCTCGGCGTGCCGGATGGGCCAGGTCTCGTGCAGACCGTTGATGAAGGTGCCGTGCTCCTGCGCGCCACGCCCCTCGATGTGGTTGCCCCGGAGCCCGAGGTAGCCGTTGCCGACCGAGAACAGCGTCTCGCCGACGCCCTCCTCCGAGTAGCGCGTCTCGATGAGACGCCACGGGTCGACGGGGAAGCGGTCGCGGTCGATCATGCGGTCTCCGGGGTGTCGGTACGGGTGGCGGGAAGCAGGACGCCGAGGTCGTCGACGACGTGGGTGGCCCCGGCGGCCCGGAGCGCGTCGGCGCCCGCTCCGCGGTCGACGCCGATGACCACGGCATACCCCGCCGCGGCGGCGGAGGCGGCACCGGAGGTGGCGTCCTCGACGGCGATGCTGCGGGCCGGGTCGACGCCGAGGGCCGTGGCGCCGGCGGCGAACATGTCGGCAGCGGGCTTGGAGGCGAGGTGCTCGCGCTCGGCGACGACGCCGTCGATCACGACGCGGAAGAAGGAGCGGATGCCGGCGGCCGCCAGCACCTCCTCGGCGTTCTTCGAGCTGGAGACGACGCCGAGCGGGATCCCGGCGGCGTGCAGCGCCTCGACCACGGCGAGGGAGCCGGGGAACGGAGCGATGCCCTGGCTGCGGAGGGAGGTCGCGAACGCGGCGTTCTTGCGGTTGCCGATCCCGCAGATGGTCTCGGCCGACGGGTCGTCGTCCACCGAGCCCCACGGCACCTCGACGTTGCGGCTGCGCAGCAGACTCGCGACGCCGTCGTAGCGCTTCTTGCCGTCGACGTAGGCGAAGTAGTCCTCGTCGGTGTACGGCGGAGTGATGTCCCAGCGGGCGAAGACGTCGTCGAAGACCGCCTTCCAGGCGCGCATGTGCACCTCGGCGGTCGGCGTGAGGACGCCGTCGAGGTCGAACAGCACACCGTCGGCGTGGAACAGGTCGGGCAGCGCGTGTGGCACAGAGCCTCCAGGAGAAGGACGAGGGTCGGGTCGGCACCTCTCCGTGCCACTGTGCAAGCGTAATGGCGGTGACGCGCGCGGGGTAACCCCGGACCGGGATCAGAGCATCTCGGCGGTCTGCCTGGCGATCTGCAGCTCCTCGTCGGTGGGGACGACGAGGACCGTCACGGCGGACGCATCCGTGGAGATGACACGGATGCCGCGCTCCTTCGCCTCGTTGCGGGCGGGATCGATCTCGATCCCCGCGAAGCCGAGCGTCGCCATCGCCGCTGCCCGCACAGGGGCCGCGTTCTCGCCCACGCCGGCGGTGAAGGACACGACGTCGACCCCGCCCAGCTGGGCGATGTAGGCGCCGGCGTAGGCCCGGAGACGGTGGACGTACACGTCGAAAGCGAGTGTCGCGGCCTCTTCGCCCGCAGCGACCCCGGCGAGGATGTCGCGCATGTCGCTGCGACCGGCGAGGCCGGCCAGCCCGCTGCGGGTGTTCAGGAGCGCGTCGAGGTCGTCGATCGTGTAGCCGGCACGGCGCGACAGGTGCACGAGGGCGGCCGGATCGAGGTCGCCCGAGCGCGTCCCCATGACGAGCCCCTCGAGCGGGGTGAGTCCCATCGACGTCTCCACCGAGCGGCCGCCCTCGATCGCGGTGACCGAGGCGCCGTTGCCGAGGTGGAACACGAGCTGCCGCAGGGAGCTGAGATCGCGCCCGAGGAAACGCGCGGCGGCCGCGCTGACGTACTGGTGGCTCGTGCCGTGGAAGCCGTATCGACGGACCCGGTGCGCGGCGGCGAGCTGCGCGTCGATCGCGTAGGTGTAGGCCGCCGGCGGGAGCGTCTGATGGAACGCCGTGTCGAACACCGCGACGTGCGGGACGTCGGCGAATACGGCGCGGGCCGCCCGGATGCCGGCGAGGTTCGCGGGGTTGTGCAGCGGTGCCAGCACGGCGAGCTCGTCGATCTGCCGCTCGACGTCGGCGTCGATCAGGGTCGGCGCGTAGAAGCGCGCCCCACCGTGCACGACCCGATGCCCCACCGCGACCGGCGGATGGGCATCGAGCGAAGGACCGTGCGCGGCGAACTGCGCGCGCATGACCTCGAAGGCCGCAGCGTGGTCGGGGATGGGCTGCTCGTCGCGGTAGGTGGCGTCGAGCATCGTGGCCGACGGTCCGTCACCCGGCTCCGGGCGCACGGTGTGGGCGACAGGGCTGGACTCCTGTCCGATGCGCTCGATGAGCCCGCTGGCGAGTTCGTCCTCGTGCGCGGTGTCGATGAGGCTGTACTTCAGCGAGGACGACCCGCTGTTGATGACGAGGATCGCGCTCACGCCCCCTCCCCCGATCGCTCGTCGCCCTGGGCCTGGATCGCCGTGATGGCCACCGTGTTCACGATGTCGTCGACGAGCGCACCGCGGGACAGGTCGTTGATGGGCTTGTTGAGCCCCTGGAGCACTGGACCGATGGCCACGGCGCCGGCGGAGCGCTGCACCGCCTTGTAGGTGTTGTTGCCGGTGTTGAGGTCGGGGAAGACGAACACGGTCGCCCGCCCCGCCACCGCCGAGTCCGGCAGCTTGGCCTTGGCGACCGCCGCGTCGGCGGCGGCGTCGTACTGGATGGGGCCCTCCACCAGGAGTTCGGGAGCGCGCTCGCGCACGAGTGCCGTCGCCGCCCTGACCTTGTCGACGTCGGCTCCCGACCCGGACTCACCAGTGGAGTACGACAGCATCGCCACGCGGGGGTCGATGCCGAACTGCCGGGCGGTGGTGGCGGACGAGATCGCGATGTCGGCGAGCTGTTCGGCCGTGGGATCGGGGATGACCGCGCAGTCGCCGTACACGAGCACGCGGTCGGCGAGGGCCATGAGGAACACGCTGGAGACGACGTTCACACCCGGCTTCGTCTTGATGATCTCGAAGGACGGACGGATCGTGTGCGCCGTGGTGTGCGCGGCACCGGAGACCATGCCGTCGGCGAGTCCGAGGTGCACCATCATCGTCCCGAAGTAGGAGACGTCCGTGACGGTGTCGGCGGCCTGCGCGAGCGTGATCCCCTTGTGGGCGCGCAACCGAGCGTACTCGGCGGCGAAGCGCTCCACGAGAGCCGGGTCGGTGGGGCTCACCACGTGCGCACCGGCGATGTCGAGGCCGAGCTCCGCCGCCCGCGCACGGATCGCGCCGTCGTCGCCGAGGATGGTCAGCTCCGCCACCTCACGGGACAGCAGCGCCGCCGCCGCGCGGAGGATGCGGTCGTCGTCGCCCTCGGGGAGGACGATATGGCGACGGTCGGACCGCGCGCGCTCCATCAGTCCGTACTGGAACATGAGCGGTGTGACGACGTGCGACTCGGCGAGCCCGAGCTGCTCGGTGAGCTCGGCCACGTCGACATGCGCCTGGAAGAGTCCGAGTGCCCGGTCGTAGCGACCGCGCGAGTCGGCGGAGATGCGACCGCGGGCGCCCATCACCCGTACCGCCGTGTCGTAGGTGCCGAGGTCGGTCGTGATGATCGGCACCGAGGAGGCGAAGCCGTCGAGCAGCTGGAGGATCGGTTCGGGCAGGGGGAAGGGACCGTTGAGGATGATCCCGGCGATCCGCGGGAACGTGCCGGAGGAGTCGGCGAGGAGGGCGGCGAGCAGCACCTCGGTGCGGTCGGCGGGGATCACGACGACGGCCTCGTCGGTGAGACGCGGCAGGACGTTCACCATCGACATCCCGGCCACGACGATGGACAGCGCGACCGCGGTCAGGCGATCCTCGTCGCCCTTGAGCAGCGTCCCGTCGACGGCGGAGACGATGCCGCGGATGGACGGTGCGACGAGCGCGCGGTCCTCGGGCAGCGCCCAGACCGGGGTGCCGGCGGGGAGGACGGCGCGCACCGCGTCGACGATGGCATCGAGCCCGTCCGGGTCGGCCCTGTTCACGGCCACCGCGAACAGCTCCGCGCGCTCCTCGGCGAGTTCCGGCAGCGCGAGGGCGGCGATCTGGCCGACGGCGGCGGGCACCCGCGCGGTCGTGGTGCCGAGCTGCTCGGCCTGCCGCTGCTGGTCGCGCCCGCTCAGCACGAGCAGGACGGGGGCGCCGAGGTTCGCCGCGATCCGGGCGTTGAAGCCGAGCTCCGCGGGGCTCGCGACGTCGGTGTAGTCGCTGCCGACGATCACCACCGCGTCGCACTGCGCCTCGACGGCCTTGAAGCGGGCGACGATGGTCGACAGCGCGCCCTCCGGATCGGCGCGCACATCGTCGTAGGTGACGCCGATGCAGTCCTCGTAGTCGAGCTGGACGCCGTCATGGGCGAGCAGCAGCTCGAGGATCTCGTCGCGCTCCGCGACCGCCCGGGCGATCGGGCGGAAGACCCCGACGCGCGGTGACACGCGCATCAGCGCGTCGAGCGCCCCCAGGGCGATCGTCGACTTCCCGGTGTGGCCTTCGGCCGAGGTGATGTAGATGCTCCGCGACACGGCTCCAGCTTAGGCGGGCGCCCCGACACCGCACCCCACAGCTGCCGTGACAATCGCGGCGGTCACTCGCACGGGCCGGAGAGCACGTCGACGACCGCCGTCGCGTCCTCCTGATACCGCGTGTAGTAGTCCCGATCGGTGTTCACCTGCACCCGGTGGATGGCATGCGAGGGCGCCATCGACGGCCAGTCGGGCACGCGTCCGAGGCGCTCGAAGAACAACCGGGCGGCGGTGGCCGGATCCATCCGCTGCTCCACGCTCCCCCACCAGTCCTGCTGCTGGAAGAGGCCGATGCTCGTCGTGCGCGATCCATCCGGATTGGTCCAGCCGCGCGTCTCCCAGTCCCCGTAGTCGATGTTGCGCAGACTGCTCTCGCCCATCGCGGTCATGACGCCGAGGATCTGGCCGTCCCGCGCGAACCCGAGCTCGTCGGCGGTGCGGATGATGGTCGCAGCGTTCTCGAGCTGTTCACCGCTCCATCCGGCCACCCCTGCCTGGGGGAAGGTCGACGGACGGTCGAGGCAGACCGGCGCCGGATCCCTCGCCAGCCCCAGCGGGATGAGCACGAGCAGCGCCGCCCCCGCGGCCACCACGGCGGCGGACACGGCGACGCGCCGCAGGGTCCGCTTCCGCTGTGCGCGCCGGGCGGCTCGACGGCGGGCCTCGCGGCGTCGGCGGTTGGCGGCCTCGCGCGACGCGGCGGGCCGCCGGGTCGACGTGGTCCGCGTCCCCGTCGTCCTCCTCGTGCGCGGAGCCGTCATCGTCCGATGGCGCGGCGCTGGTCGGGACGCCGTCCGGCGAGCGCGGCCGCACCGCCTCCGATGGCGCCGAAGAGGTGCCCCTGCCAGGACACGCCGTCCGCCACTCCGAACACCCCGGCCAGCATGGTGCCGCCGTAGAGGCCGATCACGACGACGGCGATCACCGCGTAGAGGATGCGATGCGCCACCCGGCCGGGGGCGAACACCCGCATCACCACGTAGCCGAAGTAGCCGAACACGAGTCCGGAGGCGCCGACCGTCAGCGTGCCGGGCGCGTTCACGAGCCAGGTCCCGAGCCCGCCGACGACCGCGACGATCACGGTGACCGCCCAGAATCGGCGCGTGCCCTCGACGGCCACCAGGCAGCCCAGCACGAGGAACGGGACGGAGTTCGCGATCAGATGCGCCCAGCTCGCGTGCAGCAGCGGCGCGAACACGATCCCGAGCAGCCCGGCGGGATCCCACGAGCGGATGCCGAGGCCGCTGAACGAGCCCGGCAGCACGGCGTCCGCGAACTGCACCGCCCACATCGCCGCGAGCAGCAGCACGGGCGACGCGAATCGCCGCAGCGGATGCTCGGGTCTGGCCGGCGGAGGAACGGTCACCGCTCGATTGTCGCAGGAGCACCCTGGGGCCGGCTGGACGCGGGCAAAAGAAAAGACCCTCCGCGCACCCAGCAGAGCCCGGTTACCCTTGCTGCGTTTCCGCCCTGGGGGAATTGGCCTGGATGCCGCCACGCGGAGAGCCGTCGTCCACTCTACCCGACGCCGACCGGCGCGATGACACACCGCACTCTTTGAGAGACTGTGCAGGTCATGGATCCGCTCGCCCACCCGCTCTCGTCGTGGCGGTTCCGCGGACCGCTGCGCACGTACCAGGCCGAGGTGCTGGAGCGCATCGAGGTCGGCTCCGACGAGAAGATGCACGTCGTCGCACCGCCGGGTTCCGGCAAGACCCTGCTCGGACTGCTGCTCGCCGCGCGGGAGGGACACCGCACGCTCGTCCTGACTCCGACGCTCACCATCCGCCAGCAATGGCTCCGGGAGGCGCGGAAGCTCGCCCCCGAGGACGACGCTGTCTCGGACGATCCGCGGCGGCTCGGAGACCTCACCGTGCTGACCTACCAACTCCTCAGCGTCACCGGCGACGGTTCGCCGTTCGAGGAGCTGGCGCGTCATCGGTGGATCGCCGAGCTCGCCGAGACCGATCGGTCCGAGGCCGATGCGGCGACCTGGCTCGCCACACTCGAGGTCGACAATCCCGATCGCTACCGCTCAGGACTGCGGCGGCGGGTACGCCGGGTGCGCCGCTCGTTCTCGCAGCAGCGCCCGGAGGAGCTGGCCCGGGTGCTGCACCCCAACGCCGTGGAGGTCATCGACGCGATCGTCGGCTCCGGAGTGCGCACGATCGTCCTGGACGAGTGCCATCACCTGCTCGACCACTGGGCGCTGGTCGTCGCCTACCTGGCGGCGCGCATCCGGGCCGCGGGATCGCCCCCGGTCCTGATCGGCCTGACGGCGACGCTCCCCTCCCCCGACGACGGTGTCGAGTACGAGAACTACACGCGCCTGCTCGGAGACGTGGACTACGAGGTGCCCGCCCCCGCGGTGGTGAAGGAGGGCCACCTCGCGCCCTATCGGGACTCGATCTGGTTCACCCAGCCGGACCCGACCGAGGCCGCCTTCATCCGCCGGCACGAAGCCCTGCTCGCGGATCTCGTCGGGCAGGTGCTGTCCTCGCCGGATGGCGTGGCGTATCTGGAGGCGACGTTGCAGCCGGAGCCGGCGGCGGGCTCCGTGCCACCGACGGGGACGGATGACCCCGACATCGCGCGGCGGGCACGGCTGGAGCACGCGCTCTCCACGGACTTCACGCTCACCCGGGCCGCCGGCGTCGTCCTCCGAGCCGCGGCGCCGGGGCATCCGCTCGGCGCGCTCCTGCCGCCGGTGCTGTTCGGCCGCTGCACGACCGACGACCTCCTCACCGTCCTCACCCGTTTCGCGCAGACGCGCCTACTCACCGACCCCACCGCCCTGCGCCAATGGGAGCACGTGCGCGGAGCTCTCGCGGATTTCGGCCTGCACCTCACCGATCGGGGGCTGCGACGCGGCCGGGACCCGGTGGAGACCACACTGACGTCTTCGGTGGCGAAGGACCGCGCGGCCGTGGACATCCTGCGCCGCGAGCTGAGCGGAGACGCCGGCGCCCAGATGCGGGCGGTGATCGTGACCGACTTCGTCGAGCACGGGAGCCGCCGCGGGCTCACCGGGCAGCCCGCCGGCGCGCTCCGCGTCTTCGACCTCCTGGCCGCCGACGAGGTGACAGGGACGCTGCGTCCGGTGCTGCTGACCGCCCATCATCTGCGGGTGCGGGCCGTCGATGCCGCCGACCTCGCGGAGCAGCTGTCCGCGGTGCTCGGGGACGAGGTGACGGTCGTCGACGGAGCAGGAGGCACGCGGGATCTCCGCGTCGCCGAGGCCGGACGGGGCCAGGTCGTCGCGGCCGTCTCGGAGCTGATCCGACGCGGCACCGTGCGGGTGCTCGTCGGCACCCGAGGACTCCTCGGCGAGGGGTGGGACTGCCCGTCGGTGAACACGCTGATCGATCTGACCGCGGTGGCGACGAGCACCGGCACCCAGCAGCTCCGGGGGCGCACCCTGCGTCTCGACCCCGCATGGCCGGAGAAGGTGGCGCACAACTGGTCGGTGGCGTGCGTCATCCCCGCGTCCGTCGACCTGGACAGCCCCGCCGAGACGCAGCGCCTGCGACGACGACACGGACACCTCTGGGGGCTCAGCGCCGACGACGGCACCCGGATCGTCTCGGGACTGGACCACGCGCTCCCCTCCGCCGCGATCGCCGCACTCGACGACGTCCTCGAGAAGGTCCCCGGCGCCACGATCGAGAGGATCAACGAGGAGACGCTCTCGCGGCTCCCCACCCGCGCCCAGACCAGAGCGGACTGGCGGATCGGCGAGCCTCACGACTCCCGGGAGCGCGACGTGGTCTCCGTCCGCACGACGCCGGAGGCCCGCCTGCTGCGGACGGGACCGACCCTCGCCGCTGCCGTGCCCCTGACATTCGGATTCAGCGCGACCGGCATCGCCCTCGGAACGGCGGCGTTGGGGGCGATCGGCGCAGTCTCCCTCCCGCTGGAGGCGGGCGTCACCGTCGCGGCGCTCGGCGGCGTGCTGGCGACCGCTGTGGTGTGCGGGTCCAGCGTGCTGCGCGCGTTGCACCGCCTCCGTGACCCCGCTGCTCTGTACGGCGGCGCCGCGCTGGCCATCGCCCGGTCCCTCCACGACGCCGGACGGGTGGGGCCCTTCGATGCCTCGACCGTCCGGGTGCGCAACCGCTCCGCCGCCGACTTCTGGATCGAGATCGCCGGACCGCGGAGCGACCGCGCACTGATCGCCGACGCCCTGCAGGAGCTGTTCGCCGTGGCCGAGAGCCCGCGCTTCCTCCTGCGGGTCGACCAGGGGATCTTCGGCCGGCCCGGTCCCGTGCTCGACCGCATCCGCTCGATCGTCGACCGCGCCGTCCCCGGTCGTCGTCTGCTGCCGGTTCCCGCAGCGCTCTCCCGCCGCCGAGCCGACGCCGAGGCTTTCGCCGCGCGGTGGCGGGAGACGGTCGGGCAGTGCGAGCTCCACGAACTCCGGGGGACGACGGGTCTCGCGCTGCTCCAGGTCGCCCGCCTCACCCCTGCGCTGCTCGACCCCGCGGAGCCGCGGTACCGGATCTGGGGCTGACGGCCGACCCTGCCGTCCCCGCAGACCGGCCAGCCCGACGTGGTCCCGCAGGCCGTGCGGAGCGTACGATCGATGCACGCGCATCGTTGCGCCGGACGAGAGGGAACGCATGCCAGAGAACGCCCCCCTGAGCCCGGTCGCGATCGACGCCGACGGATTCGCCGCACAGACGGCGGCCATCCTCGGCTCGATCAGCCAGGTGATCGACGGGAAGCCCGAGGCCGTGCGCAGCGCCCTCGTCTGCCTGCTCGCCGAAGGCCATCTGCTCATCGAGGACGTGCCCGGGGTCGGGAAGACCATGCTGGCGCGCGCCCTCGCCGCCACCGTCGATGCCACCGTCCGGCGCATCCAGTTCACCCCGGATCTCCTTCCCGGCGACGTGACGGGCGTGTCCGTCTACAACCCCGTCGACCGCGAGTTCGAGTTCAAACGCGGCGCCATCTTCGCGCACATCGTCATCGCCGACGAGATCAACCGCTCCTCCCCCAAGACCCAGTCGGCGCTGCTGGAGGCCATGGAGGAGGGGCAGGTCACGGTCGACGGCTCCACCCACCGGCTGCCCGATCCGTTCCTCGTGGTCGCCACGCAGAACCCGCTGGAGATGGAGGGCACGTACGCGCTCCCCGAGGCGCAGCGCGACCGCTTCATGATGCGCATCTCGATGGGCTACCCCGACCCCGCGGCCGAGGCCCTCATGCTCCGGCAGCGCGACGTCGTGAATCCGCTGGCGACCGTCACCCCCGTCGCGGACGCCGCCGCGATCTCCCAGCTCATCGCGTGGGCGCGCGCCGTGCACGTGGCGCCCGCCCTCGAGGAGTACGCCGTCTCCCTCGCCCAGGCGACGCGGAACGACCCCAGCCTGCACCTCGGCGCCAGCCCGCGGGCCACGCTGCAGCTCGTCCGCGCCGCGAAGGTCTGGGCCGCGCTGGACGGCCGCGACTACGTCATCCCGGACGACATCACCGACCTGCTGATCCCCGTGTTCGCGCACCGGCTGCTCCCCGCCCGCGGGGCCCACCGTGCCGGCGCGCAGCCGGTCGAGGCCGCACTCACCCAGATCGCCGAGCGCGTCCGCGTCCCCGTCGCGACCCGCTCCTGAGGACGCGATCATGCGCCGACGTCGACTGCTCACGCCGCGCGGCACCGGTGCGCTCGTCGCCGCGCTCGCGTGCGTGATCGCGGCCAACGTCCTCGGCGCCAGGATCCTCCTGTACCTCGGGATCCTGCTGGCTGCGCTCACGCTGTTCGCCGCCCTCGCCGTGCGTCTCCCGCGACGCTCCGGAACGGTCAGCCGACAGATCTCGACCGACCTGCTCACGGTCTCGGAGACCTCGCGGGTGACGGTCCGCTTCACGCTGCGCGCCCTCCGGGTCCCGCACGGGCTCTGGCACGACGTCCTCCCCACCGCGGTCGCCGGCGACTCGGGGGGCGAGTATCCCGGGGACACACCCCAGCTGAACTACCTCATCACCGGCGTCCGCCGGGGTGTCTGGCCGCTGGGCCCCCTCCTGCTGCGCACCGTCGACCCGTTCGGTCTCGCCCAGCGCGAGCAGGCCTTCGGCGACACGCGCACCATCACGGTCGTGCCGGAGGTCTTCGCGCTCACCCCGCTCGCCGTGCGGATCGGCGCCGCGGGCGGGACCGCGCACACCTCCTCCACCCGCCTGGGCCAGGGCAGCGACAACCTCTCCCCCCGCGGCTACGCACCGGGTGACTCGATGCGACGCATCCACTGGAGGGCAACGGCGCACCGCGGCGAACTCATGGTCCGGCAGGAGGAGGAGGAGTCGAGCCCCGACGCGGTCGTCGTGCTCGACCGCGCCGCCGGCGGCTGGGCCACGGGGACCGATACGGTCGATCCGGCGTTCGAAGCCGCCGTCTCCCTGTGCGCGTCCGCCGCCGTGCACCTCGCTGCGGAGGGGTAC
The DNA here is from genome assembly GCF_050470785.1 of Microbacterium sp. NRRL B-14842. Lineage (NCBI taxonomy): Bacteria > Bacillati > Actinomycetota > Actinomycetes > Micrococcales > Microbacteriaceae > Microbacterium > Microbacterium sp. NRRL B-14842. The sequence continues at coordinate 13,259 of NZ_JBFLUM010000005.1, read as the reverse complement.
AGCGTCGACGTGCTGGACAGCGCCGGCACGCTCCTCGGCGTGCTCCGCGGACACGAGGACGACAGGGACGGCCTGCTGGTCGCCCTGGCGATGGTGACGCCGCGCGGCGAGAGGCGCGACCTCGCCGCGCTCCTGGGCGGGACACCGCCGGGGCCGCTCGTCTACGTGACCGGTCGGCTGGACGAGGAGGACGCCGCGCTCCTGCGTCCGGCGGGGGCCGCAGCGCCGCTGCTGTTCAGTACCGATCCGCTCCCGGGAACGGAGGACGCCGCCCGCCAGCACGGCTGGACCGTGACCCGGCTCGGCGTCGACGTCGCGGATGCCTGGGACGACGCGCTGTCGGCGCGGACGGGAGCCGCCGATGTTCCGCGCTGAGCGCACGCGACCCGCCCCCGTGCCCGCCGACACCCGCGCACGCTGGCACCGTGACCGGGAGGAGCCGCCGTCCGGTGTCCTCGCTCCGGCGGCCCTCGCCGGCCTCGCGGCCCTCACGGCGCTGTGGCCGTTCACCGCCGTCATCGCTCCGGGGACCTGGTCGTTCGTCGCGACCGTCGTCATCATCGCGGTCGTGGGGGTCGGCGCGCTCGTGCGTCATCTCCTACGCGGGCGTTCGGAGGGTATCGCCGGGCTGCTCGCCCTTGTGGCGCAGGTCATCGTGGCGGTCGGCGTCCTCACGCTGCTCCTCGCCGGAGACACCGCGATCGCGGGGGTCGTGCCGACGCCCCGCACCTTCGGCCTGTTCCAGGCCCTCGCCTCCGCCGCGGCGGAGGAGATCGTCTTCGGTTCGGCCCCGCTGGAGGCCTCCCCGGGGCTTGCGGCCGCCCTCGGAGCAGGCTTCGCGGTCGTCGCGATCCTGCTCGATCTCCTGATCGCGAGTCGCTCCGCCGTGCTCACGACCGTTCTGCTGGGCGTCACCGGTGCGGTGCCCATGATCATCACCCTGGGTGCCCCGAATGTGGCCTGGTTCGCCCTCGCGGCGGTCGTGGCGCTCCTCGTGTTCCGCTTCACTGCACGTCGGCATCCGGAGTCACCGCGCCGCGCGTCGGCCGGCGTCGCGGTCGCCGTCGGTGCCGCCGCCGTCGCGACCACCCTCGTCGTGACGCCGCTGCTCCCGGTCGGCTCGACCATCACCGGCACCGGGGTCGGCGTGACCGTCGATGCCTCGCTACGGCTGGGCGACGATCTGCGGCAGCCGAGTCCGGTCGAGGTGCTGACGGTGGCCGCGAAGACCGACACCGCCCCGTATCTCCGCCTCACGACGCTCTCCCGGTTCGACGGCCGCGTCTGGCAGCCGGATCGCGGGGACCTGCAGTCTCAGGTCGACGGCTTCGGGGATCCGGAGTGGGGGGACGACATCACCACCGCGGAGCAGACGACCTCGATCCGGGTGCTGCGCATGTCGAGCTCCTGGCTCCCGCTGCCGTATCCGGCCACGGAAGTGCAGGGTCTGAGCGCCGCGTGGCGCGTGTCGCCCGAGAACCGCACCCTCTTCTCCCGCCGCGCCGATGCGGTCGGCAACGACTACACGGTCACCTCGCTCCGCGTGACGCCGACCCTGGAGCAGATCCGCGCCGCGGAGGCCGCTCCGCCCCTCGCGGACGCGGAGGACGAGGACGTCGAGCTTCCGGACATCATCTCCCGGCTGGCGACGGAGGTCACCGCGGACGAGGAGACCGACTACGACCGCCTCGTCGCCCTGCAGAACTGGTTCCGGTCGCAGTTCGAGTACTCGCTGGAGACGCCGGTCGACGAGGGGTTCGACGGGACCGGCGCGGACGCGGTGGCACGATTCCTCGAAGAGCGGTCCGGATACTGCGTGCACTTCGCCGGCGCCTTCGCCCTCATGGCCGAGAGCCTCGGCATGCAGGTGCGCATCGTAGTGGGCTACCTCCCCGGGTCCCTCACGGACGAGAAGCGCGGAGACGAGTCGATCTTCTCGGTGTCGAGCGATCAGCTGCATTCCTGGCCCGAGGTGCTGTTCCCCGGGATCGGCTGGGTGCCGTTCGAGCCGACCGCCTCGCTCGGCGTCCCCACGGCCTTCCGTGCGGGCACGACCGCAGGCGGGACCGGCGGAGGCCCCGCCACTCCTGCGCCGACGACCGCACCCCAGACGGAGGAGACCTCCGGCCCCGAGGTCGATCGGCGGGATGCCGATGCCGGCTCGACGGACTCCGGAGAGCTGCGCCGGCTGGACCCGACGCCGGTGGTCCTCACCGTGCTCGGCATCGTGGCGCTCCTCCTCCTTCCCGCGCTCGTCCGGCTCGTCGAGCGGCGCCTCCGGATGCGCCGTGCCGCTCGCGGAGACGCCGCCGCGGCCTGGGCGGAACTGCGCGACACCCTGATCGATCTCCGGATCGCGGTCTCGGATGCGGACAGTCCGCGGATGCGGGCCGCCGGGCTCGTCAGGGATGCGGGAGCCGACGAGGCTGCGCTGGGGCGGCTCATCGCGGCGGTGGAGCGCGCCAACTACGCCCGCGCGTCCGCGGCGGAGGACGACCTCGGCGCGCCCTTGCAGTCCGTGCTCGCCAGTCTCCGCGCGCATGTCGACGGGTCGACGCGGGCACGCGCACTGCTGCTGCCGCGGTCGCTCTACGCTTCGCGCGGATCAGACGCCCGGCTCCTGGTGTGACCGTCGTCGCGCCGCTCAGGCCCGCGTCGGCACGGTGGCCGCATGCGCGGGGCACGCGACGGCCTCGCAGTCCGCGCAGACGACGGACTGCACGCGGCACGACGGGTCAGGGCAGTTGGCGGTGCGCTTGGTCGCCGCGCCGCATCCCACGCACATACCGATGACTCGCGCGTGGTCCGAGAAGTCGACGGATCCACGCCCGTCGAAGACGTAGAGCGATCCGTCCCAGAGGCCGTCGTCGCCGAAGGTCTCCCCGTAGCGGACGATGCCGCCCTCCAGCTGATACACCTCGCCGAAGCCGCGGGCGACCATGAGACTCGACAGCACCTCGCAGCGGATGCCGCCGGTGCAGTACGTGACGACGGGCTTGCCCTTCAGGTCGTCGTAGGTGCCGGAGTCGAGCAGGCGCACGAAGTCCCTGGTGGTCTCCGTATCCGGCACGACGGCGCCACGGAAGCGTCCGATCTCGGCCTCCAGCGCGTTCCGTCCGTCGAAGAACACGACCTCGTCCCCGCGCTCGGCGACCAGGGCGTGCAGCTGTTCGGGGGTGAGCCGCGCGCCCCCGCCGACGACGCCGTCCGCGTCGACCCGCAGCTCATCCGGGGCGCCGAACGACACGATCTCGTCGCGCACCTTCACACTCAACTTCGGGAAGTCGAGGCTGCGACCCGACGCGTCGAGCCCGGTGCCCTCGCTCCACTTGATGTCGGCGTCGCGGAAGGGCGCATAGGAGCGGAATGACCGCACCCATTTCTTCAGCACCGGGAGGTCGCCGCCGAGAGTGCCGTTGATGCCCTGCGACGAGATCAGCAGCCGACCGCGCAGCCCCAGCGCCTCGCCGAGATCGCGCTGCCAGACGCGGATGGCCTCCGGGTCGGCGAGCGGGGTGAACGCGTAGAAGAGGAGGATCTTGGGGGTGGCCACCCAGGAATCCTACGTCGCCTCCCGCGGGCCTAGGTCACGTCCCGCCGCAGGAACACGGCCGATCCCGCCCCCACCGCGAGGAGGATCCAGCCCGCCGCGATCGGCGCCGCCAACAGCCCGAGTCCTCCGCCCGCCGGGATCCCGATGGCGGACCCGTCGAACCGGAAGGCGTCGAGCAGGGCAGGAAGAGGCAGGTAGACGGCGCCGGCGCTCCAGAACATCGCCACGAGCAGCCCGACCCCCATCGAGAACGCGGTGACGAACAGCGCCGCGAGATGCGCCTGCACGACGATGCCGACCCCCAGGCCCCAGAGGGCGGCGGCCGCGCCGAGGGCGAGGGCGGCCATGACGGCGGACGGATGCACGGGGATCCCGCCCATCGTGACGAACAGCGCCGCGCGGCCGCCGAGGACGGCCGCGACCGCGACGACCGCGCCGCCCAGCGCCGAGGCAGGCATACGGACGACGAGCATCGCCCACCGGGACTCCAGCATCAGTCGCTGCGCGACGACACCGTCCCGCCGGTCGATCGTGTAGCGGAAGGAGCCGTAGACGGCGGCGAGGATGCCGGCGTAGGTCGCGAGCACGGCGTCGAACGGGGCCACCAGTCCTTCCCGCGCCTCCCGTGGCGCATCGCCGAGCTCCGCCGGGATGCTGGTCGCCAGGGACAGGGACAGCACGAAGGCCGCCAGTGCCATCCCGAGGAGGACGACATCCCCGGCCGCGCCGCGCGCCTGCGCCCGCAGCGCCCGACCGATCACGCGACGCTCCGGCGTCCTCGGACGGCGGCGAGCGCGACGAGACCGATCGCCCACGCCACCCCGATGCCGAGGGCAGGCACGAAGGCGAGCAGTCGTCCCTGGTACTCCGGCACGCTCAGCGCGGCGATGGCCATCCCGGGTGAGAACCGCGCGATCTCCGGTGCCGTCCGCAGCAGCGCGAACTCCAGCGCCATCGGGAAGACGAGGACGATGATCGCCGTCGCGTAGTAGTTCCGGGTGATCCAGCCGATCGCCCCGCCGATGAGAGCACCGAGGACGACCCCGGCCACGGCCCCGGCGATGATCCGCCATGCCTCGGCGGTGAAGACGAGCGCGAGCCCGTGGCGAGCGAGCAGGAGGGAGATCGCGAGCGTCCACAGCAGGAAGACGACGCCGGCCAGCGCCAGGGCGATGAGGACGCCGGCGACCAGTTTCCCTCGGAAGGCGCGACGGAACCCGACCGCCGTGAGCGTGCGGTCCATGGAGCCGTAGTAGTACTCCCGCGTCACCGGGTAGGCACCGACGAACGCCGCCGAGATGACCGACCACGCGAGCGGCTCCAGCAGTCGAGCCGTCGCCGCGCCGGGGTCGAGGCCGTCCAGAGCGAAGCGCGAGCCGTCGGAGAAGAGCACGAACGTCGGCATGAGGACGGCGACGAGGTACACGGCGAGGATCGACAGCCCGCTCACCGCGCGCAGCAGCTCGCTGCGGATCACGCCGCTCACGCCGGGGCTCCCTCGACGAGGTCGAAGTACCGACTCTCGAGCGAGTCGGCCCCGCCGGTGACCAGATCGTCCAGCCGTCCGGCGAAGAGCGCCCGACGCTTGATCACGACGACCTCGTCCACGACCTGCTCGAGTTCGGGGAGCTGATGACTGGAGACGAGGACCGTGCCGCCGCGTTCGGCGAAACCGCGGAGGAACCGGCGCAGCCAGCGGATGCCGTCGGGATCCAGCCCGTTGGCCGGTTCGTCGAGGATGAGCGTCCGCGGCGCGCCGATCAATGCGGCGGCCAGCCCGAGCCGCTGGGCCATGCCCGTCGAGTACGTCTTCACGCGCCGACGCGCATCGGCGGCCAGGCCGACCTCGGTGAGGACCTCGTCGACGCGGTCGCGGGGCGCCCCGGCGGCGAGTCGGCAGATCTCCAGATGCCGTCGCCCCGAGATGCCCGGCTCGAAGCCGAACCCGTCCATGTGGACGCCGACGTGCGTAGCGGGGTTGTCGAGCGCACCGAACGGCGCCCCGTCGATGAGGGTCTCTCCGCCGGTCGGGCGCACGAGGCCGACGATCGCGCGCAGCGTCGTCGACTTCCCCGCGCCGTTCGGTCCGAGGAGCCCGACGATCGCTCCGCGGGGCACGGCGAACGACAGGTCCTCGACGGCGGTGCGGTGTCCGAACCTCTTGGTCAGGCCGCGCACCTCGATGGCGTGCTGATTCATGCTCATCCTCTCTCCTCCTCGCTCGTGGGGGTCGCCAGCGGCGACACGGCCGCCGCCCAGAGCGCATGCCACAGCGGGGTCGTGCCCAGCTCGACCCGCGCCTGTCCGGCTGCCGGCAGGGCGCTCCTCTCCCCGGTCACCTCGACCTCCGCAACGGCCGTCGCCGCGACAGTCACCCCGGGCACCCTGACCGGGTACAGCGCCTCGATCGGAACCTCGGCCTCCGCCGCAGGGCGGACCGCGGTCCTCCCCTCGCCCCGGTACTCGTTCGCGAGGATCCCCCGCGTCGACAGGATGACGCGTGCACCGTCCGGGATGTCTGCACCGGCGTCCGCTCCTCCGCGGACCAGGACCACGCGGTCGTCGTCCACCCAGAACCCGAGTGTCGCGGCCGTCGGGACCGGGATGAGGATGCCGGCGGCCACCGTGCCGACGGCGAGCGCGGCGGTCACCGCGACGAGACGAGTCCGGGAGACACCGGATCGCCGCACACGGATCAGCGCGCGCACCAGGAGGGCGAGACCCACCACGACCACGACGCTCTCCAGGGCGAGCACGACGAGGCTCGCCCCCGCCCCGCCTCCGACGAGCAGCTGTGCGGTCCGCACGACCGCGAACAGCACCATCACGACCGGCGCCATCAGACAGCACAGGCCGAACGGCACGCTCCACCACCGCTCCAGCGCCCGAGGCTGCCGCGGGCCGCCGAACAGGACGCGGGCGAGGAAGCCCGCGCCGTCGCGGACCGTCCTCCCCCGGAGATTCGGTTCGTCCAGCGCACTCATCAACGCGATGTACCCGTCGAACCGCACGAACGGGATCAGGTTCACGAGGACGACGACAGTGCAGGAGATCGCGAGGAGCAGCAGCGTCTCGCGGGCCGTCGACGCCGGCAGGCCGAGAGCCGCGAGCATCGCCACCGCCGCCGCGGTGGCGTGGACGGCCGGACCGGCGAGCGCGATCGCCACACGATGCCGACGGTCGGCGAGCCGCCATCCGTCCGTCACATCGACGAAGAACGCGGGCGTGAGGTAGAAGAGCATGAATCCGGCGCGTCGGGGCCGGCCGCCCAGCCGGGTGAGGGTGAGCCCGTGCGCGGCCTCGTGGAACAGCGTCGCGAGTCCCAGCGCCACGACGACGACGATGAAGCCGGTGAGCGGTAGGGGGCGCGTGAGCACGTTCCTGAGATCGCCGGTCTGCAGGATCGCGGCGACGGCCCCGGCGACGAGCACCGCGGCGACGGCCGCGAGGGCTGCTCGGCGCGGGACGGGGACGACCAGCCGGTCCAGGCGCGCGAAGAGGGCCGGCGCACGGAGCGTCGCGAACTGCAGGGTGAACGGCGGTCGGTAGGCGACGCGGCCGGGTGGGCGGGACGCGCCCCCGTCCAGGAGACCGTTGTCGCGGAAGCGCTCCACCAGTCGCAGCACGCTCTCGTCGGTCGCCTCCGGCGCGAAGCGTACCCGCAGCGCGGAGACCGGGGTCCGGCCGTCCATCGCCGTCAGCAGGTCGACCACCGCCCGAGACAGCCGCGCGGACGGGACACCCTGCACCGTGGCGAGCCACACGGAGCCCTCGCCGGTGGGCTCAAAATCCACGCCGGTCGCCAGAGCGGGACACGTCTCCGCGGTGAGGGGGTCCCGCCCTCGTCCGCGCTGTCGCCACAGGGACCGGGAATCCGCGGCGGTCATCGCGCACCCCCTCGATCCCCGGAGAGAGACGTCGTGAGGAGCAGGATCTCCCCGGGGACCGGAGTCCGCACCGGAGAGATCCGGGGCGCCGTGAAGCCGGCCGCGACGAGTTCGTCGGCCAGGATCTCGGGGCTCAGCACGTGCAGCCGGCTCGTGAGCACCGGCACCTCCGCGCCCGGGGCGATATCGGCGAGACGGACCCAGTTGACCACCCGTACGGCGCCGTCGTCCTCGATCTGCTGCGCGAACAGGTAGGGCTCGTCTCCGGCGCTTCCGGGAACCACGATCTCGCGGTCGGCCGTCACCGCGAGGCGGTCCGCCGACGCTCTGCCCGCGACGGTGAGGGCGAAGACACCGGTGGAGTCGAGATGACGTCGGACACCCGCGTAGAGACGCGCCCGGCCCTCCCGGTCGAGCACCGTGATGGAGGTCGCCCCGAGGATGACCAGACCGTACCGCCCGTCGAGCGCGAGGTCGCGCATGTCCGCGACAACGCACTCGACCGTCGCGCCGTGCGGAACGGCTCCGCGGAGGCGCGCGAGCATGTCCGCCGAGAGATCGACCGCCGTGACGTGGTGCCCGGAGCGCACGAGCGGCACCGTCAGCCGTCCGCTCCCGGCCGCGAGGTCGAGGACGGGACCGGGGACCGCGCGCGCGAGCGCCAGGACCTCCCGGACCTCCGCCCGGTCCGGGCCGACGAGCCGGTCGTAGAAGTCTGTGCCGGCCCCGGCGTACAGATCCTGCCCGCGGGCGGTCGCGCCGACCAGGTCGAGCCGTGCCGCCACGGTCTCGGTGATCAGGGATGTCATCCGTGCATCGCCTCTCCTCGCAGGGATGGTCGGGGGGTGCGGGCGGACGATCCCGCCCGCACCCTCTGTCAGGTCGCGATGGCGGCGGCTCCGCCGATGATCGCGATGATGTAGCTCGCGTGCTCCCACCACTCGAGCGGGGTGTCGATCTGTTCGAGTTCCAGGAACTCCAGCGACGTGGTCTGCAACGTGCACCTCCTAGGTCAGAGCGAGAATTCCGATGATCACGCCCACGGCGAAGCCGCGGATGTAGTCGTCGGCATCGCCCGGCGCATCCATGGCCTCGAGTTCGGTGAACTCGAGCGCCGGCAGTGCTGCGGTCATGCGTCCCTCCTTCCTCTGTCTGATCCGGATGCGGCCAGGCGGCATCAGGTGGCGGCTGCCGCGCCGATCCCGATGAGGACCAGCGCGCCGATCACGCCCTGGTAGAAGCTGTCCCAGCTGGGCGCCTCCATCGGGTCGAGCTCCTGGAACCGGATGCTCATCTCCGTGCTGTCGTTCATTCACATCACCTCCTCTCAGCGGTTCGGGGCCGGCGATCGCCGACCGGGGGCGTGCTCCACCGGGAGTCGTGGAGCACGGCGCGGATGTCCGTGGCACGGATTCCGCGCAGCATGGGTCGGTGGTCTCCCCAGGCGGTCTCGACCGCAGCGGCGACCCGATCGATCTCCGTGCGCTCGGGCGCGGCGGTGACGGGAGGTCTGCCTGATCGACGAGCGCGGCGATGCCGGCGGCCGGCTCGCGGGGTAGCCCGGTCGCGCCCACGACGCCCGTCCAGAACGCGTCGAGGCTGACGCGATCACCCCAGCGGAGATCGCCCGCGCCGATCCGACGCCAGACCGCGGCGATGACCGCCACGGTGGCCGTCATCTTGCGGACGCCGAGATGGAAGGCGACCTCGTTCGCGAGGTACCAGTGTCGGGCGCTGTACGGATCGGGTCCGCGGAGCGCTGCCGTGCGCTGGGTGGCGGCGCTCAGGCGCGCGAGACGCAGGCGCCCCGCCGCCGATATCGCTTCGCCGGCTGCGACCTCGAGGAGAGCGCGGCCGAGCAGCCTCGCGTCGCGCTCCGCTCGCTCCGTCCGCGGGCTCGTCGACGCTCCGGCCACCCGGAGGAAGGCCTCCAGCGCCCCTTCCCGCACGGCAGCGGGGCTGAGCGTGGCGAGCCGTTCGGGATCGAGGACGGCGTGACGCGGGCGCAGCGGTCGACCGATGAGGAGCCGGGACCCGTACCTGTTCCGGAGGATGGCGACGCTGTTCGTCTCCGAGGACGTGCCGAGTGTCGACGGCATCGCGATGATGTCGACGGGCGGAGGCGCGTCGGGCAGGACCGTGAGCGCTGCCGTCGCCGCGTGCCGGAGGGCGAAGTCGAAGAGGCGTCCGGGGCTGAGCGCCAGGGCCGCGATCTTGCTCGCATCGAGGACGCTTCCGCCTCCGACGGCCACGATGACCTCGGGCGGGCGCCGGATGATCTCGTCGGCGATCAGGAGGACCCCGACCTCGTCCACCGCGGAGGCGTCCACCGTCATCCTCCGCACCTGCTGTGCGGTCGGAAAGGTGTGCGCGACGGCCGCGTCGGCGATCACGAGCGTGTCCCGCCCCGCCGTCAGACGCCCCGTCGTCTCTCGGGCGCGGGGTCCGTGCCACAGCGTGGGGACGCGGCCGGCGAAGGGCACGCTCATGCCGCCGCCTCCCGCACGCGCGCCAGACCGGCCCGCACGGCACGATCGGTCTCGGCCAGTTCCGCCAACGAGAAGCCGTAGGCGGGGATGAGCTGGAAGGAGCTCGGACCGGGGTGGACCACGACGCCGCTGTCGGAGATGGCGGACACCACCTCCAGGACCTCGGTGCCGGAGAGCGGGGAGTCGTCGGGCCGACGGAGCCCCAGGCCGACGAAGCAGCCGGAGCCGGTGACATCGGTGACGATCCCCTCGTCCTGCCAGCTCCGGGCGAGGCGGTGCAGCGCGGTCGCCAGTGCCTGGGCGGTCGCCTCGACGTCGATACGGCGGAGCTCGTCGATCACGGCGAGGATCGCCGCGGCGCAGGCCGGCGTGCCCGCCTGCGTCTCCCCGTGGACGAAGGTCCACCCGCCGCGCGCGTAGGCCATCGCGATGCGGTGTCCGACGAGGAGCACGGCGGCCCCCATCGCGCCGTTCGTCAGCGCCTTCGACAGGATGAGGACGTCCGGAGCGGACGCCCAGCGGTCGGTGGCGAACAGCGAGCCGGTGCGGCCGAAGCCGGTCGCGACCTCGTCCGCGACCAGCAGGAACCCGTGCCGCTCGCGCAGCTCCAGGAGACGGTGGACGAAGGCGTCGGACAGGGCGTGGGCGCCGCTGCCCAGGACCGGCTCCACCACGACCGAGGCGACGCGGGACCCCTCGCGCTCCAGCAGCGCCGCGAGTTCCTCCCCGTCGTCGGAGTGCGACACGTGCCGCACCGTCCGCCGGTCGACGCCCGTAGACGGACTGCAGCAGGTCGTCGCCGCTCAGCACGTGACTGCCGTACATCGTGCCGTGATAGCTGCCGCGGAGACCGACGACGAGGGATCGAGAGCCCGCGCCCTGCTGCGCCCAGTACTGCCGCGCGAGCTTCATCGCGGCATCGTTGGCCGCCCCGCCCGATGTGGAGAAGATCACGCGGCGGTAGCGCTCGGAACCCGCGAGGGCGATGAGGGCGTCGGCGGCATCCTCGGCGTACCGGTGCGGTGCGCGGAACAGCGACAGATACGAGGCGTCGCGCGCGGCCCTGTTCACCGCTTCGGCGACCCGGGGGTTGCCGAAGCCGAGGGGGACGTTCCACAGCCCGCTCGTCGCGCACAGACGGTGGGAGCCGTCGGCGTAGAAGATCCGATGCCCGGAGGCGCCCACCGCCACGCGATCCGGAGGGAAGGCGGTGTCGGCGGGGAGCATGGATGTCCACAGCGCGTGCGGCACGCTCATCGGGTGCCGCCGCTCTGGCCGCTCTCGACCGGACGGCCGAGACGGAGGCCGAGCACCTCCAGCGCCTCGAGGGAGAGTCGCCGCGCATTGCGCGTCGGGCACTCCGCACGCCCGTGCGACGCGAGCCGCCGCCAGCCCGCGCGTCCGCGAGGTCTGGATCGCGTCGACCACGGTGGCGGTCAGCGGGGACAGCAGGTGCCGGCCGCCGCGTCCCGACATCGGCGAGCAGGAGCCCCTCGGCGGTGTCGAGCAGGAACGGATCGGTGGCCTCGGGCTCCGCATCCGCCAGCCGCCGTCGTCGAGGAGCGTCCACCGAAGCCCGCGATCCGGCCGGTTGCCGTTCGGCAGGCGGAGCATCTTCCGGAGATCGGCCGCATCGAGGTACCGGCCGATCCACAGCCGGGCGTCGAGTTCGGTGATGAGGTCGGCCGAGCCGGGCACGCCGCCCAGCGCCGATGCCTCGGGCAGGGCCTGCCCGAGGACGGCGGGGAGGTCGCGCACGTGACCGATCTCCTGCCCTTGCAGCCCGAGGTGCACGCCACCGTCCGCGTCGATGCGCAGGGCGCTCGGAGTCTCCACCTCGTGTGGCCGCGCTGAGAACGTGGCGACCCGCGAGCAACACCCGGGGGTCGAGCATCGCGGCGGCGAAGACCCCGGTGCTGCGGGCGAGATCGGCGTCGCCGAGGAAGGCGCGCCAGCTCGCCTCGTCGAAGAAGCGCACGGCCGTCGGTCCGATGATCTGGACGAACGAGGCCGCGATGTAGTCCTGGAGCTCGACGCCGCGCTCCCCCAGGAAGAGCTCGTCGCCGAGGTCGGCGAGCGTTCCGCTGTAACCGACGATCCTCGCCGTCCCCGGCCGCGACGTCGATTCGAGGGTTCTGGAAGATCACATCCTCTGGCCCTGCCGCCGCAGCGACAGCCTCCGCCCCCGCCTCGGTCTCCAGCAGGAACACGCGGGTGCGGGCCTCCCGCGCTCCCGTGACCCACGCCCGCAGGGCGTGCGGGCCGAGGAGCGGGTCTTCGCCCGTCGGTCCCTCGTCGCGTCGTGCCGTCGTCGCACTCGTCCCCATGATCCCCCCAGAGAACCGGATCCGCCTGACGCCTTTGCGTCTTCATATGAAGATATCCAGACCTCTGATGACGTGCAATATAACAGCTTTCACCGCCGCGCCCGGTGATCGCCGGCATGTCACGAGGTCGGCGGGACATCGGATAGGATGGACAGGTTGTTCCCTGGTGACGTGTCCGAGCGGCCGAAGAGCACGCTTGGAAAGCGTGTGTTGTGCAAGCAACCGCGGGTTCGAATCCCGCCGTCACCGCCACAGACGAAGAAGACCTCCGCATCGCGGAGGTCTTCTCTCGTTTCGGGTGCCGTCAGCCGTCGAAGCGCACCCCGTACGTCAGACCACCCGGTCCGGACGGCAGCCGGGTCATGCCGAGCCGCTCGTAGAAGGCGGCCGCGCCGCTGTTCGCGGGGTCCATCCCCAGATGCAGGGCCGGGACACCGCGTCGGCGCAACTCGGCGAAGAGCGTCTCGATGAGACCGCGCCCCAGCCCCTGCCCCTGGGTCTCCGGCAGCAGGTCGATGTGCAGATGCGCCGGATACTCCGCCGCGTTCGGCTCGACGCCCAGGCTCCCTCGTGTACCCGTACTCGATCAGCTTCTGCTCGCGTGTCTGCGGGTCGGGCCGACCGCGGATAGCGCGCGTGAAGGGTGGGCCACCACTCATCACGGAACCAGGCGTAGAACGCGTAGGTGTCCGTCGGTGGCGACGATGTAGCCGATGGTGCGCCCGTCCTCCGCCTCCACGACCCAGGCGAGGTCCGGGTGCCGCTCGACGTACGGCACCGCGAAGAGGTTCCCCCAGAGCTCGTGATCGGACAGCACCCCGGTGGCGTCTCCCCCGGCGTCGGCCGTCCGCAGGCAGATCTCGAACATCCGCCGCGCGGATCGGTCGGACGGTAGGGACGGATACGCGACACGGAGGCTCCTCGGGCAGGTCAGGTTCCGCTCAGCCTATCGGCGCGTGCGGTCGCCTCGACGTTCGCGTCGCGCCCACGGCACCAGCCAGGC
>NZ_JBFLUM010000004.1:0-26548 GCF_050470785.1 Microbacterium sp. NRRL B-14842 | reverse complement strand
CGCGGTGTGGGACGATCGGTTCCGCGTCCTCCACAACGTGACCGGTCTCTGGCTCCTCAGCGAGACGTGCGCGCGTGGGAGAGCGAAGACGGCAAGGCCATCGACCTGTCAGGGCTTCTCGACCAGGCGGCCGCCACAGCGCCGCCCTCCGCCGTGTTCGACGCGAACGACCCCTCGCTGTCGGCCCCCGGGGACATGCCGACGCGTATCGCTGGCCTCCTGCACGCACACGGTGCCGTCGCGCCCACCGATCGTCCCGGCGTTCGTGCGGCTCGTCGTGGAGAGCATCGCCGCCGCGTTCGCCGACGCGGTCCGCACGGCGGGCCGGCTCTCCGGGCAGTCTCTCGACGTCGTCCACCTCGTCGGCGGCGGGTCTCTCAACCGGCTGCTGTGTCAGGCGACGGCGGACCGCACCGGGCTTCCCGTCCTGGCAGGGCCTGTCGAGGCGACAGCCCTCGGCAACGTCCTCGTCCAGGCGCGGGCTCTGGGCGCGGCGCCGGCCGAGCTCTCGGAGCTTCGCGCCCTCGTCGCCGCGACGCATCCGCCGGCGGCCTATCGCCCGCGGAGCTCCTGAGTCCCGCTCAGCGCACGTTGCCGTTCGAGCACGTCTGCTGCGCGGCGGAGTTTCCCTTGATGGAATCGGGAAGCGCCACGACGTCCGGAGCCGTCGTGGGGGTCGGCGTCGCCCCCTGTGTCGGCGTGGTGGGCTCCGTGGGCTCGGTCGGAGTCGTCGGTTCCTCCACGACGACGCCATCGTTGCTGGTGTTCTCGTGCGTGATCTGCAACTGGGCGTTGGCCTCGATCGCGTCCCAGAGGGCGGCGGCGGCCTCCTCGTTCGGCACGACCTTGTTCGGGTCGTCCCAGTCCTCCAGGGTCGGATACTGCACGAACACGATGTCCTCGAACGGCACCGACTTCACGGCCAGCGCGATCTGCACGATCATCATCGGGTCGGCGAGCGACGTGCTCGTCTCCAGGTTCTGGATGCCGGTGTTGGCGAGCTTCAGCATGACCGGCACGTTGCCCAGCACCTCGCCGCTGATGAGCTTGCGGGCGAGACTGGACATGTACTGCTGCTGGTTGCCGATGCGGCCCAGGTCGCTGCCGTCGCCGACGCCGTGCCGGGTGCGGAGGAACTGCAGAGCCTCGAGGCCTGGACGGTGTGCGTGCCGGCCGCCATGTCCAGACCCGTGTAGCGGTCGCGGATCGGGTTCGCGAGGCAGACGTCGACCCCGCCGATCGCGTTGGTGATCTCGATGACACCACCGAACGTCACGGAGGCGGCGAACTGCACCTCCTGGTCCGTGAGCGCCGAGATCGTACGGACGACGCAGTTCAGCCCGCCGTCGGTGTACGCGACGTTGAGCGGCTGCTTGCTCATCGCGGCCGTGGCGTTGCCGTCCTCGTCCTCGCACGACGGGATGGGGATCATGAGGTCACGCGGGAAGCTGACGACGGTGATCCGCCGCGGCTCCTCGGACACGTGCACGAGCAGGTTCACGTCGTTGAGCGTGCCCTCGGCGTCGCCGCCGGTGCACCGGTCGCCGAAGTACTGCTTGTAGTCGTCCTCGCAGGTGTCGACTCCGGCGAGGACGAGGTTGAACCCACCCTTGTAGGCCCCGATGTCCGGCGGCAGGTCTTCCTGCCCGTCGAGATCGACGGCGTTCGCGGAGACGGTGCTGGAGAAGTCGAGGTAGAAGTAGGCCGCGACGCCGATGCCGCTGACGAGCACCACCGCCATGCTGATCGCGAGAAGCCGGAGGAGCTGGCTGACGGGACCGGGCGAGCGCAGCTGACCATGTCGCGCGACGGTGCGGCGGCGTCGGGTGTTCTCGCTCACTCGGGCCCTTTCGGATTCAGCGACGGCGGGGGTACCGCGCTCAGGAAGCGGAGGGTGTGGGATTCGAACCCACGAGACATCTCTGCCCACTGGTTTTCAAGACCAGCTCCATCGGCCGCTCGGACAACCCTCCCGACAGAAACTTCTGTCGACCAGGCGCGAGTCTAGCCGAGTTCTATTCTCCGGCGTCGACCTGGGCGGGCGCTGGAAGCGTGTTCAGGGCGGCGGCGAGCCCTCCCCGCTCGACGTCGGCGGTGATCTCCCCCGCGGCGTCCTTCACCTCGACCGGCGCCTGTCCCATGGCCACCGCGCGTCCGCCGCCGCTGCGGGCCCAGCCGAACATGCCGATGTCGTTGCGTCCGTCCCCGGCGACGAGCACCCGCGCAGCATCGAGACCGAGTTCGTCCCGCACACGCTCCAGGGCCGTGCCCTTGTCGACGCCCTGCGGAGCGATGTCCAGCCAGGCCGTCCACCCGATCGCATAGGAGACCTCGT
This sequence comes from Microbacterium sp. NRRL B-14842, assembly GCF_050470785.1. Lineage (NCBI taxonomy): Bacteria > Bacillati > Actinomycetota > Actinomycetes > Micrococcales > Microbacteriaceae > Microbacterium > Microbacterium sp. NRRL B-14842. The sequence continues at coordinate 24,213 of NZ_JBFLUM010000004.1, read as the reverse complement.
TGAGGCCGGCGTCGGCGACGAGCCGATGGAAGTCGTCCTCGTCGTGTCCGGGCGAGACGACGACGATTCGGGAGACGGGAAGGGCTCCGAGCTCCTCGAAGTCGACCTGGCGTCCGCCGTCGAGAGTCCAGTCGTCGAGCTGCTCGGTGAACAGGCGCTGGCCGGAGCCGAGCTCGACCATGTACCGGGCGTCCGGGAGCCGATCCCGCAACAGGGCCAGCACGGGTGTCGGGTCGAAGGTCTCGACGTGCCAGCGCTCCCAGTCATCCCCGTCTCGGCGCATCGTCACGGCACCGTTGGAACACACCACATAGTCGGCGGTGAGGCCGAGCTCCTCCACATAGCGGCGGGTCGCCATCCAGCTGCGGCCGGTGGCGATGGTGACCACGTGCCCCGCTTCGCGGACTCGGGTGATGGCCTCGGGCACCCCGGGGCTCATCGTCTCGTCCTGGAGGAGGATGGTCCCGTCGACGTCGAGGCCGACCAGCCAGGGCGCCGTCACCGGGTGCTCTGCTCGTCGGCGAGCGGGCGGATCACCTCGAGTCCGCCGAGGTAGGGGCGCAGGACCTCGGGGACCCGTACCGAGCCGTCCGCCTGCTGATGCGTCTCGAGCAGGGCGACGATCCAGCGCGTGGTCGCGAGCGTGCCGTTGAGGGTCGCGACATGCTGGGTCTTCGGCGCCGTGCCGCCCTCCTCCGCCGCCGGGCGGTATCGCACGTCGAGACGACGCGCCTGGAAGGTCGTGCAGTTCGACGTGGAGGTCAGCTCGCGGAACGCTCCCTGGGTGGGGACCCATGCCTCGATGTCGTACTTGCGGGCTGCGCTGACCCGAGGTCACCTGCCGCCACATCGATCACCCGGTACGCGAGACCGAGCGAGGTCAGCATCTCCTCCTGGAGAGCGACGAGGCGCAGGTGCTCGCCTCGGCGTCCTCGCCGTGGTGTAGACGAACATCTCCAGCTTGTTGAACTGGTGCACGCGGATGATCCCGCGGGTGTCCTTGCCGTGCGAGCCGGCCTCACGGCGGTAGCAGGTCGACCATCCGGCGTAACGGAGCGCGCCAGGTGCCAGATCGACGATCTCGTCCTTGTGGTAGCCGGCGAGGGCGACCTCGCTCGTGCCGACCAGGTAGAGGTCGTCGTCCTTGTCGAGGTGGTAGACCTCATCGGCGTGCTCGCCGAGGAAGCCGGTGCCCTGCATGATCTCGGGGCGCACGAGGGTGGGCGTGATGAGCGGGACGAAGCCGTTCTGCAGCGCCTTGTCGAGAGCGAGGTTCATGAGCGCGATCTCGAGCCGGGCGCCGATCCCGCGGAGGAAGTAGAAGCGCGCTCCGGAGACCTTGGCCCCGCGCTCCATGTCGATGGCGCCGAGCATCTCACCGAGCTCGAGGTGGTCGCGCGGCTCGAAGTCGAACGCGGGGACCTCGCCCACGCGGCGCAATTCGACGAAGTCCTCCTCACCGCCGGCGGGGACACCGTCGATGACGACGTTCTCGATCCGCGCCAGTGCCGTGGCCGCGGCCTCGGCCGCCTCGTTCGCCGCGTGCTGCGCCTGCTTGACCCGGTCGGCGAGGTCCTTGGCCTGCGCGACCAGGGCGGCCTTCTCCTCCTTGGGTGCCTTCGCGACCTGCTTGCCGAACGCGTTCTGCTCGGCGCGCAGCTCCTCGAATGCGGCGAGCGCGGCGCGGCGCGACCGGTCGGCCTCGAGTGCGACGTCGACGGTGCTCTGGTCGTTGCCACGGGCAGCCTGCGAACGGCGGACGATCTCCGGGTTGTCGCGGAGGAGTGCGAGGTCGATCATCCCGCAAGTCTACGAGGTGCGAGGGGAGGGCCCGGGCGGGCGGTCTAGAGTAGCGCCATGACCACGAGTCCCCCCGTCCTGAAGCAGGCGGCGCTCGTGTACAACCCGGTGAAAGTGGACGGGAAGCGCCTGCGCGCTCAGGTCCGCGACCTCTCCCGCGAAGCGGGGTGGGATCACCCCGCTTTCTATCCGACGACCATCGAGGACGCGGGGCAGGGGGCGACGGCGGAAGCGCTCGCACGCGGGGTGGACGTCGTGCTCGTGGCCGGCGGCGACGGCACGGTGCGGGCGGTCGCCGAAGCCATCGCCCGCACGGGTGTCCCACTCGCGATCCTCCCGAGCGGCACCGGGAATCTCCTCGCGCGGAACCTCGGCCTCCCGCTGACCGACCCTGCGGAGATGATCCGCGCCGCGCTGGGCGACTTCCACCATCCGATCGACATCGGGTGGGCACGGATGACCAGGGAGGACGGCAGCGAGGAGGAGCACGCCTTCGTCGTGCTCGCCGGCATCGGTCTCGACGCCGACATGATCGCCAACACCCGAGCCGACCTGAAGAAGTCCGTCGGCTGGATCGCGTACGTCGACGGCGCGGCCCGGTCCCTTCCGCGCGCGAAGCCCTTCCGCGCCGTGTACCAGATCGGCACGGGACGCCTGCACTCCACGAAGGTGCACAGCATCCTGTTCGCGAACTGCGGCACCCTCCCCGCGGGCATCTCCCTCATCCCGGACGCCTCCATCACGGATGCCACCCTCGACGTCGCGGTCATCCAGCCCACCGGCGTGCTCGGCTGGCTGGGCGTCTGGCGGAAGATCTGGTGGGACAACTCCGTGCTGCGCCGCTTCCGCGCCGGACGCTTCGTGCTCGATCGCCGCGGCACGGACGCGTCCGTCCACTACTTCCGCGGCGCCCGCGCCGAGGCCGCCGCACCCGGCCCCACGCCGATCGAGCTCGACGGCGACGAGTTCGGGGAGGCCGTGCACGTCACCTGCCGGGCGGACCCCGGTGCGCTCCTGCTGGCGCTGCCCACCGGGCACCCGGTGCACATCATCTGACCAGGGGCTGCGGACTCAGCGCACCTCGACCGTGCCGTCGAGGCCGCCGCCGACGAGCGTCAGCTGGAACGGACCGTCGTCGTCGACGTCATCCTCGGGGAATTCGACCACCGTGGCCCGCGGCGCCATGTCCATGGTGCAGACCTGGTTCTCGTCGGTGACGAAGGTCACGGTCCCCGTGGATCCGTCGGCCTCGGCGGATTCGACGACCGGAGCACAGCTGGAGGACCCCCAGGTCAACAGGACGAGCCCGCCGTCGTCGAACCAGCCGGCCGACGGCTGGTACTCGGTCGCCGAGCCCGGCGTCGCCGTGGCCTCGGGGTCGGCATCGACATCGATCTCGTCGAGCAGGTCGCCGTAGGTCACCACGAGGGTGATGTCCTTCGTCGGGTCCACGCCCTCGGGCAGAGCGCCGACGCTCGCCCGCGGCGCGAGGTCCGCCGTGCACGCCTGCTCCGTCGCGCCATCGCCTTCAGGTTCGACGAGGGTGACCGAGACCCGCTGCCCCTCGGCGGTGATCTCGTCGACCTGAGGCAGGCACGTCGAGGATCCCCAGCTCACGATGGCGAACATCCGCGCGTCGTCGAGAAGCGTCGCGTCCATGTCGTCCTGCTCGTCGCTGCTCCCGGCGTTCCCGGGGCCGCTGGAGGGATCCGACGTGGTGTGCGGTGCGGTGCCGCCCGGGCCCACCGTGCAGCCGGCGAGGACGAGGGCCGCGGCGAGCGCGGAGGACACGGCGATCACGAGCCTGCGGGGAGTCATGCCCTCAGGGTAGCGGCGGGTTCCTCCGCCCGAAACGGGGGTTGACGGAATGCCCGCTCACTGCAGTGCGGAGGTGAGCCGCGCGAGGTTGTCGAGCACGGTGGAGCGCAGGGGCTGCTGCATCCATTCCTCGAGGCTCAGCTCCCTGCTCAGCGACCGGTACTTGTCCTCCACCTCGCGCATCTCGGCGACGAACTCCTCGCCGCGCACGAGCATCGAGACCTCGAGGTTCAGGCCGAAGGAGCGCATGTCCATGTTGCTCGAGCCGATGACGGCGACCTCGTCGTCGATGGTGAGGCTCTTCGTGTGGAGGATGTACGGCTTCCGGTACATCCAGATCCGCACGCCGGCGCGCAGCAGCGCTTCGTAGTAGCTGCGCTGCGCGTGGTAGACCATCGCTTGATCGCCCTCCTCCGAGACGAACAGCTGCACCTCGACCCCGCGGTCCACGGCCGCGGTGACCGCCAGCAGCAGGGCCTCGTCGGGCACGAAGTACGGGCTGACGATCATGATCTGCTTCTTCGCCGCGTAGAGGAGCGCGAGGAACAGCCGCAGGTTGTTCTCGACCTCGAAGCCGGGGCCGGACGGCACGACCTGGCAGTCCAGGTCCCCGGAGCCGATGTTGGCGTGGGAGATGTCGATCTCTTCGAGCACCTCATCGGTCTCGCTGTACCAGTCGCTGAGGAAGATCGCGTTGACGCTCAGCACGACGGGTCCGTCGAGCCTGACCATCAGGTCGACCCAGTGCAGACCGCGCCGGATGTTCTTCGGCAGGTTGTAGGTGGAGTCCGTGATGTTCTGCGAGCCCAGGAAGGCGATGTTGCCGTCCACGACGAGGAGCTTGCGGTGGTTGCGCAGGTCCGGCCGCTGCATCTTGCCCTTGAGCGGCTGCACGGGCAGCATCAGGTGCCACTCGGCGCCCATCTCGTTCAGACGCGCGATGGTCTGGCGATAGCGGGGCTTGCCGCGGTTCGCCCAGTGGTCCAGGAGCACGCGCACCGCCACGCCCCGCGCGGCGACCTCCTCGAGGGCGCGGAAGAAGTTGTCCGTCGAGTCGTCGGACTGCAGGATGTAGAACTCCACGTGCACGTAATCCTGCGCGGTGCGGATGGCCTCGGCCATCTCGTCGAGCGACTCCTGGTAGTCCGAGATGAGGTGCGCGCCGTTGTCCCCGGAGAGCGGCAGGGCACCGAGGCGCTGGTTCATCTGCACGATGGGACCGAACCATGCGGGGGCGTTGGGTCGCAGCGTCCCGAAGTGCAGGTGCTCGCTCGTCTCGGCGATGTACTCGTTGATCTGTTCCTGCTTCCGGCGCCGCGCGCGCGGCAGGCGGGGGTTCCCGATCAGCAGGAACAGGAAGACGCCGACCACCGGGATGAAGAACACGGCGAGGAGCCAGGCCATCGCCGCGGTGGGGCGGCGGTTGCGCGGAATGACGATGACGGCGGTGACGCGGATGATGATGTCGAGCACCAGGACCACGGCGGCGACCCACCAGCCCCAGGACTCCGCGGTCATCACGCCCCCTCACCCACACCGGGGATCGTCACCCCGGGGCGCACCGGACCCGGCGCGCTCGCTTCACAGTAGCGGATGGGTCGGACTCAGGCCCGCGGAGGCAGCCCGCGCGCGGCGCGTTCCTCGGCCTCGATCTGCGCATGGACCTTCCGTTCCGTGCGGTCGAACCGCAGGATGCCGCGGAGCACGACGAAGAAGACGATGCTGACGCCGACCGTCGGCAGGAGCGACCATGCCGCGGCGAGCCAGAAGTTGTCCATGCCTCCATCGTACGCGAGCGACTGATCGTGCACAGGCGGCGCTTCTCAGGATTCTCATCCACATGGGTCCATCACCGGTCCGACGGGCGCGAAGGCACGCGAACCTCTCCTCATGACAACCGTGCTCCGCGCCTCCGACTCCGCCCAGTTCCTCAGTATCGTGCCCGCACTCGCCGGCTTCACGCCGCGCGAGAGCATCGCCCTCCTCCCGTTCCACGGCACCCGCAGCGACGGGGCGATGCGCCTCGACCTCCCTGACGCCGCCGTCCCGGTCCTGCACTACGCCGCAGCGGCGGTCGAGCTCGTCGTCCGTGTCCCTGGCACCGACGCGGTGGCCGTCGTGGTGTACACCGACGAGCCCTCGCAGCGCACGCCTGACGGCCTGGTCCTGCCGCACGCCGTGATGGTCGACACACTGCTGGGCTGCGCCGAGGGAGCGGGCCTGCGCGCCGTCGAGGCCCTGTGCGTGACGCCCGAAGGATGGGCCCGCTACGACGACGCCGAGCCGGCGCTCCATCCGCTGTCGGACATCGTTCCCCCGCCGGACGCCTCCGCGCTCGGCGACGTCTCCGGCGACCAGTTCTCCGGCGCGGGACTCCCGCCGGTTCCCGCCGCAGAGGAGCAGCAGGTCGCGCGCGTGCTGCGCGGGCTCGACGGCGCGCTCCCGTCCGGGCCTGCCGGGGCCCCCGATCCGGCGGACGCGGAGGTGATCGCGGCGTACGCCCTCCTCGACGACATCCCCGCCTTCCTCGAAGCCGTCGCCCTCGCCCGTGAACCCCTGCAGCCTCTGGCCGCCGCAGCGCTCGTGTGGTGCCTCGGGCGCCCGCCGGTGCGCGACGCGGCCATCGCCCAGTGGGCCACCGATCACCGCCGCGGGATCCACACCATGGAGGCGCAGCTGGCTTTCGCAGCCTCCGGCGCTCCGGTACCCGACGACATCGGACGGGTGTTCCTCGGTCGCGGCCCGGCGCCGGACGGCGAGCGCCTTCGCACCGCGCTGCACGCCGTCCGACACGCCACTGCCCTGGCGCCACGAGAAGCGCGTCCCGGACCGCTCACGGTCGCCGCCTGGCTCTCGTGGGCGCTCGGCCGCGCCACGCACGCGGGACGCTACCTCGACATGGCCAGGGAGATCGATCCGGACTACAGCCTCGCCCTGCTCCTGGACACCATGATGTGCGGTGCCGTGCTGCCCGAGTGGGCCTTCCGCGGGCGGCGTGGAGAGTGAGCGGCTCGCGGCTACTTGACCAGCGGGAAGAGGATCGTCTCGCGGATGCCGAGGCCGGTGATCGCCATCAGCAGGCGATCGATGCCCATGCCCATGCCCCCGGACGGCGGCATGCCGTGCTCCAGCGCCCGCAGGAACTCCTGGTCGATCGGCATGGCCTCGACATCGCCGCGCGCGGCGAGCTTCGCCTGCTCCTCGAACCGTTCCCGCTGGATGACCGGGTCGACGAGCTCGGAGTAGCCGGTCGCCAGCTCGAAGCCACGGATGTAAAGGTCCCACTTCTCCACGACGCCCTCGACGGACCGGTGCTCGCGTACGAGAGGCGACGTGTCGACGGGGAAGTCCATGACGAAGGTCGGCCGCACGAGGTCACCCTTCACGAAGTGCTCCCAGAGCTCCTCGACGAGCTTCCCGTGCGTGGCCTGGGGCGGCACGTCGACGCCGTTGGCCTCGGCGAAGGCGATCAGGTCCTCGACGGCGTCCGTCGGCGTGACGGTGCGGCCGGAGGCGGCCGACAGCGACTCGTACATCGAGATGCGGTCCCACTCGCCGCCCAGGTCGTACTCGGTGCCGTCCGCCCAGGTCACCGTGGTCGACCCGGCGACGGCGACCGCCGCCTGCTGGACGAGCTCCTGGGTGAGCGCCGCCATCTGGTTGTAGTCGCCGTAGGCCTGGTAGGCCTCGAGCATCGCGAATTCCGGGCTGTGGGTCGAGTCGGCGCCCTCGTTGCGGAAGTTCCGGTTGATCTCGAACACGCGCTCGATACCGCCCACGACCGCGCGCTTCAGGTAGAGCTCCGGCGCGATGCGGAGGTAGAGCTCGGTGTCGAAGGCGTTGGAGTGGGTGATGAAGGGTCGGGCGGATGCGCCGCCATGCTGCACCTGCAACATGGGAGTCTCCACCTCGAGGTAGCCGTGCGCGGCGAACGTGGACCGCAGGCTGGCGTTCACCGCGGCGCGTGCGCGCACGGTCGTCCGCGCCTGTTCCCGCACGATGAGGTCGAGGTAGCGGCTCCGTACCCGGCCCTCTTCGCTGAGCTCGGCGTAGGCGTTGGGGAGCGGCAGGATCGCCTTCGAGGCGATGGCCCAATCATCCGCCATGATCGACAGCTCACCGCGGCGGCTGGAGATGACCTCGCCGTGCACGAAGACGTGGTCCCCGAGGTCGACGAACTCCTTCCACTCGGCGAGCGACTCCTCGCCGACGTTGGCCAGCGAGACCATCGCCTGGATCCGGGTGCCGTCCCCGGCCTGGAGGGTGGCGAAGCAGAGCTTGCCGGTGTTGCGGCTGAAGACCACGCGGCCGGCGACGCCGACGATCACACCGGTCTCGGCTCCGGGCTCGAGGTCGCCGTACTCCGCCCGCAGGGCGGGGATGCTGTGCGTCACCGGCACGGCGACCGGGAACGCCCCGCCGCCCGCGTCCGCGCGCTTCTCGATCAGGCGCTCGCGCTTGGCGAGGCGGACGGCCTTCTGCTCGTGGATGTCCTCTTCGGCGGAAGAGGCGGCCGAGGCCGTTTCGGGCGCGGCGGGCGCGTCAGTCATGTGCGGGGCTCCTTGGAAGTCGTACCCAGTTTACCGAGATGGCGCGGCGGACTCCGGCCGGTCGGGCGGAGACCGACGGCGGGCGTTCTTCCCGCGGCGCGGGGCTCGGTAGCCTCGAACCATGGCCCCCACCCGGATCCTCCGCGCCAGCGCCGTCCTCGCCCTCGCCGTCATCCCGGTCCTCGCCCCCTCGGTCGCCATGGCCGTGGAACGCCCGGCGACGACGGTCGCTGCGGCCGCCGATGTCGACGACTTCTCGTACGCATCCTGGGATGCGGTCTACGACGTCGGACTCGACGACGATGGCCGGGCGCGCATGCAGGTGACGGAGACGGTGGTCGCCCGCTTCCCCGACGCCGACCAGAACCGCGGCATCGTGCGGGGCCTGGCGACGACGTACAAGGGCGCCGGCATCGACACCCGGGTCATCGCGGTCACCGACGAGGACGGGACCGCGGTCCCGTACGAGACCGAGGAGGACGACGGGACCCTCTTCGTCCTCACCGGGGACGACGACTTCGTCCATGGCCTCACCACCTATGTCATCGAATACGAGATGCGCGACGTCATCGTCGGGAGCGCACCCGACGCGTCCGGTTCCCGCGCCGCGGACGAGTTCTACTGGGACCTCCTCCCCCTCGACAGCACGCAGCCGATCGAGGCGTTCCGGGCAGACATCCGATTCGATGCCGCCCTGAGCACCCATCTCACCGGGGCGACGAAGTGCTACATCGGTCCTTCCGGTTCCACGGAGCCCTGCGACCTCGAGGGACCGGTCGCAGACGGAGAGGCCACGACTTTCCGCGTCGAGGCCGCACCGCTGCCGGCGGCGGACGGGGTGACGGTAGCCGTCGGCTTCGACCCCGGCACGGTGGTCCAGCCATCCGCGCGGACCCCCGACCCCGTCGCCGATGTCGGGCCGGTGGTCGCCGCCGTCGGCGCCGTGGGTCTCGCGGCGGCCGGCTGGGCGGCGACCGTGGCCGCCGACCGACGTCGACGCCGCGCCACCGGGATCATCGTGGCGCAGTACGACGTCCCCGATGACCAGCCGCCCCTGCTCGCCGCGGCGCTCATCCCCGGCGCGAAGAACGTCGTCCCGGCGGAGATCGTCCACCTCGCCGTCCGCGGCACGCTGCGCATCGAGGAAGGGGCGTCGGACGAAGCGCCCCGGCTGCGACGACAGCCCCAGGGCAGCGCGCCGAGTCCCCTCGACCAGGCTGCGCTCGACGCGCTCTTCCCCCACGCGGATGCGGACGGCGTCGTGGACCTGCCGGCCGAGAGCGAGGCCTTCGCGACGCGGATGACCGCGCTGACGACGAAGGGCCAGGAGGAGGCCTCCCGCCGGGGCTTGACGACCAGGGTGCGGAGCCGCGCTGCCGTCATCCTGCAGTCCGTGGCCATCGCCGTCGCCGTGGTGGGTCTCGTCGTCGCCATCGTCGCCGTGGCATCCGGTCGCCTGTCTGCGGGACCCGCGCTTCTGGCCATCTCCGTCGGGACGCTGCTCGTCGCGGCTTCGAGCTTCTTCACCTTCTCTCGGCACACGGTCCTCACTCCGGAGGGAGCGCGGGCGTACGAGCACCTGCAGGGGGTGCGCGAGTTCATCCGCGTCGCGGAGGAGGATCGGTTGCGGATGCTGCAGTCCTACACCGGCGCGGAACGGCGCACGGAGGAGGGCGCGGACGTCATCCATGTGTACGAGCGCCTCCTCCCCTACGCGATGCTGTTCGGCATGGAGGACGAGTGGGGCCGGGTGCTCGAGACGGCGTACAGCCGGGAGGCGCACGGCCCGACGTGGATCGGCGACCCCACGTCCTTCGCTCTCCGCACGTCGCTCGTGGCGTTCATGAGCTCCTCCACGGCGGCCGCGACCTACTCGGCCCCGTCCACCGGTACGTCGTCCAGCACCGGCGGCTCGTTCGGCGGAGGCTTCTCCGGGGGCGGCGGTGGCGGCGGCTTCTCCGGCGGACGCTGAGCCGGGGTCACGGCGCGGGCGCGTGATCAGACGAGAGGTGGCGGGTCCGAGGCGTCGCGCAACGCCCGCTCGACGGTCGACTGCACCAAGGCCGACAGGAAGCCGCCCGGATTCTCGACCCCGATCTCCCGGAGCCGCGAGGTGGACTGTCCGATGATCGAACGGGAGAACTCCGTGGCCGTGGCGATCGCGTCGGCATAGGCGGCACGGTCGGCCTCCGCGATGACGACCGGTTCGCACCCCATCTCGACGGCCAGCGCCTGGGCGATCGGAAGCACGGCGGCGGGAGCGGTGACCGCCGCGAATCCTGCCTGCAACTGCCGGAGATCGATCGAGGTCCCGGTGAACGTGATCGCCGGATGCACCGCCAACGGGATGGCGCCGCGCTCCGCCGCCGGGCGCAGGACCTCGATGCCCTGTGCCGGATCGGTGTGGAGGACGAGCTGGCCGATCTGCCACCCGCCGAGCTCGGCGATGCCCGAGACCAGGGCCGACAGCTCAGCGGAAGGGACCGCGAGGATCACCAGTTCGGACCGCCGCACCACCTCCTGCGTCTCCAGCACCGGGACGCCGGGGAGCACCGCCGACGCACGCTCGTCGTCCGACCCGCTGGTGATCCCGACGATCGCGTGCCCGGCCCCGGCCAGCGCCGCGCCGATGACCGGTCCGACCCGCCCCGCGCCGATGATGCCGACGCCGAGACGGCCGTCGCGCACCACGCTCACTCCTCGCGCGGCGCGTCGGTTCGCGCCGGCGGCGCGGGCGGCGCGGTCGGCGCCGGCGGGGCCGAAGGCGCGGTCGTCTGCGGCGCCGGCGGAGCAGGTGGGGGTGCGACCGGGGGCGCCGTGACGGGAGGGGCCGGAGGCGGTGCGACCGGGGGCGCGGTCACCGGAGGCGCCGGCGGCGGCGTCACCGCAGGAGTCCGCACCGGCGGAGCAGGTGGGGCCGCCGACCCCGGGGATGCGGAGGGCGGCGCGACCGGGGGCGCGGGTGCCACGGACGGGGCTGATGCCGGGCCGCCGAACACGGGAGGCGCGGGAGGCATCGGAGCGGCAGGACCGCCGAACTGCGGCGGAGCGGGCGGCGCGACGGGAGCCGCGGCGTGCTCGCTCCACCGGTGGGTGTGGTCGCGGGATGCCGCTTCGGCGGCGGCGATGCTGACCTCGTCGAGCAGTGCGAGGGCATCGGCCCGCTCGAGACCCGACAGGAGGCCGGTGATCGGTCCGGGCACGGTGTGCACCTGGGCTCCGGAGACCGCCTGAGCCCGGTCGATCGGCCCCTGACTGAGCGACACACCCTGGAGACGCGCGAGCGGGAAGACCGCGAGCTTGCGCCACACGATGCCGCGGCGCAGCAGCAGTCCGTCCGTCGTCAGCGCGTATCCGTGGCGCTTCCAGGAGACCGGCCGCCGCCACCACGCCCGGCGCGGCATCGTCCGGTAGGGGTCGTTCTCGGCCGGACCGACGACGCCCTGATCCCACAGCGCGGGGATGCTCTCCGCCGGGACGTCGGGCAGCACGAGCGACAGCACGCGCTCGACGTCCGCGCGCTTGCCGACGGGCAGCACGACGTTGAACTGCTGACCGCTGCTCGACGACTGCTGGGCGGCGCTCTTGCCGCTCATTCGGTTGATCTTGATGGTCCACCAGCCGAACGGCCGCCAGAGCAGGGACTGCGACACCTCGACCGCGAAGATACGGCCGGGCGGGAGGGTCTCGGTGACGGTGGTGAGCAGTCCGTAGGTGATGCGCACGCCGTCGGGGGTGGGCGCGATGGAGTACCGCAGCGACTTCGAGATCTGCGCCCAGGTGATACCGACGACCGCGATGAGCATCGGGACGCCCATGCCGAGACCGATGCCGAGGAGGACGATCCCGCCGTCGGGATCCCCGTCGATGAGGACGCCGATCAGGGTGCTGCCGATCGCGATGGCGAAGATCACGCCGAAGAACACCAGCCACAGCAGCCCGGAGATGAGCTGCGAGCCGATCAGTCGGCCGGCGGGGATCTTGACGACGCTCTCGGGCACGACGTCCTGCAGGTCCACTCCGGCGAGCAAGCCGTTGACGCCCTCGTTCATCGAGCCGACGAGCTGTGCGCGCGCGGAGGTCGGAGCGGACCCGTCGGGCGTCGCTGCGCCCTGAGGGTCGAGGGCGGCGTGCCGTGCGGCGCGCGCGCCCGAGGCGAGTCGGAGGATCTCGGCGCGCACCCCCTCGGCCCGCGGCGTCGCCAGGTACTCCAGCGCGACGTTCGCATCCGTGCCCGCGCCCACGACCTCGAGCTTCGCGAGGCCGATGATGCGTGCGGGGAACGGCCGCGTGAGGTTCACGCCCTGCACGCGGTCGAGGGGCGCGCGGCGATGGGAGCGGAAGATGATGCCCTTTCGCACCTCGACGTGGTCGCCGGTGATGCGGAACTGCTGGAAGCGCCAGACGAACCAGAAGACCGCCACGAGCACCACGACGAGCGCCAGGACACCCAGCAGCGCGATCAGGGCGAAGTTGTTCGCGAGCACCCAGTCCACCGGGTCGCCCCCGGTGTACTCGTCGTAGTGCGCCTCCTCCGGCGCGAACTGCCCGACGAGCCAGGCGATGACCCGGTCGCGCATGTTCGCGATCACGATGCCGCCCACGATGATGAGCGCCAGGCCGCCCTTGAACAGCGGCGTCAGCGGATGCATCCGGTGCCATTCGCCGTCCGCGAGGTGCGTCGACGGCGTGCCCGCGGAGGTCTGCCCCGGCGCGGCGGTGGGAAGCTGCGACTCGCTCACAGGCCGGTCCGGCGGGTCTCGGCGACCTGGATCAGCGTGTCGCGCAGCGCCTCGGCCGCTGCCTGGGTGAGGCCGGGGATCTGCACACCGGTGGTCGCCGCCGCGGTGACCATCTTGAGCTGGGAGATGCCGAACGCCCGGTCGAGCGGCCCCTGGGTGATGTCGACGAGCTGCATACGCCCGTACGGCACCGCGATCATGCGCTGCCACAGGATGCCCTTGCGGAATACGATGTCGTCCGCCCGCAGCATGTAGCCGATCGCCCGCGCCTGTCGCGGGAGGATGATCAGCGTCACGAGCGTGATGAGGATGATCATCCCGGCCGGGATCCACACCCAGTCCTGCTCGAGCACGATGTTCAGGACGATCGCGGCGGCAACGACGATGGCCAGGAAGATGACGTTCTGCACGATCTGCGACACGACGTAGCGCGGCGAGATCTGGTGCCAGGTGCCGTCGAGCTCGAGGCGGGACTCGTTGCGTGCCGTGCGCAGCCGCGTGTACGTGCCCTGGTCGAGGGCGTCGAGGTCAGTGCCCTCCGCCGGGTTCAGGGGCGCGGTCTCTGGGTTCTGAGTCATCAGGATCCTTCGGCAGGGTGCAGAACTGTTCGGCGACGAGAGCGGCGACGACGAGCACGACCGCACTCGCGATCAGCGCCACCATGGCCACAGTCGACCCTATCGGGGGATCGATGGGGCGCGTGAGGAGGAAGGCCAGCAGCCCGGCGCCGAAGCCGGCCAGGATCGCGCCCAGCAGGCTGGATGCCCGGGCGAGGGTCGCGGCCCGCAGGGCACGGAACGGGTCGATGCGCACCCCGGACCGGACGCTGCGCCGCACCGGCCAGGCCACCCCGAGCGATGCGCCGGCGATGAGGACGAGCAGCACCGGGAGGAACAGGGACGGCGTGAACGTGGCTCGACCGGTCGCCGTGAGCATCTGGTCGAGGATGAACCCCGCACCGGCGCCGACGAGCGCGAGGACGGCGAGCAGCCCGGCAGAGGTGCGCTTCATCCCTCGCCTCGCGCGCGGAGGTCCGCCGCCAGATCAGCGACGCGGCGCCCCGCGAGCTCGGCGTCGGGGGCGACGTCGAGCCAGGGCTCCAGGACGAACAGCCGCTCCGCCGCCCGCGGATGGGGCAACTGGATCCGGGGGTCGTCCGAGACGACGTCGCCGTAGGCGATGAGGTCGAGGTCCAGAGTGCGGTCACCCCACCGCTCGCCGCGGACGCGACCGTTCTCGTCCTCGATGGCGTGCAGCATGCCGAGGAGGATCTCCGGAGCGAGGCGCGTGGTCACCAGAGCCACTGCGTTCACGTAGCCGGGGGCGTTGGGATCGGGGCCGTCCACGCGGAGCGCCACCGTCTCGAACAGGCGCGACAGGCGCACGTCGGAGACGAGCGGAAGACGCCCGATTCGTGCCGCCGCAGCGCGGATCGTGTCCTCGCGGTCGCCGAGGTTGGCGCCGAGCGCCACGACCGCCACCGTCTCCGGGCGTGGCGGCCGGGGGCCCGGCACCTCCGGCGGGCGCGTGAGGTTGCGGCTCATGTCGTGATGTCCTCCAGCGACTCCGGCGCCCGCGTCCGATGCACCGTCACGGCCACATCACCGAAGGTCAGCGGGATCGGCGCCTGCGGCTTGTGCACCGTCACGGTCACCTGCTGCACGCGGCGGTCGCCGAGGGCGACGTCCGCGATCCGCTCGGCCAGGGTCTCGATGAGGTTCACCGGCTCACCCGACACGACCGCGGCCACGCGCTCCGCGAGCTCGCCGTAGTGGACCGTGTCGGCCACGTCGTCGGAGGCGGCGGCCTGTTCGAGGGAGAGCCGCAGCCGGAGGTCGACCGTGAACTCCTGCCCGTTCTCCCGCTCGTGCGGGTAGACGCCGTGGTGGCCGAACACAGTCAGCCCTGTCAGCACGATCTCGTCGAGGAAGTCCATGCCTCTAGGGTACGGTGACGCTCCGACTCCGCACTCAGCCTTCCCAGGCGCGGGTGATCGCAAGGGCGTCGCGGGTCCCCGCGACGTCGTGCACGCGCACCGCCCAGGCGCCGGCGCGCATCGCGAGCGCACTCGTCACCGCGGTGGCGAGGTCCCGGCGCTCCTCGGAGACGCCGTCACTGCCCGGCGCCGCCGACTGCAGCACGTCGGCGAGGAAGCGCTTGCGCGACGTCCCGACCAGCACGCGGAAGCCGAGGCCCACGATCTCGTCGAGGCCCCGCAGCACATCCCAGTTCTGGCCGCCCGCCTTGGCGAACCCGATACCCGGGTCGACGATCACGCGGGACGGCGCGATGCCGGCGGCCGCCGCCTCCCCGATCCGCTCGCGCAGCTCGCCGGCCACCTCCCGGGCGACACGGCGATAGTCGGCGTTCGCGTACATGTCGGCGGAGAAGCCCCGCCAGTGCCCGATCGCGAAGTCGGCTCCCGACTCCGCCACCGCGGCGCGCATGTCGGGGTCGGCGAGCCCGCCGGAGACGTCGTTGACGATGCGCGCCCCCGCACGGACGGCCGCCGCCGCGGTCGACGCGTTGAGGGTGTCGATGCTGACGACGACGCCGGCCGCCGCGAGCTGCTCGACGACGGGAAGGACGCGGCGCTGCTCCTCCTCCACCCCGACGCGCTCCGCCCCCGGCCGGGTCGACTCTCCCCCGACGTCGAGGACGGACGCCCCTTCGGCTCGCAGGCGAAGGCCGTGGGCGACCGCCCGGTCCGCGTCGAGGTAGCGCCCGCCGTCGCTGAACGAGTCGGGCGTGACGTTGACGATGCCCCAGATCCCGGTCATGCGCGCGACGTCCCGCCCCCTGGCACGGTCATGCCGATCAGGGTCACCAGTTCCGCACGTGCCACCGGATCGGTGTAGACCCCGCGCGCCGCGATGGTCAGCGTCGAGGCCTCGGTCTGCCGTCCACCCCGCATCGTCACGCAGCCGTGGCTGGCATCGAGCACGACGAGCACGCCACGGGCATCGAGGTTCTCGGCGATCGTGTCGGCGATCTGCTCGCCCAGCCGCTCCTGCACCTGCGGCCGCGCGGCGAGGATCTCGACGACGCGCACGAGCGCACCGAGACCGACGACCTGCTCGCCCGGAAGGTAGGCGATGTGCGCATGCCCCGCGAAGGGCAGCAGGTGGTGTTCGCACACCGAGCGGAAGCGGATGTCGCGCAGGAGCACCGCGCCGGAGGGCAGGGTGTCCGGCGCCGGCCCGCGGGTCACGCTGATCGTGTGCGCGAGCGGCTCGGCGGGATCCTCCCCCACCCCGGCGAAGAACTCCGCGTACAGCTCGGCCATCCGGGAAGGAGTCTGCTTGATCCCCGGGCGATCGGGGTCCTCGCCGATCGCCTCCAGGAGTTCCCTGGTGAGCCATTCGACGCGTCCCTTGTCGACGGTCACGTCACGCCGTCGCGGGACGAGGGCTGCCCGCTCCGGCGGAGCCCTGCTGCGGGCGCGGCGGGGTCGTCGGCGCCTCGACGGAGGCGGCGAGCGAGACGTCCTTCTTCGGGACCTCGATCGGCGGCCGCTCCGAGACCGGGCGGTCCTCACTCGACAGCCACAGCGGACGCTCCGGGAGCTTCTTCACCTCGGTGAAGATCTCGGCGATGCGGTTGTGGTCGAGGGTCTCCTCCTCGAGGAGGGCCAGAGCGAGACGGTCGAGGATGTCGCGGTTCTCGCTGAGCACCGCGTACGCCTCGTTGTGCGCCTGCTCGATGAGCGCCCGCACCTCGGCGTCGACGCGCTCCGCGACCTTCTCCGAGTACTCGCGGCCGCGGCCCATGTCGCGGGCGACGAACATGTCGCCGCCCTCGGTGCCGAGCTTGACGGGGCCGACCTGCGTCGTCATGCCGTACTCGATGACCATCTTGCGAGCGATCGAGGTCGCCTTCTCGATGTCGTTCGAGGCACCGGTGGTCGGGTCGTGGAAGACGATCTCCTCGGCGACGCGGCCGCCCATGGCGTAGGTGAGCTGATCCTGCAGCTCGTTGCGGGTCACGGAGTACTTGTCGTCCAGCGGCAGCACCATCGTGTAGCCGAGCGCCTTGCCGCGGGGCAGGATCGTGATCTTCGTCACGGGATCCGTGTAGTTCATCGCCGCCGCCGCGAGTGCGTGTCCGCCCTCGTGGTACGCCGTGATGAGCTTCTCCTTGTCCTTCATCACGCGCGTGCGGCGCTGCGGACCCGCGATCACACGGTCGATGGCCTCGTCGAGGGCGCGGTTGTCGATGAGCTGCGCGTTCGAGCGGGCCGTGAGCAGCGCGGCCTCGTTGAGCACGTTCGCCAGGTCGGCACCGGTGAAGCCGGGGGTCTTGCGGGCGACGACCTCGAGGTCGACGTTCTTCGACAGCGGCTTGCCCTTGCTGTGCACCTCGAGGATCTTCTGGCGACCCTTGAGGTCGGGGGCGTCGACGCCGATCTGGCGGTCGAAACGTCCGGGGCGCAGGAGCGCGGGGTCGAGGATGTCGGGACGGTTGGTGGCCGCGATCACGATGACGTTCGCGTTCGGGTCGAAGCCGTCCATCTCGACGAGCATCTGGTTCAGCGTCTGCTCGCGCTCGTCGTTTCCGCCGCCCATGCCGGCGCCGCGGTGGCGACCGACGGCGTCGATCTCGTCGATGAAGATGATGGCCGGAGCGTTCTCCTTGGCCTGGCTGAAGAGGTCGCGCACGCGGGAGGCACCGACGCCGACGAACATCTCGACGAAGTCGGAACCGGAGATCGAGTAGAACGGGGCGCCGGCCTCGCCGGCGACGGCGCGGGCGAGGAGGGTCTTTCCGGTTCCGGGAGGGCCGTACAGCAGCACGCCCTTCGGGATGCGGGCGCCGATGGCCTGGAACTTCGCCGGGTCCTGCAGGAACTCCTTGATCTCGTGGAGTTCCTCGATCGCCTCGTCTGCTCCGGCGACGTCCGCGAAGGTGACCGTCGGGGTCTCCTTGTTGACGAGCTTGGCCTTGGACTTGCCGAACTGCATGACCTTGCCGCCGCCGCCCTGCATGGACGACAGGAGCCACCAGAACAGCAGGCCGAGCAGCACGAGGGGAAGCAGCAGCGAGAGGAAGCCGTCGAACCAGGTCGCGCGCGGCACGGCGTCGTTGAAGCCGTCCTTCGGAGCGGCCGCGTCGATCGCGGAGACCACCTCGTCGGCGCGGGCCTCGACGTAGTAGAACTGGACGTTCTCGGAGCCCTCGAACGGCTTCGACAGCGTCATGTCCACGCGCTGATCGCCATCGGTGGTGACGACCTCGGTCACGGTCTTGCCGGAGAGCAGCTCGAGCCCCTCCTGCGTCGTGATCTGCTTCGGCGCGCCGAGGTTGGAGATCAGCAGGAATCCGCCGAAGAGCAGCACGCCGATCAGAGCGACGTAGATCAGCGGATTGCGGGTGAGCTTCTTCACATCCATGGTCGGATCAGCGTATCGCCTCCGTGCTAGGGGGCCGCTGTGCGTTCACCCACGGCGCAACGCTCCCGCCTCTGGGTCGCTGAGCTTGCCGAAACGTGGGTCGCTGAGCTTGCCGAAACGTGGGTCGCTGAGCCTGTCGAAGCGTGGGTCGCTGAGCCTGTCGAAGCGTCAGCTGTACACGTGGGGCGCCAGCACCGCGACGTCGCGGAGGTTGCGGTAGCGCTCGGCGTAGTCGAGCCCGTAGCCGACGACGAATTCCACGGGGATGTCGAAGCCGACGTACTTGCAGTCGATCTCGACCTTCGCGGCCTCCGGTTTGCGCAGCAGCGCGAGCACCTCGATCGACTCCGCACCGCGGGACCCGAAGTTCTCCAGCAGCCAGCTCAGCGTGAGGCCGGAGTCGATGATGTCCTCGACGATGAGCACGTGCTTGCCGTGCAGGTCGGTGTCGAGGTCCTTCCGGATCTGCACGACACCGCTCGACTTCGTACTGGCGCCGTAGCTCGACACCGCCATCCAGTCCATCGGCGCGTGGAACGGCAGTGCGCGTGCGAAGTCGGCCATGACCATGACCGCGCCCTTCAGCACGCCGACGAGGAGGAGGTCCTTGCCCTCGTAGTCCTTCGCGACCTGCGCCGCGAGCTCTTCGAGCTTGGCGTTGATCTCCTCCTCGGTGACGAGGATCTGTGCAAGGTCGTCCTGGATCTCCGCGGCGCGCATGGATCGATTTTAGGCGACGCGGCGGTGTGCTCCGGTCGCAGACGCGTACCCTCCCCTGCGCGACGACACCGCACTACTCTGACGGTGACGCGGGCGCACGCCCCGACGGAAGGAGATCCCCATGGCGACTCACGACATCCTCAGCCAGGTGCCCCTCGACGACATCGCGCAGAAGCTCGGAGTGTCGCGTGACGAGGCCAAGGTCGCGGTCGAGCAGGGGGGCGCCGTGCTCCTCGGCGGACTCGCGAAGAACGCGGAGAGCTCGGAAGGATCGGCGGCCATCGAGAAGGCCCTCGGCAAGCACCGCGGCGCGTCGAGCCCGGCGACGGTCGACGACATCGACCAGGAGGACGGCGAGAAGATCGTCTCCCACATCCTCGGCGGGAAGGAGAAGGAGGTCACGAAGGAGCTGACGGAGTCGAAGGCGACCCCGGGCATCGACTTCGGGAAGCTCCTCCCCATCCTCGCGCCGATCGTGATGGGTCTCATCGCCAACGCGACCAAGGACAAGACGGCGAAGGCGGATGCGGGCACGGAGGGCTCCGGCGGGATCGGCGACGTCATCGGCGGCATCCTCGGCGGCGGCGACTCGGGCTCCGGCGGCGGGTTGGGTGACGTGCTGGGTGGCCTCCTCGGCGGCGGCAAGAGCGGCTCCGGCGGCGGCATCGACCTCGGCGGGATCCTCGGCGGCCTCTTCGGCGGCAAGAAGTAGGACGTGACGCCGCCGCGGCCAGGGATTCAGCGGGTCGCAGCGGTGAACACGATTCGGCCGCCCTGGCGCACGGCGGCGCACCCCGGCAGGTCGATCGGCCCTTGACCCGACCAGTCGGTCACGAGGCGGGCGACCTCGATCGTCTGCGCACGGCTCAGGCTCGCCCCGAACTCGCTGTCGACCACGAGACGGATGATGCGGTTGCGCAACGCGGCGGGGTTGGCGGCGAGCGCGGCGACGCTCACGGAGATCCCGGCCTCGGCATGCTCGACGATGTCCTCGATCGTCTCGTGGATCATCTCGTCGAACGCCTCCGCGTCCTCCCGGAGCTGCTCGGCGGTGCGAGCCAGCGCCTCGGCGATGCCCGGGCCGAGCTGCGTCTCCAGCACGGGGAGCACGTGGTGACGCACCCGCACCCGCGTATAGCGGTCGTCGGTGTTGTGGGGGTCTTCCCACGGCTGCAGCTCCGTCGCGGCGCAGAAGGCGCGGGTGGTCTCGCGGCGCACGCCGAGCAGAGGGCGCAGCCAGCGGAGGCCGTGGTCGTCCTCCCGATCCGGCGCCATCCCCTGCAGGCTCGTCGCCCCGGAGCCGCGGGCGAGCCCGAGGAGGACGGTCTCCGCCTGATCGTCGAGGGTGTGGCCGAGCAGGACCGCCCGCGCGCCGATATCACCCGCCGCGTCCCGGAGCACGCGGTACCGCGCATCCCGCGCGGCCGCCTCCGGACCGCCGTCGCCGTCGACCTCGACACGGACGACGAGCGCCTCGAGCCCGAGCTGTCCGGCGATGCGTCCCGTCTCGGCGGCGACCTCGGCAGACCCTTCCTGCAGACCGTGGTCGACTGTCACCGTGGTCGCACGCACCCCCCGCTTCGCAGCCTCGAACGCGGTGGCCGCCGCCAGTGCGAGCGAGTCGGCACCGCCGGACAGCGCGACGACCACGGTCGAGCCCTCGGGCAGATCGGCGAGCGCGGTGCGCACGGCGAGGCGGATCTCGGCGACGGCGGGGGCGAGGGAAGGCATCCCTCCACGCTAGGGCACCGTCTCGTCCGTCACGGTTGGAATCCGCGGCCCCCGAGTAGGCTGGTCGGCGGCATCCAACCGATCTTCCTGAGGAGCACACGCATGGGCGCACACGACGCCGTCATCGAGATCCCGCGCGGCAGCCGCGTGAAGTATGAGGTCGACCACGAGACCGGGCGAGTGCACCTCGACCGCGTGCTCTACACGACCTTCGGCTACCCGGCCGACTACGGCTACTTCGACAACACGCTCGGCGAGGACGGCGACCCGCTCGACGTGCTGGTGCTGCTGGACCACGCCATCTACCCGGGCGTCGTCGTCGAGGTCCGCCCCGTCGCGGTGCTGAAGATGAGCGACGAGGCCGGCGGAGACGACAAGCTCGTCGCCGTGCTCTCCAAGGACCCGCGCTGGGCCCACATCCAGGACATCGACGACATCGCCGAGTACACGAAGAAGGAGATCGCACACTTCTTCGAGCACTACAAGGACCTCGAGCCCAACAAGTGGGTCAAGGTCGACGAGTGGGGCAACGCCGCCGAGGCGCAGCGCATCCTCGACGAGGCCATCGTCCGCTTCGGCGAGCAGGGTCACTGACCCGCTATGGGTCGCTGAGCCTGTCGAAGCGAAGACCCCCGGACGCCATGCATCCGGGGGTCTTCCGCTGTCCAGCCGTCCGTCAGACGGAGATGCCCTTGCTCGCCATGAAGTCGATGGGGTTCGTGTAGCGGCCGTTGATGTAGACCTCGAAGTGCAGGTGGCAGCCGAAGGAACCGCCGGTGTTGCCCGCATAGGCGATGACCTGGCCGGCCCGCACCCACTGGCCGTTCCGGACGGCGAACCCGCCGGGCTTGATGTGCGCGTAGCCCGTCGCGATGCCGCCGCCATGCTGGATGCGGACGTAGTTGCCGTACCCGCCGTTGTAGAGGCCGCGTCGACGGTCCCGGAGTGCGCCGCGTAGATCGCCGCGCCGCAGCCGTTGGCGAGGTCGACGCCGTAGTGCCAGCTCGACGAGCAGCCGTTGGCGTTGCACTGCTGCGAGCGGGGGCCGTAGCCGGAGCTGCGGTAGCCGCCGTGCGGACGCACCCAGCCGCCGCTCCCCGGCGTCCCGCCGCCGCCGCTGTTGCCGCCGGCGTTCGCGGCGGCCTCGGCGGCTTCTCGGCGCTTGCGCTCCTTCTCGCGCTCCTCGACGCCTTTCTGGTAGCCGGCGACGGTGGTCGCGGTGGTGTCCTTCAGCGCGGCGAGCTGCGCCTGCATGGTGGCGAGGTTCGAGGACTGCTCGTCGAGCGCGGCCTGCGCGGCGTCGGCGGCCTGCTGCGCCGCGACCATCTTCTCTTCGGCGATCTTCTGCAGGCGGTCGCGCTCGTCACGGGCGACGACGGCCTGATCGCTGAGGGATTGTGCGGAGTTCCGCGCGGCGACCGCGTCGTTGTAGACGGTCTTGTTGTATTCGAGGAGCTTGTCCATGGAGCCGAGGCGGGCGAGGAGTTCGTCAGCGTTGGCGGCGGAATCCGCGAAGAACAGCTCCAGCGAGGTGTCGTCACCGCCGTTGCGGTAGAGCTGTGCGGCGACCTGGCCGGCCTTGCGGGCGGACTCGTCGGCGACGGCGGCCTGTGCGTCCGCCTTCTCCTGCAGGGAGTCGGCCTCGGCGATCGCGGCGAAGTAGGCCTGCTGCGCGTTGTAGAACTCGGTCGAGGCGACCTCGCCGCGGCCTGTGTCTCGGAGACCTTCTGCGTGAGCGACTGGATCAGCCCCTCGATGCGCTTCACCTCTGCGGCTTTGGAGGCCTCGTTCTGCTTGGCCTTCTGCACGTCGTCCCAGCTCGGATACGACGCGGCGTGCGCGGCCGTGACACCGGACGAGATGCCGAACGCGCTGAGGGCGACGACGCTGAGCGCGCGAGTCCGAGAGCGCCGCGGCGGCTGATCCCGTCGCGGAAGAGGGTACGGCGCTCCGCCGGGTGGGGCGCACACCCGCAGTCCGCGGATGCCGCGAGTGCCGCATCCTGCGTGGTCTTCTCGTTCACACGGCCCCTTCCGCCGGTTTCACAGATGCCACAGTAACAACAACTTTCACACCAGCACCAGACTCCTGGAACGGCGCGAACGGCATCCCCGGCTCCTCCATGGTCCCGCTCGAACACGCCGGGGGAAGCGGGTTCGGGCCTCGATTCGCGATTTGCCCGGATGATCCCTTATGCTTGAGCGTCGGCAAGGAAGTCCCCGGGACTGACTCGGCCCCATCGTTTAGCGGCCTAGGACGCCGCCCTTTCACGGCGGTAGCACGGGTTCGAATCCCGTTGGGGTCACTCCATCCGATACAATTGAAAACACCAGTATGGCCCTGTAGCGCAGTTGGTTAGCGTGCCGCCCTGTCACGGCGGAGGTCGCGGGTTCAAGTCCCGTCAGGGTCGCTCCGTGCGACGAGCTCTTTCTTCGGAGAGGGCTCTTCGTCTAGGACGCGGCAGCATCATCGCCGCGCGGCTCTGTAGCTCAGTTGGTAGAGGCGTTCGACTGAAAATCGAAAGGTCACCGGATCGATGCCGGTCGGAGCCACACGGCTGATCATTACAATCAGCCCAGAAACCCTCGCCTAGCTTCTACATGGCGGGGGTTTTGCTTTCCCCCGCGGCGACCGCGTGCGGCAGCGCGTGGGTCACGAGGCTCACGAGGAATTTCCCCGGCTCCTCGAACATGCACAGGTGTGCGGAGTTCTCGAACCAGACGACGTGCGTCGCGGGCGCCGTCACGGTCTCCAGCCAGCGGGCCACCGGTCCGGTGGGCGTCGTCCAGTCGTGTCGTCGAGGAACTGGAGCATCGGCACCTCGAACGCCGTCTGATCGCGGGCGTCGAAGCCGAGCAGGGCCGGCAGCACCTCGGGCATGGTCGCGCGCTGCCCGACACCGATGAGGCTCAGGTCGGCGTCGTGTAATACGGGGACAGCTCCTGCGAGTCGGTGAAGTAGGCGAAGTCGGAGCGATACGCCGAGAGGCCGCCGTAGTACTGCGCCCATCTCCGGCAGGTCACGATGCGTTCGACGGTCAACGGCTCCTCGCCGGGGTACTCCCCGAGCGCCTGCAACTCGGAGATCGCCTGCTCGTTCCGGTCCGCGACAGCACTCTGCATCGCGTGGCGGAAGCTCTCCTCCTCGTTCTCGGGCCCGGAGATGACCTGGCCGACGCCGATGTACGCCCACAGCAGGTCGGGGCACCGCTGGGCCAGAGTGAGACCGAGGACCGTCCCCCAGCTGTGCCCGAGGACTCCGACCTTGTGCACGCCGAGCTCCCGCTGGAGCCACGCGATCAGCTCCGCGAGATCGTCGACGTACCGGTCGACGCTGAGGTCCATGCCTTCGGATACTGCGCTCGCGGACTTGCCGCTCGCGCGCTGGTCGTAGTTGACGACCGTGAAGTACTCCTCCACGCCTCGTTGCCAGATCCACGACGAGGGCAGCGACGGCAGGGCC
>NZ_JBFLUM010000003.1:0-23022 GCF_050470785.1 Microbacterium sp. NRRL B-14842 | reverse complement strand
GCACGATCGCGAACGACGCGAAGGCCGCGAGGACGATCGTCGCGATGACCGTCCCTGCCGTGACGAGCAGCGAGATCGCGGCGCCGACCGGGAACTTCGTCAGCGTCCACGCTTGCACGAAGCCGTCGATGCTGAACGGCGCCGGCAGCGAGAACGCGTTGCCGTCGACCGCCTGCCCGGTGGTCTTGAACGCCATCGAGATCGTCACGTACAGCGGGATGAGGATCGTCGCGTGCACAGGATCAGGATGATGGTGCCCGACCAGTTGACGCGCTCCATCTTCTGCCGCTTCCGGCGTCCGTCCGCGGGGATGGTGGTGAGGGTCTCCGTCGACATCAGAACGTGTTCCTTCCGCGGGTCAGCGAGAGCTGGAGGACGGAGATGAGCACGGCACGATGAAAAGATCGTGGCGTTGGCCATCTGGTAGGCGTAGTCGCCGCCGTTGAAGCCCGCGATGATCGTCATCGCGACGCTGCGGGTGGCGGTGCCGGGACCGCCGTTGGTGAGGCCGACGATGATGTCGTAGGCGTTGAGGAAGCCCTTGAAGCCGAGGATCACGTTGATGACGACGTATCCGGCGACGAGGGGGATCGTGATGCGGGTCAGCTGCTGCGTGCGGCTGGCGCCGTCGATGCTCGCCGCCTCGTACACCTCGCCCGGCACCGACAGGAGTCCGGCGATGTAGATGAGGAGCGTGCCGGGGACCGCCTGCCAGGCGGTGACGATCACGATCGCGACCCAGGCGAGGTCGGGGTTGGCGAGCAGGCTCGTCTCCAGCCACGGATGCCGGTGGCCGCGCCCGCCGCGGGGATCGAGTTCGAGAACAGGAAGTTGAAGACGTAGGCGATGATGATGCCCGAGATCACCATCGGGATCACGAAGATCGTCCGCAGCCCCGTCTTGAACCGGATGCGGGAGGTGAGCCCGACCGCCAGCAGGAACGCGATGACGTTGACGACGATCACTGTCGCGATCGAGAACCCGAAGGTGAAGAGATAGCTCTGCAGGATCGCCGGGTCGCTGAACAGCGCGATGTAGTTCGTCAGCCCGTTGAAGCTCCATTCGCCGATGCCGATCGAGTCGGTGAAGCTGAAGAAGATGGCCGATGACGCCGGGAACGGTGATCGCGAGCGTGAAGATCACCAGGGTCGGCAGCAGGAACAGGTAGTAGATCGGCTCGACGCGGCGCGTGTGGCGGCGGATCTTCCGCTGCTCGCCGGTGACGATGGCGGTCGTGCTGGTGCTCATGGCGCGGACTCCTCTGTCTCGCCCGATGCGGAATCCTCGGAACTCGGATCGGGGCGCGGAAGGCGATGCGGGCCCAGTCCGCGTCCATGGTGCGGAGGATGGAGGAGGGGTCGGCGCCGAGCACCATGGCCTGCGCGTAGTTGTTCATCGGCAGGGTCTTCGGGACGAGGACCGAGGGGCCCTGGTAGATCCGCCCCTCGTCGTAGTACTCGATCATGCCCTCGATACGCGGGTCGTCCGGCGGTGCCGCGTCCGTCGTCGGGGTGAACCCGAGCTGCGAGGCGTTGTACTCCTCGATGTTCTCCGGGAGGTAGAGGTACTCCAGGAAGTCGCGCGCGGCCTCCTGGTGCTGCGACTCCTCGGGGATCATGACCGCGAGGTCCATGTTCACCCGGACGGCGAGGTCGGCCGGATCGTCGGTCATGGGCAGCGGGAAGGTGCCGAGGTCGAGGTCGGGGTCGGTCTTGGCGATCTCGCTGAACGCCCACGGCCCCTGGAGGTACATCGCGGCCTCCCCCTTCGCGAAGGCGAGGTTGCCGTCTCCGTACGCCCGGCTCGCCGCATCCTCGTTCGTGTACTCGTTCGCGAGCACCATCATCCTGTCCATCGGCTCCAAGAAGTCCTTCTCGAAGGAGACCTCCGAGTCCGGGCCCACCTCTGTGCCCTCCGCGGCGAGCGCGTCGAAGAAAGCCAGCACGTCCAGCGAGCCACCGGCCGCGTAGTCGTACCAGCCCTGCGCGACGGTCCAGTCGTCCTTGAACGTGGCGTAGAACGGGTCGATCCCGGCCTCGCGGAGGCTGTCGCTGACGGCGAGGAGCTCGTCCCAGGTCTGCGGCACCTCGAGGCCCTGCTCCGCGAAGATCTGCGTGTTGTAGATGACCGAGGCGGCCATGACCGAGTACGGCAGGGCGCTGGTGCGCCCCTCGCAGGAGCCGTACTGGTCCATCAACGGCTGCAGGTCCTCACGGATGCCGGCGGCGGCCTCCGTGTCGGAGAGGTCGGTGAGCGCGCACCGCTGCACGAACCGGGCGACCTCGTAGTTGTAGTTGGCGAGCATGATGTCGGGCGGGTTCCCGCGGACGAAGCTCGCCGAGACGACGTCGACGCCGGACGTGTCGATCTCCACCCGGACGTCGTCCTGCGACGCGTTGTACTCCGCGACGAGCTCCGTCATGAACGGGATGGCCTCGCGCTTGCTGAACGTGAAGCGGATCGTCTCCGCTCCCCCGCCGGCGGCACAGCTCGTGAGCGCCGCGCCGGTCAGCACGAGGCCGAGCGCTCCGGCGGTCCAGCGCACCGCCCGTGATCGTGTGGCAGACACCGTCGTCCTTTCGTAGATCCGCGGAATAAATCTAGTGAGCGAATTTAGTCCGTCTAGAGGTACTGTCTCATCTGGGCGACAGGAAGGTCAAGGGGAGTGACAGAGGTCTCGACGGGACTCGGCACCGGCCGCGCGAGCGTGAGCGCGGTGCTCGACTTCGCCTGGACGGCCGGCGAGTTCACCGCCACCGAGGCCATGGCCGGCACCTCGCTCACGCGCTCGACCACCATCGACGCGATCGACACCCTCGTCACCGCGGAGGTGCTGCGCGAGCTGCCCAACGCGCGCGCCATCGGCGATTACCGCTCCGGGCGCCCCGCGCGCCGCTTCGCCCTCGCGGCAGACCTCGGCGTGGTGATGGGCATCGACGCCGGCGACACCCATCTCGCCGTCACCGTCGCGGATCTGCTCGATCGCACGCTCGTGCACCATCGCGTGGAGGTCGACCCCGCGCAGAGCGTCGAGGACCGCCGGGCGACGATCCTGCAGCACCTCACCGCCGCGCGCGACGAGGCCGGGGTGCCCGCGGAGCGCGTGCTCGCGGTGTGCGCCGGCGTCGCCGCCCCCGTCAACCGCGACGGCATCTCGCCCCCGCACCCCGACGGCTTCTGGGAGCGCACGAACCCCGGGCTCGCGGAGGCCCTGCGCGACTGGGCCCCGGTGGTCGAGGTGAAGAACGACGCCCAGCTCGCCGCGATCGCCGAGGGGACGCTCGGGGTGGCCGTCGACTGCCGCGACTACGTGGCCCTGCTCGCGAGTGAGCGCTTCGGCGGCGGCGTCGTCGTCGACGGGCACGTGCTGCATGGCGCCCACGGCGGCGTCGGCGAGGGCGTGGTGTTCGATCACATCATCGGTGTCGGCTCGGCGGTGGGCCTCCGTCACGCCGTGGAGGAACAGGCTCGGAGCGCCGTCGAAGACGGGGGCGCTGCCGCAGACGGAATCCTCGGGCGGCTCGTGGCGGACGGGCCGGTCGATCCGCGGCTGGTGCTGACCCTCGCCGCCTCCGGAGACGCCGACGCCCTCCGCGTCGCCGAGCGCGTGGGGGCCACCCTCGCCCGTGTCGTCGGGGTGCTCGGCAGCATGTACGACCCCGCGCGCGTGATCATCTGCGGGGCCGTGGCGGAGAGCATCGAGCCTGTGCTGGCCGCCGCCCGCCGGATCCTCCCGGACGAGCTGCACCTGCCCGCACCCGAGATCCTCGCCTCCACACTCGGCGCGGAGGTCGTGTCGGCCGGCGCGATCGCGACCGCCCGGAGGGCGGCCAGGGAGCGTGCCGTCCCCCGCCTCGCGGAACAGCGTCTCACCGCCTGACCCCCCTCTTGCGTCAGCCGCCCCCTCCCCTCGCGACCCGCCCTCTCTCGCGAGAACAGGCAAGCGCGCGAGTTCAGGCTCTCTCGCCCCTGGCAGCCTGTTCCCGCGCGAACGCCTGTCCCGCCAGCCTGTCGCGAGAACAGGCCCCCGCGCGAACTCAGGCGAACGCGGGAGTTCAGGCTCTCCCCCACTCCAGAGCCTGTTCCCGCGCGAGCGCCTGTGTCGTGGGACGCGGATGCCGATCGCGGTCAGGACAGTGTCGGCGGAATACCGAAGAGAGTGTGGAAGGCGGCCGTGCCGGCGGGAGAGACCGTCACGGCACGCGAGGTCTGCTGAGGGTGGATCCAGCCTCGGTCGCGCGCGGTGCGGAGGAGGACGGCGCCGAGGTGACCCGAGAGATGCGAGCGCCGTTCCGTCCAGTCGAGGCAGCTCCGCACAAGCGGACGACGAGACGACGGCACCAACGCGTCCGGCCCCGCGATGCTCTCGAACAGGTCGCGCCCCGTCGCGGTCACCGTCAGGTCCGGCGTGAGGTGCCCCCGATCGACGAGGGCGTCGAAGAGGGCGACCCCCAGGCGACCGGCGAGGTGGTCGTAGCAGGTGCGGGCCAGGGCCATGCCGTCTCGCGCCGTCGCCGAACGGAGGCTCGAGACCGGGGCCGCCTTCCCGGCGTACGCCGTCGCGGCCTCGATGATGTGCGCGGCATCGGGGGACGCGAGCGTGACGTAGGAGTGCCGCCCCTGTCGGCGGAGCGCGACGAGCCGGACGTCGAGGAGCGTCGTCAGATGCTCCGACGCCGTCGACCTCGACACCCCAGCGGCACGCGCGAGCTCGCCGGCCGTCCATGCCCGGCCGTCGAGGAGCGCCAGACACATCTGCACCCGGGTCGGGCTGCTGAGCGCGTGTCCCAGCTGGGACACGGACGAGGGATCGACGATCACGCCACGACGGGGTCGTCGAGGAGCGGCGCGCGGAAGTTGGAGCCGACCCGAGGCCCCTGGGCGAAGTAATGGCGGAAGGCGTAGGACAGAGGGTCCCACTTGTCCGTGTCGATGCGGTCGGGTCCGTACGCCTTCAAGATGTCCTCGTGCACGTGGACCTGCAGGACCTCGGCTTCGACCGCCAGCGCGTCGCCGCCGTCGATCGGGATGATCTGGGCCACGCGCGCTTCGATCTGCACCGGGCATTCCGCGATCCGGAACGGGATCACCGCCTCCGAGGGCACAGGGGTGAAGCCCCCGAGACTCCATTTGTCCGGCTCATGCCGGTACGCGGGAACCTTCTCGGCGGGAACCGGCGAGCGACCGGTGGTCGGCGCGATCGCCTCCACGGCGTGCACGAGGTCGGCGGAGGGGAGGTTGATGACGAGGTCCCTGACCCGTCCGATGTTCGCGGCCGCCTGCCCCTCGGCACCGAGCCCGAGCATGTACCGCGTCCCCAGCGCCCATGCGGACGAGATCGGGCTGATGTTCGACGACCCGTCGGCGTTGACCGTGGTGATCAGCGCGACGGGAGTCCCGAAGTACAACACCGGCAGGTCGACGCTCCGCGTGGTTCTCATCCGTCCATTCTCGCCACCCGATCGTTCGGGCCGCGCCGAAGTGTGGACTCCCTCAGTCCACCAGGAGCGCGGGCTCCTCGAGGATGGAGGCGACGTCGGCGATGAAGCGGCTCATGCCGTCGCCGTCGATCACGCGGTGGTCGAACGAGCCGGCGACCGTGGTCACCCAGCGCGGGCGCACCTCGCCGTCGACGACCCAGGGCTTCTGGCTGATCGTGCCCATGGCGACGATGCCGGCCTCGCCCGGGTTGATGATCGGAGTGCCCGCGTCCATCCCGAACACGCCGATGTTCGTGATGGTGATCGTGCCGTTCTGCTGGTCGGCCGGCGGGGTCTTGCCCTCGCGTGCTGTGAGCGTGAGCCGGTTCAGGGCGCGGGCGAGATCCTTCAGGCTGAGGTCCTGCGCGTCCTTGATGTTCGGCACGAGCAGACCGCGGGGCGTGGCGGCGGCGATGCCGAGGTTCACGTAGTGGCGCACGGCGATCTCGGCACCGGCCTCGGTGTCGATCCAGGCCGCGTTGACCATCGGCGTCCGGCGCACCGCCCAGATCACCGCGCGGGCCATGATGAGCAGCGGTGAGACCTTGATGTCGGCGTAGTCCGGCGAGGCCTTGAGGCGCTTGACGAGTTCCATCGTGCGGGTGGCGTCGATCTCCTTCCACACCGTCACGTGCGGGGCGGAGTACGCGCTCTGCACCATCGCCGACGACGTCGCCTTGCGCACGCCCTTCACCGGGATGGACTCGGTGCGGTCGTCGCCGGCCGCCGACGGGCGCACCGGTGCGAGGCCGCGAGCCAGGCCGGACGGCGCCTGCGGGGCCGGGACGGTCTCCTCGCGCACGCTCCCCCACTCCGGGGTCTCGATGTTGCGGAAGACGCTGGCCTGCGAGGCGTGCTTCATGACGTCGTCGCGGGTGACCTCGCCGTCGGCACCCGTGGGCGTCACGCTCGTGAGGTCGACGCCGAGGTCGCGGGCGAGCTTGCGGATCGGCGGCTTCGCGATCACGCCGACCGACGACCGCACGGGGCGCTCGGCCGGGCGCTTGCGCCGCGAGGTCGCGCCGCTTCCGGAGCCGTAGCCGACGAGCACCGACCCGCCGCCCTCCTCGGGCGCGGGCGCCTCCGCCGTCGCGACGGTGCCGGGCGCCACCGAACCGTTTCCCGAGCCCGCCGCAGGGTCGGTCACGAAGGTGATGATCGGGGTGCCGACCTCGACCGTCGCCCCCTCGTCGACGAGCAGCTCGCCGACCACGCCCGCGTGCGGGGAGGGCAGCTCGACCAGGGACTTCGCGGTCTCGATCTCGCAGATGACGTCATTGATGGCGACCCGGTCACCCGGCGCCACCTTCCACGCGACGATTTCGGCCTCGGTCAGCCCTTCGCCGACGTCCGGAAGGGGGAAGTTCTGCGTGCTCATGCGGAGTCCTTTCGTGGGCCGCGTTCATAACTCAGGAGACTCGAACCGGTGCGCGCCCCTGCGCCCGCGCTGGACGGGTGAAGGGGGCGGTTGTCCTGAGTTGTGAACATGGAACGTCGGTGTCAGTAGGCCAGGGAGCGGTCGACGGCTTCGAGGATGCGATCGGCGTCCGGCAGGTACGCGCCCTCGAGCTTCGCGGGCGGGAACGGGGTGTCGTAGCCGGAGACGCGCAGCACCGGAGCCTCGAGGGCGTAGAACGCGCGCTCCATGACGGTCGCGGCGATCTCGCTGCCGAGGCTCGTGAATCCCGGGGCCTCCTGCGCGTAGACCATGCGCCCCGTCTTGCGTACCGACCCGAGGATCGGCTCGTAGTCCACCGGAGACAGCGAGCGCACGTCGACGACCTCGCAGCTCGTGCCCTCGGACTCGGCGAGGGCGGCGGCCTGCAGCAGCGTCGTGACCATGGCGCCGTGTCCGACGAGGGTCACGTCCGTCCCGGTCCGCACCACCCGCGAGGAGTGCAGCGGGACGGCGGGAGCGTCGAGCTCGACCTCGCCCTTCGGCCAGTACCGGCTCTTCGGCTCCAGGAAGATCACCGGGTCGTCCGACGCGATGGCCTCCTGGATCATCCAGTAGGCGTCGTTCGCGGTGGACGGCGACACCACGCGCAGACCGGGGGTGTGCGTGAAGTACGCCTCCGGGCTCTCCTGGTGGTGCTCGACCGCCCCGATGTGCCCGCCGTACGGGATGCGGATCACGACGGGCAGCCGCAGCGACCCCTCGTGCCGGTTGGTGAGCTTGGCGAGCTGGGTGGTGATCTGGTCGAACGCGGGGAAGACGAAGCCGTCGAACTGGATCTCGACGACGGGACGGAACCCGGCCATCGCGAGGCCGATCGCGGTGCCGACCAGGGCCGACTCCGCGAGCGGGGTGTCCAGCACACGCTGCTCCCCGAAGTCGCGCTGCAGGTGCTCGGTGATGCGGAACACGCCGCCGAGCTTGCCGATGTCCTCGCCCATGAGGAGGACCTTCGGGTCGTCCTCCATCGCCTTGCGCATTCCGGCGTTCAGCGCCTTGCCCAGCGGCATGGTCTCCCGGGTCATTGGCCCTCTCCTTCGAACGACGCCTCATAGCGGGCGCGCCAGGCTTTCTGCTCCTCGATCAGCGGATGCGGCTCGCTGTACACGTGGTCGAACATGAGGTCGGCGCGGGGCGGCCCGAGCTGCACGGTGCGGGCGCGGAGGTCTTCCGCGGCGTCGGCGGCCTCGGCGTCGACCTCGGCGAAGAAGCCCTCCTCGGCGCCGCGGTTCTCCAGGAACGCGCGCATCCGGACGATCGGGTCGCGCCCGGCCCACGCGAGCTCCTCGTCGTCGCCGCGGTACTTCGTGGGGTCGTCGCTGGTCGTGTGCGCGCCGAGCCGGTAGGTCACGGCCTCGATGGCGCGAGGGCCGCCGCCGCCGCGCGCCTCGTCGAGGGCCACGCGGGACACCGCGTAGCTGGCGAGGACGTCGTTGCCGTCCACGCGGACGCTGGGGATGCCGTACCCGGCGCTGCGCTGCACGAGCGGCACCCGGGACTGCGTGGTGACGGGGACCGAG
Source organism: Microbacterium sp. NRRL B-14842 (assembly GCF_050470785.1). Classification (NCBI taxonomy): domain Bacteria; kingdom Bacillati; phylum Actinomycetota; class Actinomycetes; order Micrococcales; family Microbacteriaceae; genus Microbacterium; species Microbacterium sp. NRRL B-14842. The sequence goes on along the minus strand of NZ_JBFLUM010000003.1, from coordinate 14,566 downwards.
ATGGCCCAGTGGTTGTTCTGCAGGAAGAACAGCGTCGGGGCCTGGTAGCTGGCCGCGAACACCATCGCCTCATGCACATCGCCCTGACTGGAGGCCCCGTCGCCGTAGTACACGACGACCGCCTCATCGCGCTCGGGGTCGCCGGTGCCGGTGCGCCCGTCGAACGTGAGACCCATGGCATAGCCGGCGGCGTGCAGCACCTGGGAGCCGAGCACGAGCGTGTAGAGGCGGGTGTTGCCGTTCTTCGGATCGGTCGGGTCCCAGCCGCCGTGGGAGACGCCGCGCATGAGCTTGATGATGTCGACCGGGTCCACGCCGCGGATCCGGGTGACGGCGTGCTCGCGGTACGAGGGAAAGATCGTGTCCTGCGCGCGGGCGGCCCGACCGGAGCCGACCTGCGCCGCCTCCTGTCCGCGGCTCGGCGGCCACAGGGCGAGCTGGCCCTGGCGCTGCAGGTTGGTGGCCTGGGTGTCGATCGCGCGGATGCCCACCATGTCGCGGTAGAACTGCGCGAGCTCGTCGTCGGGGATGGCCTCGATGAGCGGCAGGTACTGCTCCGCGGCCGGCGTCGGGGCGACCTTTCCGGTCTCGTCCAGGACGCGCACGAGGGGGGTCTCAGAGGTGCTCACGGCCCCCACGCTACCCGCGTCGGCATGCCGGGTCACGCATACCTAGGACGCCCTCGTATCTCCCCGGAACCCCGAGATTCCGCGGTTCGCCGGGCGGCGTCGCGCTCAGCGGAGGGTTGCGGCGACCTCCAGCACACGGGTGACGGCCGCCTCCTCGCCGACGGAGATCCGGATGCCGTCGCCGGAGAAAGGGCGCACGATCAGGTCGGCGTCGACGAACGCCGCCGCGACCTCGTCCGTGCGCGCGCCGGTCGGCAGCCAGACGAAGTTGCCCTGGGCGTCCGGCACCTCCCAGCCCTGCGCGCGGAGCCCCTCGACGAGACGGGCGCGGCGTTCGACGATCACGGCGACGCGCTCCAGGAGCTCGGCTTCGGCGTCGAGGCTCGCGATGGCGGCGTTCTCGGCCGCGGATGTCACCGACAGCGGGATGCCGGTCGTCCGCGCCGCGTCGAGCACCTTCTCGTGGCCGATCGCATAGCCGACCCGGAGCCCGGCCAGACCGTAGGCCTTGGAGAACGTGCGGAGGACGACCACGTTCGGGTGCGCCTCGAAGACGCGCTCGGCCAGGCCGTCGACGGCGTCGGGCGCGGTGACGAACTCCGCGTAGGCCTCGTCGAGGATGATGAGCACGTCAGAGGGCACGCGGTCCACGAAGGCCGCGAACTCGGCGGAGGTGACGATCGGGCCGGTCGGGTTGTTCGGCGTGCAGACGATGATCGCGCGCGTGCGGTCGGTCACGGCGTCGGCCATCGCGTCGAGGTCGTGGCGGGAGTCGGCGGTCAGCGGCACCTGCACCCCGGTCGCCCCGGCGACGAGCGGCAGGCTCGGGTATGCCTCGAACGACCGCCAGGCGTAGACGACCTCGTCGCCGACGGAGGCCGTGGCGAGCACGAGCTGGTGCAGGATCGCGACGCTGCCGGAGGCGACGTGGACCTGCTCGGGCTCAACGCCGTAGCGGGCTCCGAGCCGCGAACGCAGGCGGCCGGCCGTGGCATCGGGATAGCGGTTGATCGGCGTCGTGTGCTGCAGCGCCTCGACGACCGAGGGGAGCGGATCGAACGGGTTCTCGTTGCTGGAGAGCTTGAAGGCCTCGGGACCGGCCTGCTTGCCCTGGCGGTACGGCGCGAGGGAGGCGATGGCGGGACGGATGCGGGGCAGGGTCGGCTCGGTCACGCGTCGAGTCTAGGACGTGTGTCCCGCCACCCTTTCGAGGCCGAGGGTGCGGTGATACCATTCTGGTATGGCTATGACGGTGCGACTCCCTGCGGAACTCGATGCACGGCTGGGCGAGGTCGCCGCCCAGCGACACACGTCCAAGCATGCGCTGCTCATCGAGGCGGCCGACCGCTTCGTCGCGGACACCCATCGGTCGGCCCTCGTCGACGCCGCCGTCGACTTCGTGTTCGACAACGACAAGGTCCTCCTCGAGCGACTCGAAGACGCGTGACCGAGTATCTGACTCTGGAGGACGGCCTCCGCATCGTCGGCCGCCTGGGGTTCCACGTCCGGGACGCCGGGCTCCTGGCGTCGGCTCTCGCGCGCCCTGCCGCGTCGCTGTTCGGGGAGGACGCCTACGGCACGCTGGACCGGAAGGCGGCCGCACTCCTCGAGTCTCTGGCCCGCAACCATCCCCTGTTCGACGGGAACAAGCGCACGGCGTGGACGAGTTTCGTGGCGTTCCTCTGGATCAACGGATGGAAGCACCGCTTCACGACGGACGATGCCTTCGATCTGGTCATCGGCGTCGCATCAGGCAGCATCGACCTCGACGAGTCGGAGCGGCGCATCCGCGAGAACCGGATCCCGGTGGACGACCGCGGCTGACACCGCGAGCCCCGCGTGGGAGACTGAACACATCATGCGCTTCATCATCCGGGTCGTCGTCAACGCGTTCGCCATCTGGGTCGTCACGCTCATCCCCGTGCTCCAGGTCACGGTGCGCGCCTTCCCGCCGGGCGAGACGCTGCAGCTCGTCCTGACGCTCCTCGCGGTCGGAGCCCTTTTCGCGCTGGTGAACACCATCATCGGCACGGTCGTGAAGATCGTCGCCTTCCCGCTGTACATCATCACGTTCGGCCTCATCGGCTTCCTCATCAACGGCTTCCTGCTCTGGCTGACCGCCTGGATCACCAGCAGCTTCGGATGGGGCCTGACGGTCGAGTCGTTCTGGTGGGGCGTTCTCGCCGCCCTGATCATCTCGATCATCAACGGCATCTTCGGCTTCATCCTGCGCCCGCAGAACAAGCGCTCCCGCCGCGACTGACCCGTCCACCGACGTCTGCCGACGCCGCGTGCGGCTCACGGATCGGGGAGCACACGCTCCGCTCGGTACTCGGTGCGGTCGACGGTGACGGCGCGGTCCAGGTCCGCCCAGTAGGCGTCGAGAGCCTCCGCCCGCGGGTCGGCGGAGGCATCCACCATCGCTGCCGTCTCCATGTAGTTCTCCAGGGAGTGCGTCTCGAGCGCGAGGTCCTGGCGACCGGCGTCGGGGTCGCCCACCCGGCTCGCGGTGAAGCTGTCGGCCGAGCCTGTGCCCTCCCTCGCCCCTCCCGCGGCGAGCGCAGACACCACGTCGTCGGTGTGCCGAAGCTGCACCAGGGTGTGATCGGCGGAGAGCGTCGGCTCCACGGGGCTTCCGGCGGTGATCTGAGTCGTGACCGCGAACGGGCTCTCCATCGCCAGGTGCGCCGCGATCATCCCACCCTGCGAGTGCGCGACCACATCCACCCGATCCCCGGGCCTCGCACCGGCCGCGGCCAGGGCATCGAGGGTCGCCTGATACGACGCGGACCGGCCCCCGGTGTAGAGCTCGATGTTCGACTTCATGTCCCACGGTTCCGTCCCGCCGGCCGTGCGGAGCGACATCGAGCGGCTGCCGGCGAGGTAGGCGACGTATCGCGGCGCCTCACCGGGCATCGTGTACTTCTCGATCGCCACCTGCGCCCCGGAGGCGGAGGGCAGGCGGCGGAGCGCACTCGCCAGTCCGGTCGGCGCGCCGGTCGGCCGCGAGCGGGAGGCCACGGAGACGCGTACCGGATCGGCCGTCGCGCCGAGTGCCATTCCCGGTCGGACGCGCCCGAGTCCCGACGTCACCCCTACGAACGCACCGCCCAGGAAGACCGGTGGGAGCAGACCGGCGGCGTCGTACTGGTCGTCGAGGCCGCGGAACCTCCGGGCATCCGCGGTCCGCTCCAGAGTGTCCGCGAGCGTTCCCACACTCCCGTCCGAGGCGAGGAGCCGCGCCAGGCGCGCCTCCACCGCGGCGGCGGCGGCCGCGTCGGTGTGCGCCAGCGCCTCCGCCTGCGCGCGCAGCTCGACGACCTCGTACGCCTCGGCCATCAGGACGAGGTCGGCGGCCGTCTTCTCGACGCGGGCCGTCAGCCCGTCCAGCGACGTCGCCACGGACCGCAGCGACCAGGCCGCGGGGGCCAGCTCCGTCCACGCCGCCGTGGCGAGCAGCGCCTCCGCGCGCGCCACGGCATCGGCCACCTCCGCCAACACCGGGACGACGCCCCGCACCCGTACCGCGAGGTCGCGAAGCTGCGCGGTGTCCACGGCGATCGCGCCGCCGTGGTCGATGCTGAGCCCGCTCATGCCGCTTCCGCCTCCCTGCGGCACTGCTGCATCATGGCGCGCACCGGCGTCGCGTCCTCGGACAGCCGCCAGAGCGCCGTCCGCAGCGCCTCGACCCCCTCGGATTCCCAGGAGCACGCATCACGCAGGGCCGTCAGCACGGACGCCGCCTCGTCGAGTCGCTCCCCGGCCGCATCCAGCTCGGACAGCACTGCGGCGCGCAGCGCGGGGTCGACACCGGGAGAGAGGGCGGTGAGAGGGGAGGACGACATGGATCCACCCTTTCCCCGCCCTTCGTTCCCCGGCTCCGGATGCGCCTCACACGGGCACGGACCGTGGACAGTCGTCGCCCACACACGACGGTGCAGGAGAGTCGAAGGCGGGTCGCGATCCGGGCGGCGCTGTGCAGGAACCGCATCGACCGGCAGAATGGATCCGTGACAGCCCGAGATCCCTTCCGCGTGATCTTCGTCTGCACCGGCAACATCTGCCGCTCCCCCATGGCGGAGGCCGTGTTCCGCGACCTCGCGGAACGGCAGGGTCTCGGTTCCCGGATCGTCTCCCGCAGCGCGGGCACCGGGGACTGGCATCTCGGGGAGCGCGCCGATCACCGCACCATCGACGCGCTCGCCCGCCGTGGCTACGACGGCTCGCTGCACCGCGCCCGCCAGTTCACCGCCGCGTCCTTCGCCGAGAACGACCTCGTGGTGGCCCTGGACCGCACGCACGAGCGCATCCTCCGCGAATGGGCCAGGGATGAGGACGAGGACGGCAAGGTGACCCTCCTCCTCGCCTTCGATCCCGACGCCTCGACCCACGACGTCCCCGACCCCTACTACGCGGGCCCGGAGATGTTCGATTCGGTGCTCGGTATGATCGAGACGGCGACTCGCGGCTTGTTCCGCCAGCTCGAACCCGCCCTGCGCCTGCCCCGCACGCCCCGAACCTTCGGGGCCTGATCAGGAGGATTCCCCTGACTTTCCAGCCTTCGCTCCCGCCGCAGCCCCTCAGCCCCCTCGACGGCCGCTATCGCGGCGCCGTCACCGGGCTCGCCGACTTCCTCTCCGAGGCCGGACTCAACCGCGCCAGGGTCGAGGTGGAGGTGGAATGGCTGATCGCCCTCACCGACCGCTCGCTGTTCGAGACGAGCCCGCTGTCGGACGACGACAAGGAGCGCCTGCGCGCGCTCTACCGCGACTTCGGGCAGGCCGAGATCGACTGGCTCGCCGAGAAGGAGGCCGTCACGCAGCACGACGTGAAGGCCATCGAGTACCTCGTGCGCGACCGGCTCGCCACGCTCGGCCTCGACCACATCGCCGAGCTGACGCACTTCGCGGCGACGAGCGAGGACATCAACTCCGCGTCCTACGCGCTCACCGTCAAGCGCGCCGTCGAGGAGGTCTGGCTCCCGGCTCTCGACACCGTGATCGCGAAGCTGCGGGAGCTCGCCGTCGAGCACGCCGACGCCGCCATGCTCTCCCGCACGCACGGGCAGCCCGCCACGCCCTCGACCATGGGCAAGGAGCTCGCGGTCTTCGCCTGGCGCCTCGAGCGCGTGCGCAGCCAGATCGCCGGCTCCGAGTACCTCGCGAAGTTCTCCGGAGCGACCGGCACCTGGTCCGCTCACCTCGCGGCCGACCCGGACGCCGACTGGCCGACCATCGCCCGCGAGTACATCGAAGGGCTCGGTCTCGGGTTCAACCCGCTGACGACGCAGATCGAGTCGCACGACTGGCAGGTGGAGCTGTACGACCGCGTGCGTCACGCCGGCGGTATCCTGCACAACCTCGCGACGGACATCTGGACCTACATCTCGCTCGGCTACTTCGCGCAGATCCCGGTCGCCGGGGCCACCGGCTCGTCGACGATGCCGCACAAGATCAACCCGATCCGCTTCGAGAACGCCGAGGCCAACCTGGAGATCTCGGGCGCTCTGCTCGCCTCGCTCGGCCAGACCCTCGTCACGAGCCGCCTGCAGCGCGACCTCACCGACTCCACCACGCAGCGCAACATCGGCGTCGCATTCGGGCACTCGCTGCTCGCGCTCGACAACCTGCGCCGCGGCCTGAACGCGATCTCGCTGTCGCGCGACGTGCTGCTCGCCGACCTCGACGTGAACTGGGAGGTGCTGGCCGAGGCGATCCAGACGGTGATCCGTGCCGAGGTCGTCGCCGGCCGGTCGAACATCCAGGACCCGTATGCGCTCCTCAAGGAGCTCACGCGCGGACACCGGGTGGGCGCCGACGACCTCGCCGAGTTCGTGCAGGGCCTGGAGATCGGCGACGCGGCCAAGCAACGGCTGCTCGCACTGACCCCCGCAACCTACACCGGTATCGCGGAGCGCCTCGCCCGCTGAGCCCGGGGAGCTAGGAGCCGGACTCCCCGGAGTGCTCCTCGACGCTGTCCTTCGGCATGAACGCGGCGGCGATCAGGGTGAGCACAGCGGTCACGGCGACCGCGACGAACACCCACACCGACGCGTGGATGATCGTGTCGGGGTCGTCGGGTCCCGCGCCCTGCGCGATGATGGCGTTGGAGATCGCCCCGAACACCGCCACCCCCACGGCACTTCCCGCGGACCGTGCGAAGGCATTCATCCCGGTCACCGCTCCGCGCTCGCCCCAGCCGACCGAAGCCTGAGCGGCGATGAGGGTCGGCGCGGCACTCCACCCGAGCCCGAAGCCGAGGAGGAACGCGATGCCGGCGACGACGAACGGGTTCGGCCAGGAGGCGACGGCGGCGAGCGCGATGGCGGCGACCGTGGTGATGCTCATGCCGATCAGGGTGGTGCGGCGGAAGCCGATGCGCAGGTACAGCCGCCCGGCGTTCGCGGCGGCGAGCGGCCAGCCGAGGGTCAGAGCAGCCACCGCGAGACCTGACAGCAGCGGAGCGATGCCGATGGACCCCTCGAGGTAGGCGGGGGCGAAGCTCGTCACCCCGAGCATCAACGCCCCGATGCCGAGCGACACGATGGTCGTCGTGAGGATGAGCCGACGTGTGACGAGGCGCAGATCGACGATCGGCTCCGCGACCCGGCGCTCGACGAACCCGAAGGCCACCAGCGCGACCACCCCGATACCGAAGCAGAGGGCGCTCGGCACCGACAGCCAGGCCCACGCGTTCCCACCCTCCAGCATGCCGAGGATGAGCGCGGTCAACCCGATCGTGAGCAGCACCGCTCCGCCGTAGTCGATGCTGTGCTTCTGCGTCTGCTTCTGCTCCCGGTAGGTGCGCAGCAGCATCCACCCGGCGATCAGACACAGCGGGACGTTGATCCAGAAGATCCATCGCCAGGCGTCGAGCTGCGCGAAGATCCCGCCGAGCGCCGGGCCCACGACCGAGGAGATGGCCCAGACGCTCGCGACGTATCCCTGCACCTTGGCGCGTTCGGCGACCGTGTAGATGTCGCCGACGATGGTCATCGACATCGGCGCGACGGCACCGGCGCCGATGCCCTGGATGATGCGGAACACGATCAGCGCCGGCATGCTCCAGGCGAACCCGCAGAGGATCGATCCGAGCAGGAACAGGGCGATGCCGAGCAGGATGATCGGCTTGCGGCCCACCGTGTCCGCGAAGCGGGAGTAGATGGGCACGCTGACGGCCTGCGCCAGGAGGTACACGGAGAACAGCCACGGGAACTGCTGATAGCTGCCGAGGTCGCGCACGATGCTCGGGACAGCGGTCGCGAGGATGGTCGCGTCGATCGCGATGAGGCCGGTGGCGAGCATGAGCGCGCCGAGGATGGGTCCGCGCTCCGACCGGAGTCCGATGGAGGCGCGGTCGACGGAGGCAGTCACTCCAGGGACAAGCGGAAGGACCTCACCGATATTCCGCCCGTATGACGGATCAGGTGGAGGCGGGGCGTCCCGGCTCGTCGGTGGTGCCGTCACCCTTGCCGTCGTCCTCCGCGTCGTAGAGCACGGGACGGTCGATGGTCTTGGTGACGTCGGCGGGGTCGATCGCGAGCATCAGCATCGCGAGGATCAGGAGCGTCGCGATGAAGGCGCCGCCACCCACGACGAGGCTCAACGCCACGGGGGTGAGACCCTCGTAGGTGCCGTTCGCGATGGCCGTGTTCACGCGGAGGGTGAACGCGCCGGTGGAGACGAGAGTGACCACCATGGCGAACACGCCGCAGCCCAGGGCGATGCCGAGCAGGTGGAGGGGACGCAGGATGTCCCGTCGGGTGGGCTTGTCGTCGCTCATCGCTCTCCTCCGTGCTCCACAGGAGCCGCATCGTTCTCGGGGGCGGGAGCGACGTCATCGGCGTCCGCACGCTTCGGGGTGAGGCCGGCGATGCCGAGGAAGACGGCGACGATGGCCGCATACCCTCCGAACATCCCCACGCCGAGGATGATGCCGGACAGCTGGAACGTGCCCGCCTTCTCGATCGTGTACTCCTGGACGAAGCCCGAGGGGATCAGCAGCAGGACGACGGCGAGGAGCAGGCCGAGAGCCCCGACGGTGATCGCGTCGGTGGCGAGCGCTCCCCCGGCGCGGCGGGCCCGGATGCCGGCGAGCAGCTCGAGGCCACCGCTGAGCACACCCCAGGTGATGAGGACGATGAAGAACATGTCGTCCGTGCGCCACGCGGGCACACCGCTCGCCATACCCGCGATGACGCTGACGACCGCGAGGAGGATCGCCGCCCAGCGCGACCCCGTGGGGAGGACGAGCCAGGCCGCGAGGATGTGCACGAGGGCGGTGACCAGCGCGAAGCCGCTGAAGACGGCGAGACCGACCGCGGCGGAGTGATCCGAGGAGAAGGTGATCATCAGGGCGGCGACGGCCGCGAACAACGCGCGCAGCAATTGCACGTGGCGCATGGTGAACGCGCGAGCAGGGGCAGACATAACGGCCAGATCCTCCGGGGTTTCCCCCCAGTCTACGCGGGGCCGCGAGCCGCACGCGCCCGGGGATGCTCGTGAAGCCCGGCGGATCTCCCCAGATCGATTGCCGGGCTTCACGACATACGCAGCAAGGGGGGCATCACTGCGTCGGGCCGCTGTCGCCGGGTCGGGCACCCTCCCCGCGACATCGCAGCCCCGTGACCCACATGCCCACCTGGTCCCCTGAGGTGCGCGCGTGCGGTCTTATGCTCACTGTAGAGGTGTGTTCTTCACATACCGGGCGGGGGCTGTGATGGGTTTTGGGGACGGCGAGAGGAGAGCGGCGACGCCGGACGCGTTCGCCGCGGCACTGCGCGATGCGATCAATGCGAGACCGGTGACGCTGTCGTGGTTGCAGCGGCAGCTCCGCGACCGGGGCAACCGCGTCTCGATGGCCACGCTGAGCTACTGGCGCTCGGGGGCCCGTCGCCCGGAAGGACCGCAGTCCCTCGCCGCCCTCGCCGACATCGAGGACCTGCTGTGCCTCGAATCCGGGGCGTTGAGCCGTCTCCTCCGTCCGCACCGCACAGGACCCCTGGGACCGCAGGGGTTCCCGCTGGAGCAGGTCGACATGGAACGGGCCGTCCGCGAGGTCTACGCCGCCCTCGGCGCCACGTACCCGGACCCGTCGCGGGAGCTCACCGTCCATTCCGTCACGGACGTCGACGCCGACGGCGAGGTGTCCTCCTGCCTCACCCGCAGCATCGTGCAGTCGACGAGCGGCGTGATCACCGCCATCCCCGTCCTCGACCTCACCCCCGGCGTGCCCGGGCCTCCGCCGCGGCTCACGGCCGTGGCCGGCGGACGGGTCACCGCGCGCTACTCCCACCCGAACGGCGAGGCGCACGGTGCGCTGATCGAACTCGACGTCCCGCTCGCAGCCCCGGACACCGCGGTGCTCGAGTGGTCGGTGCAGTACGAGCCGGGCCACCCGTCGGATCGCGAGACCGGACACGCCCTGTCCCGCCAGGCCCGGGAGGTCCTGGTGTGGACGCGCTTCCACCCGGATGCCGTCCCGGACTGGTGCGACGAGCTCGTCGAGACCGCCGGAGGCACCGTCGTCACCGCGCTCCCACGACCTCGGGGCACGTCGGTGCATCAGGTCCGTCGGGCGTTCGGCCCCGGCGCCCTCGGTCTGCGCTGGGGGTACGGTCCTCGCGGAGGCGATCAGCCCGGCTGATCCCCCGTCGCGACCGGCCGCCCCGGGGTGTTCGACCACTGGCTCCAGGAGCCGGGGAAGACCTTCGCCGGGATGCCGACCTCGTGGAGCACCAGAGCCGTGTGCGCCGCCGTGACTCCCGACCCGCAGTAGGCCGCCACCGGCGTCTCCGGGGTGACCCCGACCTCGGCGAGCGTCGCCAGCACCGTGTCACGGTCGCGGATGCGCCCGTTGTCGTCGAGGTGCCGCGTGGTGGGGAGGTTCCGGGCGCCGGGGATGTGCCCGGCGATCGGGTCGAGCGGCTCGGTCTCGCCGCGGTAGCGCTCCGGGGCGCGGACGTCGAGCAGCACCCCGGTCTCCGGGAACGCCTCCGCCTCATCGATCGAGAGGGCGTCCTGGCCCGGATCCGCGAGGACGACATCGCCGGTCTCCGGCACGACGTCGTCGGTCGCCAGGTCGTATCCGGCCGCGGTCCACGCGCGCAGCCCGCCGTCGAGCACCCGGACGTCGACCCCTGCCTGCCGCAGCAGCCACCACGCCCGGGCCGCCGCGAGTCCCTTGGTGTCGTCGTAGGCGACGACCGTGTCTCCCTGCCGCACACCCCATCGCCGGGCCGCCGCCTGCAGGGTCTCCGTCGAGGGGAGCGGATGGCGGCCCTCGGTCGGTGCCCCGGGTGTGGAGAGCTCCTGATCCAACGACGCGAACACCGCGCCGGGGATGTGGCCGGAGCGATAGTCGCCCGGGCCCGCCTCTGGGCGGTCGAGGCGCCAGCGCACGTCGATGACCCGGATCGGGGCGCCGTTCTCGAGGAGGTCGTGGAGCTCGGTCGCGGTGACGAAGTGACTCATGGTGCGAGGCTACCGAGTGCGCGGCGCTCCCCGTCTGCCTCCGTCACGGACGGACACGGTCATCGCCTCCCGACGGTTGCGGGAATAGCCGCGCGTCTCCGGCGTTTCCCCTCACATGATTGAAACTTCAACGGTCGCCGCGGAGCGCACCCGCGTGCGGGTGCCCCTGCGCTTCGCGGACGGCTTCGGCACGACGGCCGACGTCGTGACCTTCGACGGACTCGTGGACGGCCGCGAGCACCTGCTGCTCGGCCTGGGCGACTGGCAGGCCGCCCTCGATCGCGCCGTCGACGGCGGGGTCGCGCCCCTCGTCCGCCCACACAGCGAGTGCCTCACCGGTGACGTGTTCGGCTCGGAGCGCTGCGACTGCGGACCGCAGCTGCGGGAGGCCGTGGAGCGGATCGCCGCGGAGGGCGGCTTCCTCCTCTACCTGCGGCAGGAGGGCCGCGGCATCGGGCTCTACGCCAAGCTCGACGCCTACGCGCTGCAGGACGCCGGGCTCGACACCTACGAGGCGAACGTGGCCCTCGGCCGCGGCGAGGACGAGCGGGACTACACGGTGGCGGCCCAGATGCTGCGAGCGCTGGGCGTGGACCGCATCCGCCTGCTCAGCAACAACCCCGACAAGGCCGCGCAGCTCGACGGGCTCGGAATCCAGGTCACCGAGCGCGTCCGCACCGAGGTGCACCTCTCCGCAGCCAACTCGCGCTACCTCCAGGCGAAGCGCGACCACACGGCCCACACGATCGACCTGACCGCGGCGTGACCTCCGAGGAGCACGACATGAACCAGGCGCGGCACCCGCGGCGGCTCGACGACGACGAGCTCGCGACCTGGCTGCCGATCATCCGGTTCGTCCAGCTGCTGCCGCAGGTCCTCGACCGGGCGCTGAAGGACGAGGTCGGGCTCAACCACGCCCGCTACGCGATCCTCGTCACCCTCGCCGGCCAGGGTGAGGACGCCGTCACCATGACCGAGCTCGCGCGCATCGCCGGACTCAGCCGGTCGCGCCTGAGCCACGCCCTGGACTCGCTGGAGGAGCGCGGGTGGGTGGAACGGACCTCGTGCAGCACGGACAAGCGCACCCTCTCCGCGACGCTGACCCCGGCCGGACGGGACATGCTCCGCGCGGCCGCACCGGTCCACGTGGCCCAGATCCGCGAGCTCATCCTCGACCCGCTGTCCGCGGAGGATCGGCAGCGGCTGCAGGACATCCTGGGGGCGCTGCTGCCGGGCGTCACGGCCGCGCTCTGAGCCGCGTTCTGCTCTGAGCAGAACGTCTCGATCGCCCCGCGGGCGGCGGCTTATCGTGAGGCATGGCCGACATCGTCCCGTTCCCCCGCGCCCCGCATCCCGTCCGTCCGCCGTCCAACGGACCCGAACCGCTGTGGCGCGAGATGCTCGGCGATCAGCTGCGACGGCGACGCCATGACCGCGGGGAGACACTCAGCGAGACCGCGGAGAAGGCCGGCGTCTCGCCGCAGTACCTCTCCGAGGTCGAGCGCGGCCGGAAGGAGCCGTCCAGCGAGATGATCGCCGCGATCGCCGGCGCGCTGGACTCCTCCCTCGTGGAGCTCACGAGCGCGGTCGCCGAGGAGCTTCGTCAGGGCACCCCCGCCGCGGCGGCGGTGTCGACCTCCCGCGGCGCCTTCGCTCTGGCCGCCTGGACCCCTTTCACCTGCACGACCCGAGTCCGGGTGCACGACGGATCTCGGGAATCCGTCGTGCACCCGTCACCTCATCGTGCATCCGGATCACGGGGACCGAGCACGGTGTCGATGAGGCCGTACTCGAGAGCCGCGGCGGCGGTGAAGACCCGGTCCCGGTCGGTGTCGACGCGGAGCTCCGCGAGCGCGCGACCGCTGTGCCGGGCCAGGATCGACTCCATGTCGGCCCGCACCCGCACGACCTCGTCGGCCGCGAGGATGAGGTCCGGGATGGCTCCGCGGGACTGCCCGGCCGGCTGATGCAGCACGATGCGCGCGTGGGCGAGGGCCGCTCGCTCCCCCGGCGCCCCCGCCGCGACGAGCAGCGCCCGCCGGACCGATGGCCTGCCCGACGCAGGTCGTCGCGATCCGCGGGCGGATGTGCTGCATGTGTCGTAGATCGCCAGCGCGGCACCGGGATCCCCGCCCTCGCTGTTGATGTAGAACTGGACGCCGGTCTCCGGGCTGTCCGCGTCGAGGTGCAGGAGCTGCGCGATGAGGGCGTTGGCCACCCCCGCGTCGATCCCGGTTCCGAGATAGATGACGCGCTCGGCGAGCAGATGCGAGTAGACGTCCATCACCCGCTCACCCCGCGGGTGCTGCGCGATGACGTGGGGGATCGTGTAGCTGCTCATACGTCCGCTCCCAGTCCGACCCGCGCACGACGGCGGGGCAGGATCTCCGCCGCGGACCGCACGATCTCGTCGATGAACCCGTAGCCCTGCGCCTCGGCCGCGGTGTACCAGCGATCGTGGAGGGAGTCCTCGAAGATCCGCGCGAGGGGCTGACCGGTGTCGTCGGCGATGAGGCCGAGGACGGTGTCACGCATGTGCCGGAGGTCGTCGGCCTGCGCCTCGATCTCCACCGCCGATCCGCCGATCCCCGCCGAGCCCTGGTGCATGAGGATCCGGGCGTGCGGGAGGAGCGCGCCGCTTGCCTTCGTCCCCGCGGAGAGCAGGAACTGTCCCGCGCTGCAGGCGAGGCCGAGGGCGAGGGTGGAAACGTCGTTGGGGATGAGGTGCATGAGGTCGCGGATCGCCAGCATCGACGGCACGGAGCCGCCCGGCGAGTGGATCCAGAGGGCGATGTCGGTCGTCGGGTCCTCCGCGGCGAGGCCGAGGAGCTGGGTCATCAGGAGGGTGCCGTTGTCGTCGTCGAGGGCGCCGTCGAGGACGAGCACCCGTTCGTGGAACAGGGCGCGCCGGGCCTCGGGGCCGAACTGCGGGGAGAGGGGTGTCTTCGCTCATGTCCCCAGCATCCGGCTCCGGTCATGACCGCGGGAGGAATCCGCCCGGAGCAGATCCGCTGTGAGCGGCGGCGCGTGCACCCGTCCGAAAACCCGGCGTAACACCGCCGACGCACGAGCCGCCTAGCCTCGGGCATGGCGAAACAGAAAGCACCGGCATGGCAGTCCGAGGACGGCCTGACTTCCGCACCCGCAAGTGGGTGCGCCCGGAAGACCTCAACGCGAACGGCACGCTGTCGGCGGGAGCCTGCTGAAGTGGATCGACGAGGAGGCGGCGATCTACGCGATCGTGCAGCTCGGCAACTACCGCGTCGTCACCCGCACATCTCCGCCATCACGTTCGAGGCATCGGCGGTGCAGGGCGACCTCATCGAGATCGGCTGCAGGCCACGGCGCTTCGGTACGACGTCGCTCACGATGCGGGCCGTCGCGCGCAACATGATCACCCGCAAGCGCATCCTCACCATCGACGAGATCGTGTTCGTCAGCATCGGTGAGGACGGCCTGCCGACC
>NZ_JBFLUM010000002.1:0-33427 GCF_050470785.1 Microbacterium sp. NRRL B-14842 | reverse complement strand
AGCTCATCCTCGGCACGTTCATCATGCTGGCGACGTACGTGCTGTTCTACCTGATGACGAACTTCACGCTCACCTACGGCACGAAGGCCGCCGACCTCGAGACCGCGTCGGCCGCCGCCCGCGCTGCGGCCGAGGCGACCGGCAAGGACTTCGACCCGAGTGTGTTCGCGGCGCAATTCTACCCGGGCCTCGGCTTCGGCTACACCGACTTCGTACTCATGCAGATCATCGGCGTCGTGTTCTTCGGCATCTTCACGTTGCTGTCCGGACCGATCGCCGACGCCATCGGGCGCCGCAAGCTGCTCCTGTGGGTCACGGGACTCATCGTCGTCTTCGGTCTGTCGTTCAACCTCTTCCTGCTGCCGCAGGCCGACCCGAAGTTCACCGGGGCCCTCACCCAGGCTTTCCTCGTGTTCGGCTTCATGCTCATGGGCACGACGTTCGGGCCGATGGGGGCGCTCCTGCCGGAGCTGTTCCCGACGAACGTGCGTTACTCCGGTTCGGCGATCGCGTACAACGTGTCATCGATCCTCGGTGCGGCCGTGGCGCCGTTCATCGCGGTGGCCCTGTGGGCGGCGGTCGGCGGCGAGCCCTGGCTCGTGGGACTGTACCTGTCGTCGATGGCGGTGCTGACGTTCATCGCGCTCATCTTCACTCCCGAGACGAAGGACCACGACTACGAGGACGACCTCGGTCTCGCCTCCGCCGTCGAGCTCTAGAACCGACCGAACGGAACGGCTGCACTCCCTCGGGGGTGCAGCCGTTCTCGTCTTCCTGGTCAGACGCTCACAGCACCACGACATCGCAGTACCGGGTCGCCGTCTTCGCCAGCCGGCGATCGGCCGTGAGCAGTGGGACGTCGAGGGCCTCCGCGAGCGCGACATAACCGGCGTCGTACGCGGAGACGTCCTCGCGCAGCGACCAGATCCGCGGGATGAGCCGACGCAGCGGATGGCGGGTGATCTGCAGCGCCGCGAACGCCTCGAGGGCCTCACGAGCAGCATGCGCCGGCACCGAATTCCGCATCGTGAGGCGTCGGAGCACGGAGAGGACCTCGATGTCGAGGCCCGCGTGCGCATGGAACCCCTCGCCGTGCGTCCAGACCTCCTCGCCGAGCAGCGCCTCGATCGCGGCCGAGGCATCGAGCACGACCGCGTCGGCCGTCCTGCTCACGTCTGGTCCTCTCCCTCGCGCTCGTCCCGTTCACGATCGCGGGCGGCGAGGATGCTCTCGCGCGTCAGGGAGATACCGGCCGCGCGCGCCCGGGACCGCGACGCCTCGAGGATCTCGGCATTGCTGCGGTAGCGGACGAGGTCTTCCAACTCGCGCGCTACGTAGTCCGACAGGCTCATGCGCTCCGCCGCGGCACGCTCCTTGAGCCGGGCATGCACGTCGTCGGGCAGATTCCTCACTTGCAGCATGCGAGCCATCCTGTCAGCATCGCATGCGCCACACATGCGGACAAGGGCGCCCCTGTGGACAACGCGCACGTCAACACTTCTTGACACCGTCCCAAGCGTCAACGAACATTGACGCGAAGGAGGTCTCCATGTCTCACCCCACCACCATCGCCGCGGCCGAGGGCGGCGAACCCCTCGCCGAGCTCCACCGCCTGGCGGCGCTACGCAAGGAGCTCGCGCGCGCCGAAGAGGCCCAGGTCCGTCGCGCTCGCACGAGCGGCTACTCGTGGCAGGCGATCGCGAGCGCCCTCGGCGTCACCAAGCAGGCGCACATCGCCGTTTCGGTCGCACCTGAGCCATACAGCCACCCCATAGGAAATGACCGCGCCCCGAGTACGGTCGAAGTACCATCTCCAGATCGAGGTCCCCCATGTCCCGCACGGCGACAGCACGCCGACGCGGACGGGGCGCACCGGCCGACGTGCCGCGCGCCACCTTCCGCCAGCTCCTCCCCTTCCTCTTCGAGCACAAGCGCACCCTCGTCGTCGTCGCCGTCCTCAGCGTGTTCGGCGCCGCGACCTCGCTCGTGCAGCCCCCTCCTCGTCGGACAGGTCATCGAGGCCGTGCAATCCGACGGCACGATCGGCGTCCTCGTGTGGCTGCTCGTCGGTTTCGTGATCGTGTCGTCGATCATCTCCGGGTTCCAGCACTATCTGCTGCAGCGCACCGGCACCGCGGTCGTCTACTCCAGCCGCCGCAAGCTCATCGCCCGCATCCTGCACCTGCCGACGTCCGAGTTCGACGCACGGCGCACCGGCGATCTCGTCTCCCGCGTCGGCACCGACACCACGCTCCTCTACGCCGTCCTCACGCAGGGGCTCGCCGACGCCGTCGGCAACGTCGTGCTCTTCGCGGGCGCGCTCATCGCGATGCTGCTCATCGACCCCGTTCTGCTCCTGCTCATCGTCCTGGTCATCGGCGTCTCCGTCGTGGGTCGTCGTCGCCCTCAGCGGCCGGATCCGGACGGCGTCCACGGCCCAGCAGGAGAAGGTCGGCGAGCTGGCCTCGGGCGTGGAGCGGGCCGTCGGCTCCATCCGCACCATCCGCGCCTCCGGTGCGACCGAACGCGAGACCGCGGCGGTGACGGAGCGGGCCTCCGAGGCGTACGGCATCGGCGTGCGCATCGCGAAGATCTCCTCGCTCGTGGTGCCCGTCGCCGGCATCGCCCTTCAGCTCTCCCTGCTCGTCGTGCTCGGCGTGGGCGGCTTCCGCGTCGCGGCCGGAGCCATCTCGATCGCGGCCCTCATCTCGTTCGTGATGTTCCTCTTCCTGCTGGTGATGCCCCTCGCCTCGACGTTCGGCGCGATCACCTCCGTCAACCAGGCCCTCGGCGCGCTCGGCCGCATCCAGGAGGTGCTCGACCTGCCCACCGAGACCCAGGACGACGCGGCCACCGCCGCGGCGCTGCCCCGCGAGGAGGAACCGGCTCCGGACGCCCCCGCTCTGGAGTTCCGCGACGTGCGCTTCCGCTACCCGGAGAACGTCGTCGCCGCCCGCCGTGCCGCCGCGAGGGAGGCGCAGACCCTGCTCGCCGATGCGCACCTGGAGCAGACCGAGGCCGCACCCGACCCCCAGGACCACGAGGTGCTCCGCGGGGTGTCGTTCGCGGTCCCTCGTGGGGCACGCGTGGCGCTGGTCGGTCCGAGCGGAGCGGGGAAGAGCACGATCCTCTCCCTCATCGAGCGCTTCTACGACCCGACAGGCGGATCCATCCGGTTGAAGGGGCACGACACGCGCACCTATCCGCGGGACGAGCTCCGCGCCCACTTCGGCTACGTCGAGCAGGACGCCCCGACGCTGGCCGGCACCCTCGCCGAGAACCTGCGGCTCGCGTCACCGACGGCCACGGACGAGGACTGCGCCCGCGTGCTCCGCGCCGTGAACCTCGGCGACGTGCTCCAACGGAACCCGCTCGGCGTCGACGCTCCCGTCGGCGAGGACGGCGTGATGCTCTCCGGCGGCGAGCGGCAGCGACTCGCGATCGCCAGGGCGCTCCTCACCGACGCCCCGATCCTGCTGCTGGACGAGTCGACCTCCTCGCTCGACGGCGTGAACGAGCAGCGCATGCGCGAGGCCATCGATGCGGTCGCCACAGACCGCACGCTCGTCGTGATCGCCCATCGTCTGTCCACCGTCGTCGACAGCGACCTCATCGTCGTGCTGCAGGACGGCGTGGTCGTGGGACAGGGCACCCACGCCGAGCTCGTGGAGTCGACCCCGCTCTACCGCGACCTCGCCCGCCACCAGCTCCTCGCCTAGCTCCCTGTCCCCCCTGTACACCGCCGAGACCCCGGCTTTCTGCCGAGACCCCGCCTTCCGCACGAATGCGGGGCGGGGTCTCGACGCGAAACCGGGGTCTGGGGAGTGGGTGCCACGAAGGCGGGGCGTCGGAGACCACTCAGCCATGGGTTCGTCTCTGATGCCCCGCCTTCGCGGGTAGGGCTCGACCCGGAGGCCGAGGGTGCCGGCTCCCCCGAACCGGCACCGGTCTGGGGGCTACGCCTTCGCGAGGCGGTAGCGCAGCGACGCGAGCTCCGTGCGGAGGGCCGCGGGCACCCGGTCGCCGAAGGTGTCGTAGAACTCCTCCGTGAGGTCGGCCTCGGCCTTCCACGCCTCGGGGTCGACGGAGAAGAGCTCGTCGAGGTCTTCCGCAGGGATGTCGAGCCCGTCGAGGTTGAGGTCCTCCACGCGCGGCAGGCGTCCGATGGGGCTGTCCACCGCCGGCACGTCACCGGCCACGCGGCGGATGATCCAGTCGACGACGCGGGAGTTGTCGCCGAACCCGGGCCAGAGGAACCGGCCGTCCGCTCCGCGACGGAACCAGTTCACCTGGAAGATGCGCGGCGCGCGGTCGAAGCGCAGGCCCCGGCCGACCTTGAGCCAGTGACCGAAGTAGTCGGCCATGTTGTAGCCGCAGAACGGCAGCATCGCGAACGGGTCGCGGCGCAGCTCGCCGACCGTGCCCTCGGCCGCCGCCGTGCGCTCGGAGGAGATGTTCGAGCCGAGGAAGACGCCGTGCGTCCAGTCGGTGGCCTCGACTACGAGCGGCACGTTGCTCGCGCGGCGTCCGCCGAAGAGGATGACGTCGAGCGGCACGGCCTCCTCCCAGTCCTCGGAGATCTGCGGGCACTGAGCCGCCGACACCGTGAAGCGCGAGTTGGGGTGCGCCGCGGGACGACCGGAGTCGGGCGTCCAGTCGTTGCCCTCCCAGTCGATGAGGTTCGCGGGCGCCTCGTCGGTCAGGCCCTCCCACCACACGTCGCCGTCGGGGCGGAGCGCGACGTTGGTGAAGATCGTGTTGCCCCACAGCGTCTCGACCGCGGTGACGTTGGTCGACTCACCCGTTCCGGGCGCGACGCCGAAGAAGCCGGCCTCGGGGTTGATGGCCCACAGGCGGCCGTCCTCGCCGGGACGGATCCAGGCGATGTCGTCGCCGAGGGTCTCGACCTTCCAGCCCGGGATCGTCGGGCGGAGCATCGCGAGGTTCGTCTTGCCGCAGGCCGAAGGGAAGGCCGCAGCCACGTGGTAGGCCTTGCCCTGCGGGTCGATCACGCGGATGAGGAGCATGTGCTCGGCGAGCCAGCCCTCATCACGCGCGATCACCGAGGCGATGCGCAGCGCGAAGCACTTCTTCGCCAGGATGGCGTTGCCACCGTAGCCCGAGCCGTACGAGTAGACCTCGAGCGTCTCCGGGAAGTGCACGATGTACTTGTCGTCGTTGCAGGGCCACTCGACGTCCGGTTCGCCGGCCTCCAGCGGAGCACCGACGGAGTGCACCGTCTTGACCCACGGCGCGCCCTCGGCGATCTGGCGGGTGACCTCGTCGCCCACGCGGGTCATGATGCCGATCGATGCGACGGCGTAGGCGCTGTCGGTGATCTGCACGCCGATGTGCGACAGGGGTCCGCCGACGCGACCCATCGAGAACGGCACGACGTACATCGTGCGGCCGCGCATCGAGCCCTCGAAGATCTCGTCCATCTTCGCGTGCATCTCTTCCGGGTCGGCCCAGTTGTTGGTGGGCCCGGCGTCCTCCTCGCGCTCCGAGGCGATGAAGGTGCGGGCTTCGGTGCGGGCGACGTCGCTGGGGTGCGAGCGCGCCAGGTACGAGCCGGGGCGCCACTCGGGGTTCAGCTTGATGAGCTTGCCCTCGTCGACGAGTCCGCGCAGCAGCCAGTCGTTCTCGGCGCGCGAGCCGTCCACCCAGTGCACGGCGTCCGGCTGCGTGAGCGCGCGGATCTCTTCCACCCAGGCGGCGAGCTCGGCCATTGCGGGGGTGTCGTAGGAAGGGGCGGTGCCGAACGTGCGCGTCGGGGCGACAGGGGACGTGCGAGGGGTGAGGACTTCGGCCATGGCCATGACTGCTCCTTCGAAGTGTGGGGCGTTGCTTCCATCTTCTTCGCCCTTGACGCGGACTTTCGGCCAAACCGAACGATAAGAATCGCTGTTCTTTCGCTAGACTCAAACAATGGCGTCCTCCGGCATCCACCTCACGACCCTCGGCCACCGCATCCGGCACCGCCGCCTGGAGAAGGGGTACACCCTCGACGAGCTCGGCGCCCTCGTCGGCGTCGCCGGCTCCCAGCTCAGCCTCATCGAGAACGGCAAGCGCGAGCCCAAGCTCTCCCTCCTCCAGGCGATCGCCCAGGCCACCGGCACCGAAGTGACCGACCTCATCTCCGGCGAGCCGCCGAACCGGCGTGCCGCTCTGGAGATCGAGCTGGAGCGGGCCCAGGAGAGCCCGGTGTTCCGTCAGCTCGGTGTCTCCCCGGTCCGCGTCACGAAGGGCATGAGCGACGAGACCATCGAGTCCATCCTCGGCCTCCACCGCGAGCTGCAGCGCCGCGAGCGCGAGGCCATCGCCACCCCGGAGGAGGCCCGCCGCGCCAACACGGAGCTGCGACTGCGGATGCGCGCGCAGAACAACTACCTCCCGGACATCGAGAAGCTCGCGGAGAAGCAGCTCAAGGCCGCCGGCCATTCGCAGGGCGCTCTGACCCACCGCACCGTGAGCATCATGGCCGAGAAGCTCGGCTTCGAACTCATCTACGTCAACGATCTGCCGCACTCGACGCGCTCGGTCACCGATCTCGAGAACGGCCGCATCTACCTGCCCCCCGCCTCGATCCCCGGTGGACACGGCCTGCGGTCGATGGCACTGCAGGCCATGGCGCATCGACTGCTCGGGCACACCCCGCCGACGGACTACGCCGACTTCCTGCAGCAGCGGTTGGAGATCAACTACTTCGCCGCGTGCTGCCTGATGCCGGAGACCGCCGCGGTGGCCTTCCTGCAGCAGGCGAAGAAGGACCGCAACCTCGCGGTGGAGGACTTCCGCGACGGGTTCGGCGTGACGCACGAAGCGGCCGGCATGCGCATGACGAACCTGCTCACGCAGCACCTCGGCATGTCGCTGCACTTCCTGCGCGTCGACTCGACCGGAGCCATCACTCGCGTCTACGAGAACGACGACCTGCCCCTGCCGATGGACGTGACGGGAGCGGTGGAGGGGCAGCGCGTGTGCCGGAAGTTCCAGGCCCGCTCCGCCTTCACGGAGCAGAACCGCACCGTCGAGCACCACCAGTACACGGACACCCCGTCCGGCACGTTCTGGTGCTCCACGCAGACCGGGTCGTCGAGCGAGGGCGAGTTCTCCGTCACGGTCGGCGTGCCGTTCGACGACGCCCGGTGGTGGCGGGGACGCGAGACGAACGACAGGGCGGTGTCGACCTGCCCCGACGAGGCGTGCTGCCGCCGCCCGTCGGCCGAGCTCACGGAGCGCTGGAAGGGACGGGCGTGGCCGAGCGCCCGCGTGCACACCCACATGTTCTCGCCGCTCCCCCGCGGCATGTTCCCCGGCGTGGACGACAACGAGGTCTACAACTTCCTCGGCCGCCACGCGAGTGAGTGACCCGCCGACCCACCCCCTTGCGTCCACCCCGGCCCGTTACGCGCTGCCGTAGGGGGCCGGGAGGCACGGAAAGGGGTGGGTCGACGAGGGGCTCAGGCGATGAAGGCCGCGAAGCGGGCGAGTGCGGCGGTGACGGCGGCGGGGTCCTCGGGGGGCTCGAAGAGAGTCGGAGGGGTGGTGTGCGCGGCGGCGGCGTGGGTCCAGCAGCCGATCACGCGGCCGTGCTCCACCACGGTCGCCCGGACCATCCCGTTCTTCCCCGGCCCGACGGCGGCGAGGTATTCCGGAGCGCACACGACGGTGCGGTCGGCATAAGAGATGTAGTACTCGTCGAAGGCACCGAGGGCGAACACGGACGGCCGGCCCGCCGCGCGCCGGGGCGGGGTGCTCCCGACGAAGACCCCCTCCTCGACCTCGGTCACCCGGGGTGCCGCCCGCTCCGCCGCCTCCCGGGACCGCCCGAGCGTCAGCCCCGACCACCACGCGAAGTCCGCGACCCCGGCGGGCCCGTGCCCCTCGACATAGCGGACGAACAGCTCGGCCAGCGGGTCGTCCGGGCGGGCGTGGTCGCGGATGTGGTCCGCCGCGAGCACGAACCGCTGCTCCCGCGTGATGCCCTCCCGCGGCACGACCGGCCCCTGCACGAGCACGCCGGAGACTGTCATCGCGAACAGCAGGTGGATGCCGCGCTGCCCCGAGGGGTCGATGCCGATGCCCTCGAGCACCGCGAAGATCTCGCTCCGGGTGAGGCCGCCGTCACGGAGCCGCGGCGTGAGCTCCCGGACGACCGCGTCGATCATGGCGTCGTCGATGCCGAGCTGCCGCTGTCGGGAGGCCGCCTGCTGCTGCTGTCGCGCGGCCGTGACCTCCAGCACCCACCCGAGATCCCGCGCGGGGATCGTGTGGAGCGTCCCCCGCATGGTCCAGGCCCGGACGAGGTCCCCGCGGTCGAACGCGGCATCGACGTCGCGGAGGCGTACGTCGCCCTTCGTCCGCACAGCCAGCGCCCACCGTCCGGCCGTGAAGTCCTGGCTCTGCACCGCGAGCAGCCGCGCCGCCGCCCCCGCCACGTCCGCCTCCGGCGCCGTCAGCCCCTGCCACCGCAGCCGCTCCTCCCGCCACTGTGAGGTCTTCATGCCCCTCATCATGCCGCGACCCACCCCCTTTCGCGTGCCCCGGCCCCGTGCGTGCGGACGCAGGGGGCCGGGTCGAGCGGAAGGGGGTGGGTCGACGGGAGAGGTCAGAGGGTGACTTCGCGGCGGGTGGGGAGGACGACGGGGTGCGAACCCGCCATGGTCTCCAGCACCCGGATGACCTGGCAGGAGTATCCGAACTCGTTGTCGTACCAGACGTAGAGGATGAGGGTGTCCTCGTCGGCGATCGTGGCCAGACCGTCGACGATGCCGGCGCGGTGCGAGCCGACGAAGTCCGTCGAGACCACCTCGGGGCTCTCCACGTAGTCAATCTGCTGACGGAGCTTCGAGTGCAGCGAGACACGACGCAGGTAGTCGTTGACCTGATCCTTGGTGGCGGGGCGCTCCAGCGTGAGGTGCAGGACCGCGAGCGAGACATCCGGCGTGGGGACGCGGATCGCGCTGCCCGTGAGCCGTCCCTCGAGCTGGGGCAGGGCCTTGGCCACGGCCTTCGCCGCGCCGGTCTCGGTGATCACCATGTTCAGCACGGCGGAGCGGCCGCGACGGTCGCCCTTGTGGAAGTTGTCGATGAGGTTCTGGTCGTTCGTGAACGAGTGCACGGTCTCGACGTGGCCTTTCACCACACCGAAGGCCTCGTCGATCGCGGCGAGCACCGGGGTGATGGCGTTGGTCGTGCACGACGCCGCGGAGACGATGCGGTCCTCGTCGGTGATCGTGTCGTCATTGATGCCCTGCACGATGTTCTTCAGCGGGCCCTTACCGGGGGCGGTCAGCAGCACGCGGGCGACGCCCTTCGCACGGAGGTGCTGGGAGAGTCCGGCCTCGTCGCGCCAGCGGCCCGTGTTGTCGACGACGATCGCGTCATCGATGCCGTAGGCGGTGTAGTCGACCGCCGCCGGGTCGTCGGAGTAGATGACCTGGATGCGCGTGCCGTTCGCGATGATCTGCTCGGCCTCTTCATCCACCGTGACCGAGCCCGCGAAGCGGCCGTGCACCGAGTCGCGCAGCAGCAGCGACGCGCGCTTGACGAGGTCGTTCTCGGAGCCGCGGCGCACGACGATGGCGCGGAGCCGGAGTCCGCTCCCGCCGCCGGTGTGCGCGATGAGGATGCGGGCCAGCAGCCGGCCGATGCGCCCGAAGCCGTAGAGCACCACGTCGGTCGGCGGCGCCGGGACCGCGCCGACGGCCGGGGCCAGGGTCTCGGCCAGGTACTCCTCCAGCGGGCGGCCGCTCTCCGCATGCCCCTCCACGAGGCGGGCCACGTCGATCGACGAGGCGCCGGGGGCGAGAGCGTGGATGCCTTCGAGCACCGCCAGGCTGTCCTCGACCTCGAGGCGCTCGTGGCCGAGCTGGGCCACGCGCTCGTGCACCTCGACGAGGCCGGTGGCCGAGAGGCCGAGCAGGCGGTGGCCGTGCAGCGAGGTGACCACGTCGCGCTCGCGCTTGAGAGCCCCGATGAGCGGGATCATCCGCTCCGCCAGCTCTTCGCTCGCCGTCCATTCGTCGCGGTGTGCCGCGGAATCGTTCATCTGCGTCCTTGCATGTGTGAGCGCGCGCCGAGGTCGCCGGCGCGCGCGAGGTTGCCGGGGTGTTCGGGGGATGACTCCAGGGTACAAGCCGCGGAACCGCGCGCCGAATCGGTCGGCGCGGGACATCCCGAGTGCGCGAGTTTTACGTCTACACTGGTGGAATAATGAGCAGCGCACTCCTCGGCGACGACGCCGACCTCCTCCTCCGCGGTGGCCGCATCCACACCTTCGACGCCACCGATTCCGTCGCCACCGCGATCGCCGTCCGCGACGGGATGATCGTCGCCACCGATGCCGCGGCCGAAGCCCTCCCAGCCCGCGAGATCGTGCAGCTCGACGGCCGCACCGCGATCCCCGGCCTCAACGACGCGCACCTCCACGCCGCGTGGCTGGGCGCACGCTGGCCGCACCTCTTCTTCTCCGACACCCCGCCCGAGGAGCAGCCGACCGGCCGCCTCGTGACCACGGCCGGTGAGCGACGCAGCGCCCTGCGCCGCGCCTGGGCTCTGCTCGCGGAGCTCGGCATCACGAGCTACACGGAGCCGGGCATCGGCCCCGGGGAGGACGACGGGGAGACCGGCTGCTTCGGCACCGACATGCTCGAGTCGTATGTGGAGCTGCACCGCGAGGGGGCCCAGACCTCGCGCGTCACGCTGCTGCGCCTGTTCGGGACGATCGACGGAGAGAGCTCCCTAAAGGACTTCGCCGCCGGACTCCCGGTGCCGCCGCCGACGACCGACCCGCGCTGGCTCGCGATCCCCGGCGTGAAGATCTTCGCCGACGGCATCCCGCCGATGGCCACCGCATGGACGTCCGACCCGTACCCCGACGGGACGACCGGGCACCTGCTCACCCGCGGCGACGCCGATCCGCTCAGCGCCTTCCAGCAGATGATCGCCCTGGCCGCCGGTCGCGGACTCCAGATCGCCGTGCACGCCACCGGCGATCGCTCGATCGAAGAGTTCCTCACCGCACTGGAACGCGCCGGCGAGACTCCCCCGCCGCCGGCACCCCACCACGTCGTGCACGGCGACCTCGCGACGCCGGCGCAGATCCGCCGCGCGGAGCGTCTCGGCGTCGGGTTCGCCGTGCAGCCCCTCATCGCCGCGCACACGCACTCCTGGGCGGCCGTGCAGCTCGGAGAGGCCCGGGTCGCCGCCGCCTGGCCGCTGGCCGAGATGCTCTGCTCGGGGGCGCTGACCACCGTGACCAGCGACGCGCCGATCGCCACGCCGGACTGGCGACCCAGCCTCGACGCCTCCCTCGCCCTCCTCGCCGCCGACGGTCGAGCGGACGACGCCGCGACTCGGCGCCGGCTGCTGCGCACCATGACGGCGGACGCCGCGATCCAGGACGGTGCCGCGACCTGGAAGGGAACCCTCGAACTCGGCAGGGTCGCGGACGTCACGGTGCTCGACGAGGATCCGTGCACCCCGGGGCGCCCGTTCGCCGCCCTCCAGGTCGAGCGGACGATCGTCGACGGTCGCACGGTGTTCACCCGGGACTGACCACCCGCGCCCACGAAAACGGCGGGCGGCATGTTCACGCATGCCGCCCGCCTCTGATCCCCCTCGGACCAGTCTCGGACCGCGGTCGTCAGACCGCGGTGGCCAGGAGCACGCGCGGGCTCCCCGGCAGGGCGACGGTGTCGCGCACCGCCCACCCGGCATCCGACAGCCAACCGCGCACCTCGGACTCGGGGTACACCACGGTGCCGTCGATCACGAGATACTCCCCCGCGTGCAGGGCATCCAGGGCGCGCTGCTCGTCGTCGTCGTCGAGGAAGAAGTCGAGCACCGTCAGCGTCGCCCCGTCGGCCGCCGCCGCACGGAGTCGGCGGAAGATCTGCGCGTTCTCCTCCGCGGAGAACCGGTGGATGACGTGGTTGGCGAACACCGCGTCGTACGCGCCCTCGGGAGCCGTGGTCGCCGTGTCCCCGACCTCGATGGCGACCCGGTCGGCGACGCCCGCCGCCGCGACCGCCTCGGCCACGCCGTCCTCGAACCCGGGAGCGTAGACGAAGGTCGTGTGCAGCTGCGGGTTGCGTGCCATGACGGCGAGGGCGAACTCGGCGGACAGACCGCCGAAATCGAGGGCCTTCGTCGCGCCGGCGAGGTCGACGAGCCGGCCGAACTCCTGCGCGTGCAGGCGGTTGTACGTCATGACGCCGGCCATGAACGTGCCCCACCGCGCGTCGTCCATCTGCAGGTCGCCCGGTTGGGTGGTGTCCACCGTGTGGGCGAACTGCAGCCAGTGCGGGTAGCTGATCTCGTCGAGGAAGGTGAGGAAGGGGGCGAGGTCGATCACCGCGTCCTCCCCGGTGAGGTAGGCGGACGCGTCGGGGGCCAGCGCGTAGCGCCCCTCGGTGCGGACGAGGAGACCCTTCGCGGCGAGGGCGTCGGCGAGCAGCCGGGCGATCCGCTCGCTGACCCCGCAGCGCTCGGCGATCGCCACGGCCGTGTCGGCGCCGGCGGCGACGGCGGCGAACAGACCGATGCGGCTGGCCTGGAAGAGCTGCTTCGCGGCCATGTAGCCGGTGGCGATGTCGAGGATGCGGGCGGCGTCGGGAGTGGGGGTGTCGGGAGTGGGGGTGTCGGTCATGGCGGATGCCTTTCGATATGTCTACGAATGTTGGAAATAAAGGACAGGAGGGGGCTGGGCGTCGATCGGGCGGGTCAGTCCGCGAGGAACCCGCGCACAGCGTCGCGGAACGCGGCGGTGTGCAGCGCCGCGAGATGATCCCCGGGGACGCGTCGCACCCGGACGTCGAGCAGCCGCGCGGCGAGCTCGTCGATGCCCGCGGCCATCGGGTCATCGGTACCGCCCAGGAGCAGCACGGGCATCGCCGGGGCAGCAGCCTCGGGCGCGAACGGCTCGGTCGCGAGCCCCTCGATGAGGTCGAGCAGATCGTCCGGGCGGTTCCCGGGCAGGCTCACCATGTGCACGATCATCCCGGACAGCGGATCGACGGGAGCCGGTCCGCCGGCGATCGCGGCCCGAGCGGCGGAGAGGTCGACGAGCGCGAAGGGCTCCCCCGCACTGAGGCCGCCGAGCACGAGACGCCGCACCGCGACACCCGGGTGCCGGGCGAGGTCCCACGCGAGCCGGGCACCGAGCGAGTAGCCGACGAGGTCGACCTCGTCCGGGCCGATCGCTGCGGCGAGCGCGTCGAGCACCGCGGAGGTCGGCACGGCTCCGAGCCCGGGGGCGTCGCCGTGCGCCGGCAGGTCGAGGACGCGGCGCGGTCGGTCGCCGAGCACCGCCGCCCACTCGCTCTCCGGCCAGTCCTGCGTGCCGCGCGAGGCGAGGCCGTGCAAGAACACCACGGGTCGTTCAGGGGGAAGGGTCATGACGGGCCGTCCTCTCGGGACCGGCCCCTCGCCCTCAGCGCAGCCGCGCGAGGAACCGGTCGATGTAGTTCTCGTAGTCGGCGATGCGGTCGCCGTCCGGGTACATGAGGTTGATGACCGTCGCCCCGACCGCCGCGGAGATGTACTCGTCGGCGAGCGGGCCGTAGTCCTGATCGCGGATCGATCCCTCGTCGCGGGCCGCCTCCATGCGCGCGATGAGCGAGGATCGCCACGAACCCAGGTGTCCGCGGTAGAGCTCGGCCAGCGACTCGTTCGCCATCGCGTACTCCCAGAGCGCCAGGAGCACCCGGCCCGCGGCGATCTGCTCCGGGTCGCGCGGCACGGTGGCCTGCAGGAAGCCCCGCAGCGCGTCGTCCGCCGCCACCGGTTCCTGCCCCGCGGCCTCCACGCCCTCGGACATCTGCTGCAGGATCGTCTCGAACGTCGCCGCGACGATGCTCTCCTTCCCGGGGAAGTAGTGCTTCAGCGCGCCGTTCGCGAAGCCCGCCTCCGCGGCGATGCTGCGCATGGTCGCCGCCTCGAACCCACCCTTCAGGATGATGCTCTTGGCCACCTCGACGATGTCCCGTCGCCGCTGGTCGTGGTCGATGATCTTCGGCATGGCGTCCTTCCGGCCGAGTCCGGGGTGTGGCGTGTTCCGGCCTGGAGCTACCGTACCGCCGCATCGGGCACCTCCCGCAGAGCGAGCCATTGCGCCCGGCGTTCCCGCTGCGCCACCGGGTCGGCGACGGGTGAGGCCAGTCGCAGGCGCTCGGCGTACGGGTGACGCGGCGCGCGGGTGACCTGCTCGCCGTCCCCGATCTCCACGATCTCCCCCCGGTACATCACGGCGACCCGGTGACAGACCCGCCGGACGACGCCGAGGTCGTGCGAGACGAAGAGGTAGGCCACGCCGGTGTCGCGCTGCAACTCGATGAAGAGGTCGAGGATGGTCGCCTGCGTGGTGAGGTCGAGTGCACTGACCGGCTCGTCGCACACGATCAGCCGGGGTCCGCGGACCAGGGCGCGGGCGATCGCGATGCGCTGCCGCTGCCCGCCGGAGAACTCGCTCGGATACCGGTCCATGCTCGTGGAAGGCAGCCGCACGCGGTCGAGCATGTCGCGCACGCGCGTGTCGGCTGCCTTCGCTCCGATGCCCGTCGTCAGCAGCGGCTCGGCGAGGATGTCGCCGATGGTCAGTGCCGGGTTGAGGGAACCGTACGGGTCCTGGAACACGACCTGCACATCATCGGCGAGTTCCCGTCGGGCCTTGCGGCCGAGGCCGCCGATGTCCCGGCCGTCGAAGCGGATGCGGCCCGCGGTCACCGGGGCGAGGCCGAGGATGGCCTTGCCGAGGGTCGACTTTCCCGATCCGGACTCGCCGACCAGGCCGAGGCACTCACCGGGGGCGATGTCGAGGGAGACGCCGTGCAGCGCGCGGAAGGCGTGTCTTCCGCGGCCGTACTCGACCACGAGGTCGTCGACCTGCAGCAGGGGGTTCACCGGAACGGCGTTCATGCGGGGACCTCCGTCCGGCGGCTGTCGAGCGCGGCGCGCCCTTCGGCATCATCGAGCGACGCGGCGATGAGCTCGCGCGTGTACTCCTGGGTGGGCGCGGCGAAAAGCTCGTCCACGGGCCCCGACTCCACGATGTCGCCGCCGCGCATGACGATCACGCGGTCGCAGATGTCGGCGACGACGCCGAAATTGTGCGTCACGATGAGCAGCGCCATCCCGTACTCGGCCTGCAGCTCCCGCAGCAGCTCGAGCACCTCGGCCTGCACGGTGACGTCGAGGGCGGTGGTGGGCTCGTCCGCCACGAGGAGCGACGGTCGACCGGCGATCGCGCCGGCGATGAGCACGCGCTGGGCCATGCCGCCGGACACCTGATGCGGGTAGCTGCGCATCACGCGATCGGGATCGGACAGCCCGACCCGCAGGAGCACCTCCCGCGCGCGCTGCCGGGCGGCGGCCTTCGCGAGCCCGTGCGTCCGGCGCAGCGGCTCGATGAGCTGATGCCCGATCGTGTACGAGGGGTCGAGGTTGCTCATCGGCTCCTGCGGCACGTACCCGATCGTGCGTCCGAGCAGGGCCTGGCGCTCCTTCGGCGTCGCGTGGGTGACCTCCGCGCCGCCGACCCAGATCGCGTCGGCGGTCGCCCGGCCGGTCGCGGGGAGCAGGTCGAGCACCGAGAACACTGTCTGCGACTTGCCCGACCCGGACTCGCCGACGATCCCGACGACCTCGCCTGGCGCGACGTCGAGGGTCACGCCATGCACGACCTCGGTCTCCCCCGTCGGCGTCGCGTGGACGACGTGCAGGTTCTCGACGCGGAGGGCCGACGCCGGCGCCTCGTGGCGGACGCTGCCCGTGGCGGGAGCCGCGGCGACCTCGTCGCCGGTCTCGAGCACACCGCGCCGCCGCCGTCGGGCCGCCCGCGGCGTGCGCACCTGCACGAGCTCGGCGAGCGTGGAGCCCATGATCGCGAGGACGGCGATCGTGAGACCGAGCGCGGCGGAGGGCCACAGGAGCATGAGGGGGTAGGTGAGCATGAGCCGGAAGCCCTCGAGCATCATCGCGCCCCAGCTCGGCACGTTCGAGTCGCCGATGCCGAGGAACTGGAGCCCCGCCTGAATGCCCATCGCGATGCCGGCCGTGAGCGCGGTCTGGATGATGACGGGCGGGTAGACGGCCGTGATGACGTGCCGGAAGATGATGCGCGCGTCCGACAGGCCCGACACGCGGGCGGCGTCGATGTACGCCTCGCCGCGGACGGCGAGCGTCTGCGACCGCGCGATGCGGAAGTACCCCGGCACCATGAAGACACCGACGGTGACCATCAGCAGCTCGAAGTTGTTGCGGCTGCCGGCGGCGACCACGAGGAGGATGATCATCCCGGGGATCGACTGGAGGGCGTCGCTGATCCAGGTCGCGACCCGGTCGAAGACGCCGCCGAAGTACCCGGCTGCGACACCCGACGGGACCCCGACGACGAGCGCGGTGACGATCGTGATGAGCGCACCCCACAGTGTCGTCCTCGTCCCGTAGATGAGGCGGCTGAGGATGTCGCGGCCGGTGGAGTCGCCGCCGAGCAGGTGCTCCGGCGAGGGCGGGGCCTTGGCTGCCGCGAGGTCGACGAGGTTCGGGTCCATCGGCGCCAGCAACGGCGCGAACACCCCGACGAGCACGATGAGCACGAAGATCGCGAGCGGGATGTAGCCGCCGGGGTGACGGAGGAAGCGTCGAAACAGGCTCGACCGGCGCTTCTGGGCGGCCCGGTCGAAGGCGACGCGGATGTCTGTCGTGGTCATGCGACGCGCACCTTCGGGTTGATCCAGCCGAGCACGAGGTCGAGCAGGAGGTTGATGAGGACGACGAAGACGATGGAGACCACCGTGATCCCGAGCAGCATCGGGATGTCGCCGTTCTGCGACGACTGGTTCGTGAGCTGCCCCAGACCGGGGAGGCTGAAGATCTGCTCCACCACGATCGCCCCGGAGAGCAGGCCCACGAACATCAGGGCGATCACCGTGAGCGCGGCGGGCGAGGCGTTGCGGAGGATGTGCAGGTTCACCCGGGCGGCGGACAGGCCGCGGCTGCGGAGGGTGCGCACCCAGTCCTGGCGGCTCTGGGCGATCACGGCATTGCGCAGCTGCTCCGACACGGCGACGATGCCGCCCAGGGCGAGGGAGATCGCCGGCAGCGTGATCGAGCGCAGCCAGCCTTCGACGGACTGCGTCGGCGGGACGTAGCCCACGGCGGGGAACCACTTGAGTTGCACCGCCAGCCACATCACCAGGACCAGGCTCACCCAGAACCCGGGAAGTGCGAAGAGGACGACGGAGATCCCCTTGATGATGCGGTCGAACCAGGTGCCGGGGCGGAGTCCGGTGATCATGCCGAAGGCGACGCCGATGACCGCCGTGATGAGGGTCGCGAGGGTCACGACGGAGAGAGTGACGGGGACCTTCACCGCGAGCTGCGCGCCGACCGGCTGGAAGTTGCGCCACGAGACGCCGAAGTCGAGCAGGACCGCGTGGGAGAACCAGTCCCAGAACTGGACGATCAGGGGGCGGTCGAGTCCGATCTTCGCCGCCAGCGCCTCTTGCTGCGCGGGACTCGCCGTGGTCCCGAGGAGCGAGGCGGTCGGGTCGCTGATCGCGAGGTGGGCGAGGAAGAACGTGCCGATCGAGACCGCGACGAGCAGGAGGATGCCGGACAGCACCCGCTTCGCCGTGAAGAGGAGCATGGGGGCCTCTCGAGGGTGAGGAGGAGGGAAGGGGTGCCGGGGCGGCCGCGTGGCGACCGCCCCGGCGGGCGTTCAGCCCTGCGTGATGTACCGCAGCGTCGGGAACATCATCCCCACGACGGGCTGCAGCTGGATGCCGGGCGCCGTGTAGTAGATGTTGTTCGCCTGGTACCAGACCGACCACCAGGCCTGGTCGACGAGGGCCTCGTTGAGCTCCTTGATGGCGGCGGTCTGCGCGTCGCCGCGCTCCGTCTGCACCTTCTCGACGAGCGGGGCGATGACCTCGTTCTTCGCGTAGTCGGGCTCCGGGTTGAACCACTGCACGCTCGTCAGCTGCCGGGAGACGGTGGCCACGTCGTTGCCGTCCATCGCGAGGAAGGAGATGAACATCGGGTAGTTCGGGGCGTTGAGCTGGTAGTCCGGCATCTGCATGTTGTCCCAGGTGACGGTGATGCCGAGCTCGTTGAGGGCCTGCTCGGCCGACGGCTTCCACATCTCGAAGATCGGGGACATCGGCATCGAGATGTCGAAGCCGTCCGGGTAGCCGGCGTCGGCCAGGAGCTCCTTCGCCTTATCCATGTTGAACGCGTAGGCATCGTTGAGCTCGGGGTCGTTGATGTCGCCGCCGTCGGGGAAGACCTGGTTGGTGGCCACGCCCGCACCGCTGCCGACCGCCGCGAGGACGGCCGCACCGTCGAACGCGTAGTTCAGCGCCTGGCGGACCTCGAGCGTGCCGAGGGGCTCGCTCTTCGCGCCGGTGTGGTCGGTGATGACGAGGCCCGCCCACCCGGAGACGCGCTGGGCGGTGTTCCAGCCCTGCTGCTCGGCCTGGTCGAGGTTGGCCACGTCGCCGTACTGCACGTTGATCTGTCCGCTGAGCATCGCGTTGTGCCGGGCGGTCGCGTCGGTGATCGGGTAGATCGCGAGTTCGGCGAACGGGTACGTCTTCGCGTCCCAGTGGTCCTCGGTCTTGGTGAAGTGGTACTCGGCGCCCGCGACGCTGGTGTCGCTGTCGAGCACGTACGGGCCGGAGCCGATCGGGTCGCTGCCGACCGTGCCCGCCTCGATGGACGCCGGGGGCATGACGTAGCTGCGGCCGAGGCCCATCAGGTAGAGGATCGTGTCGTCGCGCTGCGTAAGGGCGATGCGGACGGTGTCGTCATCGACCTTCTCGAAGCCCTTCGCCTTGACGTAGGCCTCACCGGACCGGGCGCCGGCCTTGAGGTACTCGAGGCTCGCGACGACGGCGTCGGCGTCGACCGGGGTGCCGTCGCTGAACACGGCGTCGGTGCGGATGTCGAGGTCGATGCTGAGGTCGTCGTCGGCCACGGTCCACTTCGTCGCGAGCGACGGGATCGGGGTGCCGTCGCTGTCGAGGGCGATGAGGGCGTCGTACACCGCGGACAGGTAGGGGCCGTCGAAGCCGATGTCGGCGAGGGACGGGTCCCACGAGGTGACGTCGAGGAAGTTGCCGATGTTGAGGGCGTCGGGGCCTTCGGCGCCACCGCCCTCGGACGGCGAGGGCGTTCCGCCGCCGCTGCAGCCGGCGAGCGCGAGGGTCGCGGCGACGGCGGCGGCGACCGCGAGGGGCATTCGTTTCATGGTTCCTTCTCTCGGGTGCAGGGGGTGGTGAAGAAGGTTCGAAGAGCCGCTGACCGGAGACCGGGACCGACGCCACTTCGATGTGTCGTGCTGGTTAGTCTACATGCGTGGAAAAAGAGCGCAAGCGCGTTTCGCCCTCTGGCCGCGCGGACCGATGCCTCAGCGCGCACACCGCCTTGCTCCCCCGCGCACACCCCGGCGCATCCCGTACCCCACCCGCCCGCACCCCGCGGGTGCAGGTGCGGGTACCGGGATCAATAACGCACCCCTGCCCTCCCCGCGCGGCCCACTTCTGATCCCGCCACTGCGCCCACCCGTCCGACCGGATCAGAAACACCCCTCGGCGACGCCTTTTCGGCACCCTTCTCATCCCGCACCGGGGTGAACGACGGCGCGAACGGGCCACACTGCCGCTCCCGAGGGCCACCGCACCCCTTCCCGGGATCAAGAACGCACCTCCCACCCGGATCCGAGGAGCACTTCTGATCCGGAGCGTGCGCGGGGCACTTCCGATCCAGCACGGAGGCGAGGAGCGCTTACGATCTGCTGCGAACACGAGGAGCACTTCTGATCCGGGGCTCCGGAGAGCGGTCCGGTCGCGCACGAGCGGCGGGCCCGGCGACCGCCACACAGCCGCCACCAGAAGCGGGATCAGAATCGGCCGCACGCCCTCCCTACTCGGCGCGTTCTCGAATCGGCACGCAGAACGTCACGTCCTGCGGGATCAGAAACGTGCCCGTGGGGCGCGCGCGAGGTGCGGAACTGATCCCGCGCCCGGAGTGGGACGCGGGGGCGGAGTGGGACGCGGGCCAAGCGAGTGCGGGATCAGGAACGTGCCTGCTGGGCGCCTGCGAGGTGCGGAACTGATCCCGCACGCGGAGTGGGACGCGGGGGCGGAGCGAGGCGGGATCAGGAACGTGCCTGCGGGGCGCGCGGGAGGTGCGGAAGTGATCCCGGAGACCGGCGGCCGGGGGCGGGGCGGACGCCGGGGGCGGGGCGGACGCCGGGAAGCCGTGGGAGATACGAAAGGTCACCAGGTGCCGTCGGGGCGGACGGCGTGGTCGACGCGGCAGTCGGCGAGGGCGGCGCGGACCTCGGCGCCGTAGTCTCGGGCGAGGGCGAGGGCGGCGTGGTTGTCCTCGAGCTGCGCGACGCGAGAGGCACCGAAGAGTACGTTGGCCGTCGCGGGGTTCGCCAGACAGAAGGCGATGCCGAGGGCAGCCGGCGTCACCCCGAACTCCCCCGCGACCCGCGCGACCTGGGGGTACACGGCGAGGATCCGCTCACGGATACCCCCGACATCGGCACCGATCTTGCGCTGGGGCATCCATCCCGTGGCGAGGATTCCGCCCTCGAACACGTCGGAGGCCTGCAGCGCGAGGGTTCCGTCGGCGAACAGGGGTCCATAGGCGTCGCCCTCCGCCATGGCCCGGCGCGCGATGCCGTACTTGAGCTGCGCGAACGCGGGGCCGACCGCCCCCTGAGCGGTTGCCTCGGCGAGCGCCGCCCCGGTGTCCGCGATCCGCCAGTTGTTGATCCCCCACGAGTCGACCAGGGTCGTCGGCGATGAGGGCGTTCACGTCGGCGACGAGTCGCGGCATGTCCGGGGCGTCGAGGTAGTCCCCCACCACGAGGGTGTCGAAGCGGTCGAGGCCGGCCCGCTCGAGCGACTCCTCGATCTGCCCGCGGAAGCCCTGGTGCGGCCAGTCCCAGAGCCAGAGCTTGCCGCAGAGCACGACGTCGACACGGTCCACCCCGCTCGCCCGGAAGGCCTCTCCGAAGAGGATGTCGGTCCGGGAGTTCTCGGCATGCGGCCCCATGTTGTAGTACGCGATGTCGAAGAATCCGGCATCGAGGTCGACCGCCCGCTGGATGAGCTGCACGGCATCGTCGAAGCCATGCGGTCCCAGGTGTTCCACGATCCGAGGGCGAGCGGCGGCACCGTCGCACCCCGAGGAGACAGCGGCTTGCGGGGGTATGTCACATCGGGCATGAGGGCTCCTTCGCCGTCTCGGGGCACGGGGTTGCGTTTTTCTATGTTTGTAGAATATAACGGAGGAATCCCATCGGAACACCGTCAGTGAGGACGACCATGACCGCTTCCCCGCGCCGCATCCTCGTCACCGGAGGAGCCTCCGGGCTCGGCCGCGGCATCGCCAGCGCCTTCCGCGCCGCCGGGGACGAGGTGTTCCTCGGCGATGTGAACCTCGAGGCCGCCCGGGCCGTCGCCGCCGAGATCGGCGCCACCGCCCTCCCCCTCGACATCGCCGACGAGGGCGCGGTCACCACCGCCGCCGCGCAGCTCGCGGACGCCGGCGGGCTCGACGTCCTCGTCAACAACGCCGGCGTCGTCGCCGGCGGAGGCACACTCCAGGAGGTCGCGGTCGACGCGGTCGACGCGGCCCTGCGCGTCAACGTCCGCGGCACGTTCCTCATGCTGCGGGTCTTCGGCGGGCTGCTCGCGGCCGCCGGCCACGGGGCCATCGTCAACATCTCCTCCATCGGCGCCCGGCAGCCCACCCCGGGCCTCGGACACTACGAGGCCACGAAGGCCGCGGTCGACGCGCTCACCCGGACGGCCGCCATCGAGCTCGCCAGCTCCGGGGTGCGCGTCAACGCCGTCGCCCCCGGTCCCGTGCTCACGCCCCTGACCGCCGACTTCGCCTCGAACCCCGATGCCCGCGCCGCCTGGGAATCGCGCATCCCGCTCGGCACCATCGCCGAGGTCGACCAGGTCACCCCGCTCGTGCTCTTCCTCGCGAGCGAGGCCGCCAGCCACATCACCGGGGTCTCGGTCCCCGTCGACGGCGGCCAGCTCCTGGTCTGATCCCCGTCCCCCTCCGTGCGGGATCGATTCCGCCCCTCCCTGGCACCGCGGAGGACCGTTTTCGATCCCGCCACCCGCCCCGCGACTGGAGAACCATGACCCTCCCCACCACCACCCGCGCCGCGGTGCTCACCGCGCACGGCGAGCCGCTTACCCTGCAAGAGCTTCCGCTGCCCACCGAGATCGAACCCGGCGCCGCCCTCGTCCGCATCGCCTGCACGACGCTGTGCGGCACGGACATCGAGATCTGGGAGGGGAAGATGTCGTTCCCGGCATGCTGCCCATGGTCCTCGGTCACGAGATGGTCGGCGAGATCGTGGCCACCGGGCCGGACACCCGCGACGCGCTCGGCCGCCCGCTCTCCCCCGGCGACCGGATCGGCTGGTCGGAGGTCCACCTGCGGCGAGTGCCACGGCTGCGTCGTGCTGCGCGAGCCGGTCGCGTGCTCCCGCCCGCGGCTACGGCTTCCTCCAGCGCGCCGACGTTCCGCCGTTCGCGACGGCCGGGCTCTCCGAGTACGCGTACGTGACCCCGGGTGCCGCCCACGCTCCTGCTCCCGGCGACCGTCAAAGACACCTGGGCCTCCATGGCGGGCTGCGCCGCGAAGACCGTCCTCCGCGCGTTCGAGCGGGCCGGCCGGATCCGTCCCGGCTCCCGCGTGGTGGTGCAGGGCTCCGGCGCCCTCGGCATCTTCGCCACCGCAGTCGCGAGGATCGCGGGTGCCGGGCAGGTCATCACCGTCGGCGCACCCGCGGCTCGTCTGGAGCTCGCCGCCCGCTTCGGCGCCGACGCCGTCGTGGACTTCCGCGACGGGCCCGTCGTCGACCAGGTCCTGGCGCTCACCGGAGGCGAGGGGGCGGACCACGTGTTCGACTTCGCCGGAGCCCCGAGCGTCGGCCCGGACGCCGTCGGCATGGCCGCCCAACGCGGCACCGTGGCGATCGTGGGCTCGACCGGTCCGGCCGGAGACGGCTTCGCCCTCAGCACGATCATGGGCAAGGAGCTCACGGTCGTCGGCTCGCTCAACGGCGACATCTCCGACTACGCCCGTGCGATCGACTTCTTCATGGCGTTCGCCGACCGCTTCCCCTGGGACGACCTGTTCAGCGCCCCGGTCGGGCTCGCCGACGCCTCCGCGAAGATCGCCCACATGCACCACCTCGATGAGGTCAAGGCCGTCATCGACCCGAGCCTCTGAGGAGCACCATGACCACTCCCCTCCCCTCCGCGAGATCGGCCGCAGCGGCCTGCACGCCTCCCTGTTCTCCCTCGGCTCCTGGCACACCTACGACCGCATGGACTTCGCCGACGCGGTGGCGCTCCTCCGCGAGGCCACCGACCGCGGCGTGAACCTCTTCGACGTGGGCGTGTACTCCGCGCCTGGCGCCCCGCCCGTCTTCACCGACGTGATCTTCTCGGCGATGGTGCGCGCGGCCGGGCTGCGCCGAGAGGAGTGGCTGCTGTCGTCGAAGCTCTGGCTCGAGGCCTTCGGCGCCGACGGCTTCCGTCCACAGCTCGAGAACGCGCTGATGCGGGTGGGAGTCGAGCACCGCCGACCTCGTGATCCTCGGCGACCTCCGCCGCGACGACCTCGAGCTGCGCGATCTCGTGCTCGACCTCGCCGCGCTCGCCGACGCCGGCCTCATCCGCGCGTGGGGCGTGAACAACTGGTCGGCGGCGAGCATCCAGGCCCTGATCGACCTCGCCGCCGCGGAAGGCGTTCCCGGTCCGCAGATCGCGCAGCTCAAGTACAGCGTCTCGCGGCGGTCGATCCCGGACGGCGAACCCTTCGCGCGCCTCTGGGAGCAGGGCCTCACGCTGCAGGCCTCGGACTGCCTGGAGGGCGGGATCCTCGCCGGGAAGGTGAACGGCGACCGGCAGATCGGGCGCGACCCCGGCGGCATCCGCGAACGGATCATCGCCGACGTCCCCGCGTTCACGGCGGTCGCCGACGACCTCGACGTGACCCCCGCCCAGCTCGGCATCGCGTTCACCCTCACCCACCCCGCCCTGACGACGACGCTGTTCGGCGCCTCCCGCGTCGCGCAGCTGCGGGCGAACCTCGACGCGGCCGCCCTCGTCGACCGCGTCGGCGCCGCCGAGCTGCGCCGTCTCGTCGAGCCCTTCTGGGCCGACCGCGGGGTCGTCGACCCCGAAGGCCCCTGACGCCGTCCCACCCGAGGAGAACCATGACCATCCCCGTCCCCTTCGATCCCGACGTGCAGGCCGTGCTCGACGAGATCGCGAAGAACCCGCAGCCCGCCCTCACCCGCGAGACCCTGCCGCGCGACGGCGTCAACCGGATGTTCCCGGACAACGACGCCGTGATCGCCGGCCGGGACATCACCTGGGAGGACCGCGTCATCCCCGGCCCGCCCGGAGCACCGGACATCGAGGTCACGATCTTCCGCCCCGCCGGCTCGGAGACCTCGACGCTCCCCGGCTTCGTGAACATCCACGGCGGCGGCATGATCGTCGGCCACCGCTCCTGGGAGACGGCTCGAGTCGTCGACATCGTCGCGGAGCACGGCGTCGTGGCCGTGAACGTCGAGTACCGCCTCGCCCCGGAGGACCCGTACCCCGCGGGCGTGGAGGACTGCTACGCGGCCTTCGTGTGGACGCACACCCACGCCACGGAGCTCGGCATCGACCCCGCGCGCATCGTCGTGGGCGGCGGCAGCGCGGGCGGGGGCCTCACCGCGGCCGTCGCCCTGCTGGCGCGTGATCGGCGGGGCCCCGTCATGGCCGGGCAGCTGCTGCTGTGTCCCATGATCGACAACACCAACACCACGGTGGCCAGTCGGCAGTACGACGGCATCGGCACCTGGCAGCGCGACATGAACCTCCTCGCCTGGTCGTGCGTCCTCGGCGAGGAGCTCGCCTTCAGCGTCGAGGCTCCCGCCTACGCCGCGCCGAGCCGGGCGACAGACGTCTCCGGCCTTCCGCCCGCCTACATCGAGGTCGGCGAGGCGGAGATGTTCCGCGACGAGGACACCGTGTACGCCCCTCCGGATCTGGGAGACCGGCGGTCAGGCCGAGCTGCACGTGTGGGGCGGCGGCGCCCACGGCTTCGACATGTACATGCCGGACGCCGAGATCACCCGCGCTGCCCTCGCCGCACGTGCCTCCTGGCTGCGACGGATCTGGCGGACCGCCGCATGAGCACGCCCGAACCGGTGCCCTACGACCCGGAGCTCGTCGCCGGACTCGACGCCTTCGTCGACCTCGTCGAGGTCATCCCGCTGCGCGCGGACACCATCCACGCCAACCGCGATCACTTCGCCACGATCATCCCGCCGATGGCCGTGCAGGCGGAGGGTCGCGCCGTGACCTGGGAGGACCGGGTCATCCCCGGCCCCGTCGGGGCTCCGGACCTCGAGATCACCATCGTGCGCCCGGCGCAGGCGCCCGCAGACCCGGCACCGGCGGTGCTGTCGATCCACGGCGGCGGCATGGTGCTCGGCACGCGTTTCTTCGGCACCGCCGAGCTCATCGACCTCGCCGAGCGGCACGGTGTCGTCGGCGTCGCGGTCGAGTACCGTCTCGCCCCGGAGCACCCCGGACCGGCGCAGGCGGAGGACTGCTACGCGGCACTGGAGTGGATGGTCGCCCACGCCGACGAGCTCGGCATCGACACCTCCCGCGTCATCGCGTCCGGGCAGAGCGCCGGCGGCGGACTCTCGGCGGCGGTCGCGCTGCTCTCCCGCGACCGCGGCGGACCACGGCTGGCCGGGCAGCTCCTCGGCTGCCCGATGCTCGACGACCGCAACGAGACCCCGTCGAGCCGGCAGTACGACGGCTTCGGCGCCTGGGACCGGAACAACAACGACACCGCGTGGGACGCGATCGCCGGAGCCGACCGGTTCACCGACCGCGTGTCGCGTACACGGCGCCGGCCCGGGCCACGGATCTGTCGGGACTCGCTCCGGCGTTCATCGAGGTGGGTGCCGCGGAGACCTTCCGCGATGAGGCCGTCGACTACGCGTCGCGGATCTGGGCCACGGGCGGTCAGGCCGAACTGCACGTCTGGGCGGGCGGCTACCACGGCTTCTCCGGGTTCTCCCCCGAGGCCGAGGTCTCGCAGGCCGCGGTGGCCGCGCGGGAGAGCTGGCTGCGCGCGTGCTGCGCCTGGGCGGATGAGTCTCCCGGCGCGCGGTGAGCCCGCGCGGATGGGCACGCTGCGGGCGATGCTGGTGCTCGGCATGCTGGAAGCCTTCGGTCCGCTGTCGATGGACCTCTACCTGCCCCAGCTCCCCCAGCTCGCGGCGTCGCTCGGCACGACCGAGGCCCTGGCGCAGGTGACCATGTCGGCGTGCATGATCGGCCTCGGCCTGGGGCAGCTCGTGGCCGGTCCCCTCAGCGACCGGCTGGCAGACGTCTGCCGCTGCTGGTCGGCGTCGCGGCGTTCGCGGTGCTCTCCGCGGTGTGCGCGGTCGCCCCGACCATCGAGCTGCTGCTCGTCGCCCGCTTCCTGCAGGGGCTGGCGGGATCGGCGGGCATCGTGATCTGCCTGGCGATCGCCCGCGACCAGTTCGAGGGCATCGAGCTCTCCCGCATGCTCTCGCTGCTGTTCCTCGTCTCGGGCACCGCGCCGATCATCGCGCCGGTGGTGGGCGGCCAGCTCGCCCGCATCATGGACTGGCGCGGGATCTTCGGGGTGCTCAGCGGGATCGGCGTCATCCTGCTGCTCGTGGTCGTCTTCCTCCTGCCGGAGACGCTGCGACCGGAGGCGCGCCACGGCGGAGGCCTCCGCGTGCTGCGGGCGCATGCCGGCGCCGTGCTGGGCGACCGGCTCTTCGCCGCGGTCCTGTGCGCCTCCGCCGGTGCGGGCGTGGCGTTCTTCACCTATCTCTCGATGTCGTCCTTCGTCCTGCAGGACGAGTTCGGCCTCAGCCCGCAGAGCTTCAGTCTCGCCTTCGCCGCCGGCGCCCTCGCGAGCATCGTCGGCAGCCAGTCGAGCCGCCTGGTCGTGCGCCGCTTCGGCCCCCTCCGCGTCTACCTCGGCGGGGTCACGGCGACGCTCGTCGCGACCACGACCTTCCTCGTCCTGGCACTGAGCGGGACGGGGGTGGCGGGCGTGGTGGCGGCACTCGTCGGGTTCATGCTGTGCGCGGGCCTCGGCGGCCCGAACGGCCAGACACTCGCCCTCGCGCATCACGGCGCCAGGGCGGGGACGGCGTCCGCGCTGCTCGGCATGTCGTCGTTCCTGTTCGGCCCGGTGCTCGCCCCGGTCGCCGCCGGGATCGGGGGCACGAACGCCGTCACGATGGCGGTCACCATGACCCTGGCCGCCGCCGTCGCGGCGATCGCGGCCTGGGCCTTCGTCCGCCCCGCGGCGCGGAGTGAGACCCTCGCACCGGACGGTCAGCCCGCGATGCTCATCGCGACGACCCCGATCGCCATCGCCCAGGACTCCACCGCGAGCAGCCGGGCGGCGCGGCCCCGATGCGCCGTCGTCCGCCACCCTGCGGCGATCGTCCAGGCGACGACGCTGAGAGTGCCGAGGAGGACGAGCGCGCCGAGCGCGCCGCCGAGTCCATGACCCCCGTGCCCCGCGGACGTCACCACGCCTTGACCGACCGATCCCGCCGCGCCGTGGAAGGCGCAGATCGCCATCACGAGCGATCCGAGAGCGCGGTGACAGCAGGGGGCCGCGGACGTCGCCCCGCGAACGCCCATCGTGCCGATCATGCCGGACACGAGCAGCAG
Source organism: Microbacterium sp. NRRL B-14842 (assembly GCF_050470785.1). Classification (NCBI taxonomy): domain Bacteria; kingdom Bacillati; phylum Actinomycetota; class Actinomycetes; order Micrococcales; family Microbacteriaceae; genus Microbacterium; species Microbacterium sp. NRRL B-14842. Next base: position 5,636 of record NZ_JBFLUM010000002.1, on the reverse strand, counting down.
GGCACCGATCAGCAGGGCACCCAGCGGCCCGGTCCCGCCCGTCGCCATCAGCAGCATCCCCGCCGCCATCACCACCGCGGCCTGGCGTCCCTGCCACGGCACAGCGCGCCGCGCAGCGAGGCAGGCGCCGGCCGACACGAGCGCCGCCGCCGCCATCAGCCACGATGCTGCCGGAGCAGGAGGTCCACAGCCGAAGTATATTGATCGTTCGCTCAAAAAAGCGAGACCCCTCGTCATACGACACAATGAGCACGTGCCCCGCATCGTCGACCATGATGAGCGTCGCCGTCAGATCGCCGACGCGCTGCTCGTCGTCGCCGCCAGAGACGGTCATGAGAGCGTGTCCTCACGGGCGGTCGCCAAGGAGCTCGGCGTCGCGACCGGTTCGCTCTGGCACTACTTCGACGGCTTCGACGACGTCGTCCGGGCCGCCGCGGCCGAGGTCACCCGTCGCACCGACGAGCGCATCGCCGCGGCGACGGACGGACTCCGCGGCCTGGCGCGCCTGCGGGCCCTGATGGGCGAGGTGCTCCCCGTCGACGAGCGCACTCGCACCGAGGCGCACGTCGTCGTCGGCTTCTGGGGGCGCCTGGCCACCCTCGCCCCGACTCCTGACGCCGGAGCGCCGACCCTCGCGACGTGGCAGGGCAGCATCCGCGAGGCACTGGAGGAGGCGGTGAGCGACCGAGAGCTGCGCCCGGACACCCCCACCGGCGACCTCCTCGCCCTCCTGCGCTCGATCACGTACGGCCAGCAGGTCGTCGAGGTCACCGAACCGCAGACGGCGGCGGCGCACTTTCGCGGTCCTCGACAGCATCCTCGCCCCCTGGCGTCGCTGACCTCGACATCGCCCACACGCCACGGTTGTGCGCCCGTGCATGCCGTCGTATCATCGTGCCAACCCGTTTCTTGAGCACTTGCTCGAAAATAGTGAGGTCAACGATGTCCCCGCACTCCCCCAGCCCGTCTCCCTCGAGCCGATCGCCGTCCCGCACCCGCTCGACCCGCTCACCGGTGCCGAGATCGCCGCCGCCCGCGCCGTGCTCGACGCAGCCGGCCTGCTGACGGCGACCACCCGCGTGCCGATGGTGCTCCCCGACGAAGCCACGAAGGAGGAGCTCGCGGGCTGGCGTCCCGGCTCTCCCATCGACCGCCGTGTCGACGTGACGCTGCTCGACACCGCCACCGGCGTCGCGACCGAGCTGATCGTCTCGATCACCCGTGGCGAGGTCGTGCGGCAGGAGCGAGTGCCGAACGACGCCCCGCCGTACGGCCAGCCGCAGTACCTGTTCGAGGAGTACGAGCGGGCAGAGGCCATCGCCAAGGCATCCCCGGACTGGCAGGCGGCCATGCGGCGGCGGGGCCTGGCGGACCACATGGCCCTCGCCTTCTGCTCCCCCCTGGCCCCGGGCTACACCGGCCGGGCCGACGAGGTGGGCCGCCGCGTGATCCGGTCCCTCACCTTCCTCCGATACGACGAGCAGGATTCCCCGTGGGCCCACCCCGTCGAGGGGCTGATCGTGCACATCGACCTCACCACGGACAGCGTGATCCGCGTCGAGGACGAGGGCGACGTGCCGGTGCCCGCCGGGCACGGCAACTACTACCCGGAGGTGCAGGGCGCGGCACGGACGACGCTGCGGCCCATCGAGATCACCCAGCCGGACGGGCCGAGCTTCGCCGTGTCCGGATCGCTCGTCGAGTGGGAGGGCTGGTCCATGCGCGTGGGCTTCAACGCCCGCGAAGGCCTCGTCCTGCACGACGTGTCGTTCCAGGGGCGCTCCGTGCTGCACCGGGCGAGCGTGCCGGAGATGGTCGTGCCGTACGGTGACACCGCCCCCGGGCGCTTCTGGATCAGCTACTTCGACGCGGGCGAGTACCTCCTCGGCAAGAACGCCAACCACCTGGAGCTCGGCTGCGACTGCCTCGGCGTGATCCGGTATCTCGACGGCTACGTCGCCGACGACCACGGTCACCCGGTGCGCATCCCGAATGTGATCTGCATGCACGAGGAGGACTTCGGCATCCTCTGGAAGCACACCGACCTCTCGGGACGGTCCGACGTGCGGCGCTCACGGCGCTTCGTGGTCTCGTACTTCTCCACGATCGGCAACTACGACTACGGCTTCTACTGGAACTTCGGACTGGACGGCTCCATCGAGGTCGTCGCCAAGGCCACGGGCATCGTGTTCGCCGGCGCCGGGGAGCCGGGCGTCCGTCAGAAGCACGCCACCGAGCTCGCCCCCGGCGTCTTCGCCCCGGTCCACCAGCATCTGTTCTGCGCGCGGCTCGACGTGGCTATCGACGGCCAGGACAACCGCCTCGTGGAGGTCGACGCGCAGCGGGTGCCGATGGGGCCGGACAACCCGTTCGGCAACGCGTTCACCTGGTCGGAGACGGTGCTCGAGACCGAGCACGCCGCCCAGCGTGAGGCCGACTCCTCCGCCGCCCGGTGTGGGAGGTGCAGAGCGCCTCGCGGACCAACCACGTCGGCCGCCCGACCGCCTACCACCTCGTCCCGGAGTCGACCGCCCTGCTGATGGCCGACCCCGCCTCCTCCGTCGCCGCGCGCGCGGCCTTCGCCACGAAGCACCTCTGGGCGACCCGGTACGAGCACGGGCAGATCTGGCCGGCCGGGCGCTACCCCAACGCGCACCAGGGCGGCGCCGGCCTCCGGAGTACACGGCCGACGACCGCCGGATCGACGGCGAGGACATGGTGCTGTGGCACACCTTCGGGCTCACGCACTTCCCCCGCCGGAGGACTGGCCGATCATGCCCGTGGATTACGCGGGATTCTGGTTCAAGCCCTACGGCTTCCTCGACCAGAACCCCGCCATGGACGTGCCGGAGTCCTCCCAGGCGCACGGCGGCGCGACGGCGACGGACTCCTGCTGCGGCGGCGACTCCTGCGCCTGCGGCCACTGAGCGCACCCGGGGACGCTCCGCCGCGCGATCAGTAGCGGGCGGAGAAGGCCCCGTCGGCGTGGAGGAGCTGACGGAGATCCAGCGTCCCTCATCCGAGACGAGGAACGAGACGACCGCGGCGATGTCGCCCGGCGTGCCGAGGCGACCGAGCGGTGTCATCCCGGCGAGGCCGACGCGCGTCTCGTCGTCCATCCATCCGGTGTCGATGGGGCCGGGGTTCAGGACGTTGGCGGAGATGCCGCGCGGACCGAGCTCGCGCGCGGCGGAGATGACGAGCCGGTCGAGCGCGCCCTTGGAGGCCCCGTAGGGCAGGTTCCCGGTCACGTGATCGCTCGTGAGCGCCACGATCGCGCCACCGTATCGGCCTGCCGGGCGAAGGCCGCGATGAGGAGCAGGCTCGCCCGCGCGTTCACGGCGACGTGCCGGTCGAAGCTCTCCGCCGTCGTGTCCAGCACGCCGGACTCGACGTCGTGCGCGTGGCTGAGGACGAGCGCGGAGATCGGGCCGTGCGCCTCCGCGACCTCGGCGATCAGGCGCTCCGGCCCGTCGGCGGTGGAGAGGTCGGCGGGGTGATCGGCGTCGTCGAGGTCGCTGGTGACGACGGTCCAGCCGTCGGCACGGAGCCGCGGGACGATACCCGCGGCGATGCTGTTCGCGCGCGCGGCGCCGGTGACGAGAGCGAGGGGCATGCCCTCACGCTAGCGGGCAGCCCGTCGCGGGTGCGAAAAGGTGCCCCGATCGCTCCCGTCAGGCGCGATTCTCATCCCTGCCGAGGGGAGAGCGGGTCAGGCGAGGGCGGCGATCGCGTCGCGGAGGATGCCGTCGGCCGCGGCCAGCGCCTCAGCGGCGGTCTCGGCGGAGGCGCCCGTCGCGAGCAGGAGCAGCGCGAGCTTGACGGAACCGTCCGCGGCCTGCAGCGCGGCGGACGCGGCGTCGACGTCCACATCCGCGAGCTGCGACACCGTGCGGATCGAGCGCGCGTGCAGCTTCTCGTTCGTGGCCAGCAGGTCGACCATGACCCCGCGGTACGTCTTGCCGAGCTTGATCATCGAGAGCGTCGTCAGCATGTTCACGACGAGCTTCTGCGCCGTGCCGGACTTCAGCCGCGTGGAGCCCGAGATGAACTCCGGCCCCGTGACGACCTCGATCGCGATGTCGGCCTCCGCGCCGATCGCCGACCCCGCGTTCGAGGCGATCGCCACCGTGAGGGCGCCGAGGCCCCGGGCGTACCGCAGCCCGCCGATGACGTAGGGCGTACGGCCGGATGCCGAGATGCCCACCACCGTGTCCCGCTCGGTGAGGTCGAGGTCGCGCAGGGCGAGGGCCGCGGCCTCATCATCGTCCTCCGCGTTCTCCACCGCCGAGCGGATGGCCGTCTCCCCGCCGGCGATGAGTCCGACCACCATCGACGGGTCGGTGCCGAAGGTGGGCGGGCACTCGCTCGCGTCGAGCACGCCGATGCGACCTGCCGTGCCCGCACCGATGTAGATGAGGCGACCGCCGCGTCGGAAGCGCTCCGTGATGCCGTCCACCGCCGCCGCGATCTCCGGCGTGCGACCGGCCACGGCCTCGGGCACGCGACGGTCCTCGGCGTTCATGCGCTCGACGAGCTCAGTGGTGCTCAGCAGGTCGAGATCGCCCCGCTCGGTGGACGAGGCCTCGGTGTCCAGGCCCGCGAGCTCGGCGAGAAGGGTGGTCAGACGGGGGTCATTCGGCACGGTGCACGAACCTTTCATGGGGGAGGTCGAGGCGACGGGTCAGCAGCAGGGCCCCCGTCCATGGCGCCGCCTCGCGCGGGGACGACCCGACGGCCGCTCCCTTCGAGCGCGCGTGCGAGGGCGGCGCGGAATCCGTCGTGGTCGGTGAGGCCGCCGTGCAGTGCGACGTCCGCGGTCGGCCCGGCGGCCGCAGCGGTCGTCGCAGCGAGGAGCCGGACGGCCTCCTCGACGATCCCGCGGGCGACGGGGTCGTCGTCTGCGGCGGCGGCGAGCACGAGGGGCGCGAGGGTCGCGAGGCGGCGGGCGAGAGCTCCGTCGGCGGCGAGCCAGGCCTGCACGGCCGAGGGCGGGCCGACGGGGGCGGCGAGCGCCGTGGTGAGAGCGGTGGGCGCGGCCAGCCCGTCGTGGGCACGGAGCACGGCGCGCAACGCCTCGCGGCCGAGCCAGGATCCGCTGCCGAAGTCGCCCAGCTCGGGACCCCAGCCGTCGACCAGACGCGCACCGGAAGGGTCGACGCCCAGCGCCACGGCTCCGGTGCCGGCGATGAGCAGCACGCCGGCCGCGCCGTCGAGAGCGCCCGCATGGCGGTGACCACGTCCGACGCCACGGCCACGCGCGCTCCGGTCCGTGCGGCGAGCGCGGCGGCGAGTTCCGCGGCCGCCTCCGGGGCGAACCAGGCGCCGGCCGCCCCCACGCCGAGCGTGTCGATGCGCTCGACACCGTCGAGCAGCGGGAGAATCGCGGTGAGCGCCGCCTCCACTCCGCCCGCCGCGGCGAGGCCCGGCGCTCCGATCCCGGAGCGCTCCCCGGCCGTCGCGCCGTGCACGACGAGGCGGCAGCGGGACTTGCCGAGGTCGACGGTGGCGGTCGTCTCGCTCATCGGCACTCCTCGGATCCGGCGGAAAGAAAGAAAAGCGACTACACAACACGTAGACTCGCTGAAAAGAATTTACCATCCCGTTCCGCCGTTCCGGAGGATACCGTGAGCATC